>NZ_SSOE01000030.1:0-198341 GCF_029871175.1 Pseudomonas sp. BN607
GCGGGCTTGTCCCGCGAAGAATCCAACACGGTGCATGGCACCGGCTCCGCCGGTGTTCGCGGGCAAACCCGCTCCCACAGGGATCGCGCTGGATTCTAGAAATTGAGCAAGCCAGTTGTTTCCCCAGGTACTGCATCAGCCTCAAGCCTGCGGGGGTGCCTGTGGGAGCGGGCTTGCCCCGCGAAGCATCCAACACGGTGCATGGCACGGGCTTCGCCCGTGTTCGCGGCTAAAGCCGCTCCCACAGAGACCTCGTTCTGTCAGGTCCGCAAACCCAGCATGCCGCGCTCGACGATGAAGTCGATCACCGCTTGCAGACCCTCGCCCTTCTTCAGGTTACTGAAGGTCCAAGGCCGCTGGGGGCGCATGCGCTGGGTATCGCGCTCCATTACCTCCAGCGAAGCCCCCACATAAGGTGCCAGGTCAGTCTTGTTGATCACCAGGAAATCCGATTTGGTAATGCCCGGGCCACCCTTGCGCGGGATTTTCTCGCCCTCAGCCACATCGATCACGTAGATGGTCAGGTCGGCCAGCTCCGGGCTGAAGGTGGCGCTGAGGTTGTCTCCACCGCTTTCCACGAAAATGACTTCAAGGTTGCCGAACTTGCGCGCCAGCGCTTCGACCGCCGCTAGGTTCATCGAAGCATCTTCGCGGATCGCCGTGTGCGGGCAACCGCCGGTTTCGACGCCAACGATACGTTCCGGCTCCAGGGCGCCGGCCTCGGTGAGGATGCGCTGGTCTTCCTTGGTGTAGATGTCGTTGGTGACCACGGCTATCTGGTAGTGATCGCGCATGGCCTTGCACAGCGCTTCCAGCAGTGCAGTCTTGCCAGAGCCGACGGGGCCGCCGACACCGACGCGCAGGGGTTGTTGATAGCTTTGCATGCAGGCAGTCCTCAGGAACGGAACAAACGGGTGTATTGGGTTTCATGACGCGATGAGGCAATGGCCAGCAACGGCAGGCCGCCGCCAAGCTGGCCATCGCCAAGAGCAAGGGCCCCGTCGAGGGCCGCAGGCAGGTCGGCGCCGAGATCGCGCAGCACGGTCTGGGCCGCCTGCTGACCGAACGGCACCAGCTTGACCCCGGCCATGACCGCACCTTCCAGCCAAGCGAAACCATGCCCCAACGCCAACTGGCGCAGCGGGATGCCCCAATGTGCGGCCAGCCAGGCCATGCCGCCCAACTGGGTCAGTTCCAGGCTGGCCCGCCAGGCTGGCGCCTGGCCCAACTGCCAGCCATCGAGCAGCCGCGCCAGGGCCGCGCCACGCTGCTGTTCTTCCAGGCGCAGCTCGGCGGTTTCGCGATTGGCCAGCAGAAAGCGGCTCCAGTGGCCGAAAGCCTCGGCATTCTCGGTCTGGCAAGCCTGGTAAAGGCGCGCCAGCACTGGCCAGTCGAGGCAGGCCAGGGTGTCATTGAGCTGCTCACGCTGCCAGGCAGCGAAGCCCTCAACGCCCCTTACCCAGCCCGCCTCGACCGCCCACTCCAGGCCCTGTGAGTAGGTAAAGCCGCCCACCGGCAAGCCGGGGCTGGCCAGCTGCAGCAGGCGCAGCAACGCCAGGTCGCTGTTCATCAACCGGCCAGCACCAGTGCAGCGCCGGCCAGCAGGCCGCCGCCGAAGGCTTTCTGCAGCCCACTGTGGCGGCGCAGCAGGCAACCGACCGCAAAGCCGGCCGCCAGCAGCAGGCCGCTGACCGTGACAAAGCCGAGGCTGAACTGCCAGAACGCGCTTGGCGTGGCTTCTACACCATGGGCCCAACCATGGAACAGGGCAAACACTGGCATGGCCATGGCCAGCAGCAGCTGGCGGCTTGGCAGCAGCACCGCCCCGGCAGCGACCAACAGCGATACGGCGATCAAGGTTTCCATGCCCAGCACGTCGCCGAACAGGTGACCACACACCGCACCACCAAACATGGCTGCCAGGGTGGCCAGGGGCAGCGTCAGGTTACGCCGGGTCAGTGCAGCGAGCACGCCGGTACCCAGCAGCATCAGCAGGTGGTCGAGCCCGGTCAGCGGATGCAGCAACCCATCGTGCAGCGGGTTGCTGTCATGGCCTGGGTGAGCGAACGCTGGCAGCGCCAGCATCAGCAGAAACAGGGCGAAAGTCTTTTTCATGGGTTACTCCAGGGCAGTTCAGGAATGGGCAGGCAGGCGCACGAACGGGTGATCGTGGCCATGGGCATGATTGTGGCTATGGCCGTGCGGGGCACTCTGGTAGGCGCCGGCTTCAGGCTCGAACGGGGCCTGTTCAGCCTCCACGGTCAGGCCCAGGCCACGCAGCATGTCGTCCAGTACATGGTCGTGCTGGAAGCGCAGCAGGCCAGGCTCGATCTGCAACGGCACATGCCGGTTACCCAGGTGGTAGGCGGCACGGGCCAGCAGGTGTGGATCAGCACAACGCACCGTGGACACTGCCTCCGGCGCTGCCAGCACACGGATCAGCTGGTTGCCTTCGGCATCGGCCAGCAGTTCACCACCGCGCAACAGGTGGCCGCGCTCCAGCATCAGCCCGGCCTCGCGGCCATCGTCCAGCGTCAGCCGCAAACGGCTCTTGATACGGCTGTCCACGTCGAGGGTGACAGTGCCGGTTTCGGCGAGCGTGCCGGGGTCGGTGATACGGCGATTCAAGACAATCATCGGTGCTCCTTCAGAACAGGAAATAGCGCTGGGCCAGCGGCAGTTCGCTGGCCGGCTCGCAAACCAGCAGCTCGCCATCGGCACGCACCTGATAGGTCTGCGCATCGACCTCGATCAGCGGCTGCAAGGTGTTGTGGACCATGTCCGGCTTGCGTACCCGGCGACAACCGTCGACCACACCAATCAGGCTGCGTAGGTTCAAGGCCTCGGCCAGGCCACGGGCCATGGCTGCCTGGGGCAGGAAGGTCATGCGCGTGGCATGCCGCGCCGCGCCCAATGCGCCGAACATCGGCCGGTAATGCACTGGTTGTGGCGTGGGGATGGAGCCGTTGATATCGCCCATGGGCGCGGTAACGATCATCCCGCCCTTGATCACCAGAGCCGGCTTGACCGCAAAGAACGCTGGCGCCCACAGCACCAGGTCGGCCAGCTTGCCGGGTTCCACCGAACCCACCTCGTGGCCGATGCCATGGGTGAGCGCCGGGTTGATGGTGTATTTGGCGATGTAGCGCTTGACCCGGAAGTTGTCGCTGTAGCTGGTATCCGGTGCCAACGGGCCACGACGCAGCTTCATCTGGTGCGCCACCTGCCAGGTGCGCAGTACCACTTCGCCAACCCGGCCCATGGCTTGCGAGTCGGAAGAGGTCATGGCGAAGGCGCCCATGTCGTGAAGGATGTCTTCGGCGGCGATGGTTTCACGGCGGATACGCGACTCGGCGAAGGCCACGTCTTCGGCGATGCTGGGGTCCAGGTGGTGGCAGACCATGAGCATGTCCAGGTGCTCGTCCACGGTGTTGACGGTGTACGGAAGGGTCGGGTTGGTCGAGGACGGCAGCACGTTGGCCTGCCCCGCCGCGCGAATGATGTCGGGCGCATGGCCACCACCGGCACCTTCGGTATGGAAGGTGTGGATGGTGCGGTCGCCGATCGCCGCCAGGGTGTCTTCGATACAGCCGGACTCGTTGAGGGTGTCGGTATGAATCGCCACCTGAATGTCCATTTCTTCGGCCACGCCCAGGCAGCAGTCGATGGCCGCAGGTGTCGAGCCCCAGTCCTCATGCAGCTTGAGCCCTACCGCGCCCGCGGCAATCTGCTCGCGCAACGCTTCAGGGCGCGAGGCATTACCCTTGCCCAGCAGGCCGATGTTGATCGGCAGGCTGTCGGCGGCCTGCAGCATGCGCGCCAGATACCAAGGGCCAGGCGTGCACGTGGTGGCATTGGTGCCAGTCGCCGGGCCGGTGCCGCCGCCGATGAAGGTGGTGACGCCACTGTTCAGTGCCTCATCCACCTGTTGCGGGCAGATGAAGTGGATATGCGAGTCGACCCCGCCGGCGGTGACGATCTTGCCTTCAGCCGCGATCACTTCGGTACCTGGCCCGACCGGCACGTTGACGCCCGGCTGCACATCGGGGTTGCCGGCCTTGCCGATCACGGCAATGCGCCCGTGCTTGATGCCGATATCAGCCTTGACGATACCCCAGTGGTCGATGATCAAGGCATTGGTCAGCACCAGGTCCATGGCTTCGGCAGCCAGCATCTGGCCCTGCCCCATGCCATCGCGGATGACCTTGCCACCGCCAAACTTCACCTCTTCGCCATAAATCGTGAAGTCTTTTTCGACTTCCACCCATAACGCGGTATCGGCCAGGCGCACACGGTCACCCACGGTGGGGCCGAACATGTCGGCATAGGCCTGCCGGGAAATACGGCTCATGCCCTGCCCTCCAGCGCGCCCATTACCTTGCCCTGAAAGCCATACACCTCACGCTTGCCGGCGTAGGCCACCAGTTGCACGGTACGTGCCTGGCCAGGCTCAAAGCGCACCGCGGTGCCGGCCGGGATGTCCAGGCGAAAGCCCAAGGTCGGCGCACGGTCGAACACCAACGCCTCGTTGACTTCGTAAAAGTGGTAGTGCGAGCCAACCTGCACCGGTCGGTCGCCGTGGTTGGCCACGCTGACGCTGACCGTTGCGCGGCCGCTGTTCAGCTCGATGTCGCCAGCGGCGACCTGGATTTCACCTGGGATCATGCGGCGCTCCTTGGCGGTTTCAAACAATCGGGTCATGCACGGTCACCAGCTTGGTGCCGTCCGGGAAGGTCGCTTCGACCTGCACGTCGTGGAGCATTTCGGCGATGCCGGGCATCACCTGCTCGCGGGTCAGCACTTCGCGGCCAAGGCTCATCAGCTCGGCGACAGTACGGCCATCGCGGGCGCCTTCCAGCACCGCAGCGCTGATCAACGCCACGGCTTCCGGGTAATTGAGCTTCAGGCCACGGGCCAGGCGCCGCTCCGCCAGCAACGCGGCGGTGAACAGCAGCAGTTTGTCTTTCTCTCTTGGGGTCAGCTCCATGGCGCTCTCTCAGGTGGCCCAGATACGCGGCGGGCAGGCTGGCAAGCCGAGGACGGCCGGCCGTAGCACATGCCACAGGCGTTGCAGGGTGTGTTGCAGGTGTTGGTTGTCATGGTCGAGCAGGCGGATCACCAGCAGCGACCCGAGCAGGGTCGCGCCAGCCGGGTTACCCAATTCGTCGAGCAACGGGCGCACCAGCTCCAGCACCGCCTGGTCGGCCGGTGCGGCGCAGAAGGTGGCGAGCAGCGGATGGCCGCCGAGCTTATCCAGCTGCCCGCCTTCGATACGCAGGCGCTCGTGGAGGCCAACCTCGTCGGGCAGTTCGATGTGCAGAAGGTTGTCGAGGGCACCGTGGTCGAAGCGCTCGTGCATGACTGGGCGGCCGAGGCACAGGGTTTCCCAGGCTAGCAGGCGTGCGCCTGGCTCAAGGATGAAGTGGCTGGCGAGGCTGGCGCGGGCACCCGAAAAGAAGATGCTGTCCTGTGGCAGCCACTCGAGGGTGCTTCCCGCGCCCAGCTTGAAGCGCTGAGCCAGCCGCGCGGTGGGGCCGACGCTGCGGTAGAACTTGCTTGCGCCAGGCATGGTCAGCAGCGCATGGCTGCCGGGCTCCAGGTGGATGTCCAGCTCCAGGCGGTCGCCAGCGACGATGCCGCCCGGCGGGTGCAAGACATAGACGTGGCAGGGTGCACCTTCCGGATAGAACGGCCGCTGCACCAAAAGAGGTCCGAAATGCCTCCACGCACCAAGGCGGGTCACATCATCGCGCCTGACAAAGCGCAACTGCAGGTGGGCGCTCCAGCCTGCATCGTCTTGTTGTTGTTCGATCTGCTCCGCGAGCGACATCCTGCGGCCCCTGAAATCCGTGGCCTGCTGGCCGTTTAGAGGGCTCGGCACGGGCGGCTGCTAGCGCGCACGGCCTGACCACTCGATCAAATTCGCAGGCTGGATATAGCAGGTTGCGGGCCAACTCCGCAGGTGAAGGCAGATGAAACTTTTGCCCCCGCCGCTCTGGCATCGAGCATGGGGGCTAACGGCGCACAAAGCGGGGGCGCACCCTGGCCCTGTTTCGGTGCCAACCGGATGCGGGCTGCGGAACAGCCCTGGATCCCAAGGTCAGTAGTCGAAACGGTCCACCGCACGCCGACGTTCGTTGTCGTCGCGCCGGTCGTAGATGGCTGTGGTCTGGATGTTGACATGATGCGCCAGCTTTTGCGCAATCGACAGGTCGTGCTCTTCGATCACCCGGGTAATGAACGCCCGGCGGAAATCGTGCGGCATGATCTTTACCCCTACCTGGGCGCCGCGCTGGCGGGCGATGTAGTAGATCGCATGCTTGGTGATGCGCGCACGGGTGATGTGGCTGCCCCGGCGAATGCGATTGAACAGGAAGGGGTCGTCCTCGACGCCAGCCGGCAGGTCCTGCCGGCGCAGTGCGAGCCATGCCTGCAATTTTTCGAACGCCCATGGCGGTGCGTACTTGACCAGCTGGTGGTTGCCTTTGCCCACCACCTGCAGGCTGCGTGCCTCGAAATCGACCTGGTCCAGGTCAATATCCACCGATTCCGACTTGCGCATACCGGTGCCATACAACAAGGCGATGATCGCCGCGTCGCGCACACCTTGCGGCCGGGGGTCGGCTGCGCACACATCCATCAACTCGCGGATCAGGCTGCGCCGCAGGTTGCGCCCGGGTGGCAGCCGGGTACCACTGGCCGGCTTGACCTCGCGAATGCGCAGCAACTGCTCATGGTCGATCAGGCCTTGGCGCCATGCCTCGTTCATCACGCCCCGGATGGCGTTCACGTACAGCGACGAACTGTTGGGGGCGTACCCGTCGGCACGCAGGGCGGACACCAGGGCAATCACGTGGCCGGGCTCGAGCCGATGCCAAGGCACGTCGACGATATTACAGTCGGCAAAGCCCAGCCGGTCGGCGGCGTCCTGAAGAATGTAGCGCATGGTTTGCTGGCTGGATGGGGCCAGGCGGGCCATGTACTGCAGCAGCGGATTTTTCGAGAGGTCGGTCAAAACGTGAATCCTGTAGCGAAGCGTTGGCCGGCAACCCAGCGGGCCAACCCTGAAGCAAATCAAAACGAGATACCGGTGAGTCTGAATGCCTACAAAACAGGCCGCGGTAAAGTGCCATCACCTTGATATTCAACGTTTTTAAAATCGGCACCGCCCGGGATCTTACCCCAATTGAAGCCATCGAACGAATTGAGCCCTGCCTATACCCGTGCAACCCGTCGCAAGGCTCACGGGCATTCTTCGGCCGCTGGCCACCACCCCGGGAACATCTGTTGCACCCGGGGTTCTGCAAAACGTTCATCGATCAGCACCAACACGCCGCGGTCCTGGTCGCCCCGGATCACCCGGCCCGCCGCCTGGATCACCTTGCGCACCCCAGGGTAGAGATAGGCATAATCGAAGCCAGCGCCAAACTGCCGCCCCAAATGTTGCTTGAACTGCTCATTGACCGGGTTCACCTGAGGCAGCCCGAGGGTGGCGACAAAGGCGCCGATCAACCGCGTGCCCGGCAAATCGACCCCTTCGCCGAACGCACCACCCAATACCGCAAAGCCCACGCCGCGGCCATCGGCAACGAAGCGATCCAGAAACGCCTCACGGGCTGCCTCGTCCATGCCCGGTTCCTGCATCCAGAGTGGAATCTGTGTATGCCGCTCGGCCAGCAGCCCAGCCACCTGCTGCAGATATTCAAAACTGCTGAAGAACGCCAGGTAGTTGCCCGGCATCTGCTCATACTGCCGGGCAATCAGATCGACGATCGGAGCCAGCGAGGCCTGGCGCTGCTGGTAACGGGTAGACACCTGGGTGGCAATGCGCACCTCTAGCTGTTCGGCGCGAAACGGCGCGGCCACCTCCAACCAGGCGGTGTCGGCAGGCATGCCCAGCAAGTCGCCGTAGAAATGCCGCGGGCTCAACGTGGCGGAAAACAGGGTCACACTGCGCGCCGCCTGCATGCGCGGCGCCAGCAGCCGCGCCGGGGTGACGTTGCGCAGGCACAGGGTCGCCAGCCGGCGTTTGCGCGGGCCCTGGCGCTGGCTGATATCGAACAGGAAGTGCTCGTCGAAAAGCTCGGCGACCCGGCTGAACTGCAGGGCCTGATAAAAGAACTGCAACACCGGCGGGTCCATGTGCGCGGGCGCCTGGTTCATTTGTTCCTGGATCACCCCGATGCACTGCTGCAGGGCACGCAACAGGCCGTCGGGCAGCGAATCACTGGTCTGGTATGGCGCACGCTGCGCCTTGTACAGCGCATTCCACTGGCGGTTCAGGCGGTCCAGGGCACCGGTCAGCCCTGGCGGTTTGCGCTGGCGCAGGGCCTGCAACTGGCCCTGGTCAAGGCTGGCGCTGTACATGCCGCGCCCGCGCTCGACCAGGTTGTGTGCTTCGTCCACCAGCACCGCGACCCGCCACTGGTTGAGTTGGGTCAGGCCGAACAGTAAGGCGTGGGCATCGAAGTAATAGTTGTAGTCGGCGACCAGCACGTCGACCCAGCGCGCCATTTCCTGGCCCAGGTAATACGGGCACACCTGATGCGCCAACGCCACTTCGCGCAGGGTGTCGCGGTCGAGCAAGGGTCGTGCTGCCGCGGCTTCACGCGCTGCCGGCAAGCGGTCGTAAAACCCCGCAGCCAATGGGCAGGCCTCACCATGGCAGGCCTTGTCAGGGTGTTCACAGGCTTTGTCGCGAGCGATCAGTTCCAGTGTGCGCAAGGCGGGCTGTGGCGTGGCAGCGCTGATCTGGCGCATGGCATCGAGGGCCAGCGCCCGGCCCGGGGTCTTGGCTGTGAGAAAGAACAGCTTGTCGAGTTGCTGCGGTACCATCGCCTTCAGCAGCGGGAACAAGGTGCCGAGGGTCTTGCCGATGCCGGTGCTGGCCTGGGCCATCAGGCATCGGCCAGTGCTCACTGCCTTGTAGAGGGTTTCGGCCAGTTGCCGCTGACCTTGGCGAAACTCCGGATAGGGGAAGTTCAGCGCCTGCAGGCCTTGGTCACGCTCGGCCAGGCGTTGTTGCTGAAACCGCGCCCACCCCAGAAACCGCTGACATTGGGTTTCAAAGAAGGCCTGCAATTCAGCCGCCGTGCAGTGCTCGGTGAATAACGTCTCGCCATCGCTGTCCACGTTCAGGTACACCAGTGCCACCTCGATAGCCGGCAGCTGTCGCGCCTGGCACAACAGCCAGCCGTAGACCTTGGCCTGCGCCCAGTGCAACTGGCGATGGTTGGGCGGCTGGCGCGCCAGCTCGCCACGGTGGGTCTTGATTTCTTCCAGCCGGTTGCTGGCAGGGTCATAACCGTCGGCTCGGCCGCGTACCCGCAGGGTTTCGAACTGGCCTTCGAGGGTGATTTCCGCCTCATAGCCAGCAGCACGCTGCGCCACTACACGCTGGTGGCCTGCAATGCCTTCCTGAGCGGTGGGTGAAGGTGTGAAGCGCAGATCCAGGTCACCCACCTTGGCGCTGAATTCGCACAAGGCGCGCACCGCCACACTGTAGCTCAAGGCGTTTCACTCCAGCGCACATGGCACACCGCGACGGGCAGGCCGTGCTCCCGGCAGAACGCTAGCCAGCGCAGCTGGTTATCTTGCAGGCGATCGCCGGGCCCCTTGACCTCGACCATGCGATAACGGCCCTGTTCGGGCCAGAACTGGATCAGGTCGGGCATGCCCGCCCGGTTACTACGGATGTCCTGCAACAGGCGCTGAAAGCAGTGCTTCAGCTGGGCAGGAGGCAGGCACGCAAGGGCCTGTTCCAGCAGTTGTTCACTGAGCATGGGCCAGAATACGAACGGCGACTGCAGGCCCTGTTTGGCCGCATAACAGTCCAGGATCGCCTGGCGATGGCTGCCATCGTCAAGCCGGCCCAGGCAGCGCTCGAACAGTGCAGCGCGGCGCTGCCGGAAATCACCGTCGTGCAGATCCTGCGGCCCAGCCTGAAACGGATTGAAGAAGGCGCCAGGCACCGGCGCGAATACAGCCTCCCAGCACAACAGGCCGAACAGGCTGTTGAACAGCGTGTTCTCCACGTAGTGCACCTGGCCTCCCTCTAGTGCCAGGTGCTGCCGCACGGCTTCTTCCACCCCCAGCGTTGCGTGCTCGGCAGGCAACTGCAGTTCGATCAGCTCAAGCGGCGCGACTCGCTGACGCCGCTGTGGCGGGCCACCAAGCTTGCGCGCCAGGCGCGGCAGCATGCGCTCCAGCGCCTGCACTTCCAGCGCATTAGCGGGTGCCGCAGCCATCTGCAACGCCACTGCGTGGGCCTCTGGCCACTGTTCGCTGCGCTCCAGCACACGTACTTGGCGAATACGGGCCTGGGCATGGTTGCACTGAGCGTATACCGCCATGGCCAGGTCCCAGTCCCCCCGCCGCTCGCATTGTTGGCCAAGCGCGAACTGCAACCGCGCATGACGCCGGGCCAGCCAGGCGTTGTCACTGTGCAAACCCTCCATCACGGTGAGGATCGACCTGGGGTCGTCACCCTGCTCCAGGCGCTCGGCACACTGGTGCAAGGCCATGGCCAGGTCGACTTCGGCACGGTAATGCAAGGCCCGGGAATCGGTACTGAATGGCACCTGCTCGTAGCGCAGCAGGCCCAGGTCGGCCAGGACGAAGTCTGACCAGTCCTGGTACAGGTTGCCGAAGAACAGCAGGCGCATGCGGTCGCACAGCGGTTGCAGGCACCACTGCAGGATGCGCACCTCGCAGCCGGGGAACCATTCAGCCAGTGATCGGGCTGCCAGCGCCAAGGGTTGTAGCTGTGCCATCAGCTCATGCTTGGCTGCACGCGGCCGGACCAGTTGCGTGGCAAAGCAGCGCGCCAGTTCGTCCTTGCGCAGCAGGGCAAACAGCTGGGCAAGGTCCAGTTCCTCAGGTTCGCGAACCCAGCCGAGGGCCTGCAGCGGTTGCAGCGCCAGCGCAGTGTCGCCGATTTCGACATAGTCGAGCCGGTCGCTGCGAAACAGCTCGCCTTTGCGCATGACCATGCGCACCAACAAGGCCTGGGCGGGTGCTTGCAGTTGGCTGAAGGTTCGGATGAAGGCCAGCTCATGCTCATCGAGCAGGTCTTCGTAGCGATGTTCGACCCAAAGCAGCACCTGCCGGAAATTGTGCAGGTAGTAGAACGGGTCGTCGACAGAATGGGCGATCACGGGTTGGAGTCAGATTGCGGGAACAGGCACTGGTTATACATACAGACCCGCATGCATGACAAGAGCCGTGGGTCGCATCGGGTGCGGTGATCGGCACTGGGAGGCTTACCAGCCCGATCGCGACAGCCGTGAGGCGGCCTTGTCGGGGAGAGCTCAACTCGGGATCCGGACATGTCGCCCGCAACGCTGCTCCAGCGCTTGCGCCAGCCGCTCCACCGCCTGTTGCAGCTCGCCAGGATTATCCCCCAGCCATACCAGTGCCATGTATTGCTGGAACCGCCCCTGCGAGCTGAACCGCTCGCCCGGCAACGCATGCAATGCGGAACCTGCCAATGCGGCGGCGATCACATCCCAGGCCAAAGGCTGGGCAAAACGCACCCATAGCATTTGCCCGCCCTGAGGTATTTCCATCACTGCCCGCTGGGCGAATTGTGACCCCAGCGCACTGGCCAGGCTTCGCATGCGTGCTTGCAGGTTCGTGCGCAGTTCGACCAACTGCGTCTCGATGTCCCCTTTGGCCAACATGTGCGCAAGGGCCTGCAGGCGCAGCGGCGCGAGCCTGAACCCACGCTCGGCGAATGCCTCGGGCAGCGCTGCATCAAGGCCAAGGACATAGGCATACGGCGCCTCGGCCCCCACCACTGCTTCAAGCGCCCCCATTACCAACAGCCTGCGCGGGTCGACCCAATCGCGCAGGCGTGCAGGGGGCGGCCCGTTGAAGCAGAGCTCACTGTCCAGATCGTTTTCCAGCAACCATACCGGGTGCCGTTCTAGCATCAGGGCCAGTTGCTGCTGGTAGTGCGTGCAAATGAGCCGCCCCTGTGGCATACCCAGGCACGACGGCATGACCAGCATCCTTACCGGCTCGCTGCCCAATAGCCTGGCCAAGGCGCGCAGGTCCAAATTGCCACGGGCATCCAGCGGCACCTCCAGCACACACATGCCAGCACGTGCCAATGCACGCAACACCTGCCAGCAACAGGGAGAGTGCACCAGTACCGTGCCACCTTGCATCGCCAGCGCCGCGAGCAGGGTATCGAGCAACGTCAGTACATCAGGGCCCAGTTGCACATCTTCGGCACGCCAATACTGGCTGGACGAACGGGTGTATCGCTCAGCCAGGGCGTTACGTAAACGGGTACTGCCCAGCGCCTCCCAGGGCGCAGCGCTGCGTTCACGCTGACGGCCAAGGCGTCGTTCGTGGCCGAGCAAAGCGCGCTCCAGCAGTGGTCGTGCTGGCAAGGGGGCGTGCCAGCACGGGACCGGCTGGCTGCCAGTGATCAGCACGTAATACCCCGACCGCGGCAGGCAGTGTACCCGCCCCTCCTCCTCCAGCAGGCTGTAGGCACTTTGCACCGTGGCCAACGAAACCCGCAGCCGTCGCGACAGTGCACGCAGTGACGGTAACCGGCAAGGGCCGCCGCAGGATGCCTGGCCAATCAATGCCTCCAGGTAACGATATACCTTTCGATAAGCGAACTCGCCGCGTCCCGCTCGCTCCTTCAAGGCGGACCCTCGCAACCACGTCGCCGCCCCCGCGCCTGTCGTGGCAGCAACCGCAGGTGTACATCGCGGCGGGCCAGGTTGTTCAGCAGACGCCAGGTGGTCAGTGGCAGCTGCCCACCATAGATTGCTCGCAGTTTCCCCAGCGGCAGACCGCTGGTGTTGACCAGCCAGGCTTTCACCGCATCGGGGCAAGGCTTGCCTTGCAACGCCCTGTGCAGGTAGGGCAGTGCTACCAGCATGTCAGCGTGCCGGCATTGCAGAAAACGCTCGAGGTTCTTCCCCTGCCTGGCGAAGGGGCTGAAAAGCAGGCACACCAGTTGGGTCTGGTTGATCCCGTAGGTTTTGCCGAGCAATGATTGATGGCCCTCACGCGGTCCGCTGCCACCCGCCTGTCCCGCCAGCCGCAACGCCGGGCGACTGACCTGTGGCTCTAGGCTGCGTGCACGCAACTCGTGCAGTTGCGCGGTGACCAGTGGGTCGAGAAATGCGGGCAGCGGCCAGGCATCCGGCGCGGCTTCGAAGCTGCAATCGAGCATGGCGTCAAGTGGCTGCTCATCAAGCAAGTGCGGCAGCAGGTCATCAATAGCAAACAGCCGCACCGGCACACCTTGTGGTGCATCGACATGCAATGGCCCGGCCAGGCACCCCGGCGCTACATCCACGGCGCCGGGCAAGCGCCCAAGACCGTGGGCCAGCATCGCCAGGCACTGATGCATCACATGCGGCCCCCGCTCGCCGGCCATGCGCAGGCTGCGCCGGGCCCACGCCAGGTAACGGCGCCGCTGCAACCCGGAAACGGCGGTGACCACTGCATCGGCGGGCGCCTGTACCCATAGAGCAAAACTTATGGCCCCCGCCAGGTCCAGAAACAGGCGGCTACCCAACAAGGCTTCGGGCCTGGCATCGACCAGGTGACCGAACTCCAGCATGGCGTCTCTTGCCAACAGCCAGCGTTCGGGGGCTACTGGGGGCCGGCAGTTGAAAGGCACCACTTCGCGCCCCTGGATCATCTGCAATTGCACCCGCGGGTCATCCTGCATGAACAGGGTACTGAAACTGCGCTCATGGGCTTGCAGCGTTCCGCTACACGCCATCGGCAAGCTGACCACCAACACCTGCAACTGGAAGGTTACCGGCGCACGCAGGGCGATGCTCAGTTGCGCCGCGCGCAGCATGGCCAACAGCCGGGTACTCTGACGATCGCTGCCGTGCAATACCTGCAAACGGAAAGTGCCAATGTACTCGGTGCCGCCAGCTGAAATCAGCAGGCGCTGTATCAGTAACTGCAAAGAAGCGCGCTGCGCCTGGGACATATGGCTCAGCAAGCGTTCGAGCACTTGCTGGTAGATATATTGCATTGCCTGATCGTGAATAGCCGTCACGAAACCACCTCACCTACTACATGTAGCGAACGCAAGCCGTGCCAAGCACTTGAACTTCAACATGCGTCGAACTTGTCCAGAAGAAATTTCCTACATCCAAGCGAAAGTAATCACGTAAAGCATCACTGTCGCCAAGCCATTGAGAGGAAACCACCCCTGCGACCGCCCGCTGCTGCCCTAGACTGCCTTGACTCAGGCATCGCCATGCTCATGCCACGCTCCTTGCGCAAACCATCACCGGGCCATTATCGAGGGATGCAAAGCGAATTGAAGATACAGATCGCGGTAAAAAAACCATTCAGCACGAAAGCAGGATCACATTGAACGCTGCAAGAAAACAGTTCAAGTCGGAATGCTTGGCGGAATATTTCCGAATCGCCTGAAGTTTTCGTCACGCATGTAATCCATGCCGTCTTCTAATGTAGGAATTGTCCTATTTTGATGCCAACAATCATTTATTCGGCGTATAAAAAAACCCGGGACTCTGCCCGGGTTTCAAATTACGCAAACAACCGTCAGTGTTGCGCCATGTCCAGCACCACTCGCCCGCCACACGGACATTGATCCATGTAGCGGTGGGCTTCCACCACCTGCTCGAAGGGGTACACCTTGATGATCTGCGGGGTCAGCAACTGGTCAGCGGTGAACTGGTTGATATCACGCAGGGCACGCTGCAAGGCCACCTGGTCCTGGCTGATGCCAAGCTCCGGCTTGCCGGTGAAATTACCGATGCAATGCACGTAGAACTGGATGTTCTTCTGGAATGCCGCACACGCCGGGAACGGCGTCTGGTTGCCGCCTTGCAGACCGTACAGCACCAGGCTGCCGCGAGGTGCCAGCACATCGCCCAGCAGCGACATCTGCGGCCCACCCATGCCATCGAGCACCATGTCCACGCCGCGACCGTTGGTGTACTTGCCAATCTGCAGCAGCAGGTCCTGTTCTTCGGTGACGATCACCTTCTCGGCCCCCAGGCCCAACAGGTACTCACGCTGCTGTTCCTCCTTGGTGGCAGCGAACACCCTCAGCCCCAGCGCCTTGCCCAACTGCACGAAGGCAGGCCCGGCACAATGGCTTGCATCCGTTACCAACGCGGTCTGCCCAGCCTTGGCCCGCGCCAGGTCGACGTAGGCGAAATAGGCGATCAGCAGCGGCGTGTAGTGCACGCTGGCCTCGATCGGGGTGAGCACACCCGGGTAACGGGTGATAGCCGTGCGCGGCAGGACGATGACATCGCCATACACCGGATGGTCGTTGGCACTGGTAGCCGGAAAACTGGCGACGCGGTCGCCTACGGCAATGTCGTCAACCCCTTCACCGACCGCAGTCACCACCCCGGCCATCTCGTGGCCGATTCCCGCGGGCAGACGCGCCTGGGACGGTGCCAGGTTCTGGCGCCAGAGCACGTCATACCAGCTGACACCAACCGCCTCGACGCGAACTTGCACTTCGCCGGCAGCCGGTGACGGTTCGGCCTGCTCCTCGCAACGGAGCACATCGGCAGCGCCGAACTTGTGGAAACGGATCATGCGGGACATCGCATACCTCGCCTTTGTGAACCTCTAATTACCCCTGACTCTATCCGGGCTTTGCCGGTTAGACCATCAGTGGTCATTAATAGTCGACATGCTTGTCATCGATTGGGCACCTGACTTTCCCTGCGATTGGTCCCCCTAAACCCGTGCAGGGTAACAGCCTTTGGCCTTAAGATTCACCCCTGCCCCACTTTAGGCGAAGCGCACCAATGAATCGAAACGACCTGCGTCGCGTAGACCTCAACCTGCTGATCGTGTTCGAAACGCTGATGCACGAGCGCAGCGTAACGCGGGCTGCAGAAAAACTGTTCCTCGGCCAACCGGCCATCAGCGCGGCCTTGTCGCGCCTGCGTAACCTGTTCGACGACCCACTGTTCGTGCGGACCGGCCGCAGCATGGAGCCCTCGGCGCGAGCTCACGAGATATTTGCCCTGCTGTCGCCAGCGCTGGACTCGATTTCCACTGCTGTCAGCCGCGCCGCCGAATTCGACCCGGCCACCAGCAATGCGGTGTTCCGCATCGGCCTTTCGGACGACGCCGAGTTCGCCTTGCTGCCGCAACTGCTCAAGCGCATTCGCGCCGAGGCCCCCGGTATCGTGTTGGTGGTGCGCCGAGTCAACTACCTACTGATGCCGACGCTGCTGGCTTCGGGGGAAATCTCGGTGGGGGTCAGCTACACCAGCGAACTGCCGGCCAACGCCAAGCGCAAAGTGCTGCGCCGCAGCATGCCGAAACTGCTGCGCGCCGACAGCGTGCCCGGCAGCATCACCCTCGACGATTTCTGCGCTCGGCCCCACGCATTGGTGTCCTTTGCCGGTGACTTGTCGGGTTTTATCGACGAGGCACTGGAAGAGATTGGCCGCAAGCGCCATGTCGTGCTGGCGGTGCCGCAATTCAACGGGTTGGGGAGTTTGCTGGCGGGCACCGACATCGTTGCAACGGTGCCGGATTACACGGCCGACGCGCTGACGGCTGCCGGTGGCCTGCGGGCGGAAGACCTGCCAATCCCCGTGCGCAGTTTCGAGCTCCACATGGCCTGGCGCGGAGCGCAGGACAACGACCCGGCGGAAAAATGGTTGCGGTCGCGGATACAGATGTTCTTTGGGGATCCCGATAGCTTGTGACTGACTTCCATCAAGATCCAAAAATACCAATAAAATCAGTGTCTTAATCTTATTTTACGTCCAAGGCCGTCCGTCGTATTCCACTCGTTTCCAACGCTCCTGCGGGTATATTTTTGGGTACTTTTCCTGTTTCGAAAAAAAGTACCCGCACATGACGACTCCCCTCCCCACGCCTGCATTGCGGCGTAAACTCAGCGATGCCTTCTTGCGTGCCATTGCTGAACCCGGCAAGTACGCCGACGGCGAGGTACCCGGTCTTTACCTGCATGTTCAGGCCTCGCAGAAGTCGAACAAGCCTGCCGCAAAATACTGGCGGATGAGGTATCGCCTGAACGGCAAGGAAAACGTGTACGCGATCGGCCGTTATCCCGACATTGGCTTGAAAGACGCGCGCGACTTGGCCCGAGCCGCGCGCCAGAACGTAGCTCATCACGTCGCCCCGCTGAAGGCCAAACGCAAGAAAATCGCCGATCAGCTACTTAATGAGGAGCGCACATTCAGTTACGTCGCCGAACAGTGGCTGGCCTTCAAGTCGCACGACCTCGTGAGCAAATCCCTCGCGGGCTTTCGCGGCGCTTTGAACAATCACATCCTGCCCACCATCGGCAACATTCCCGTCAGCGAGATCAAACTGGACCACATCATCGAGATCATCGCTACCCTGCGCCGAGCACGCACACTGGCCATGGCCAAGCGCGTGCGTACCATCATCCGTGCCGTGCTCGGTTTCGCTGAGGGGCGTGGCTGGGTGGAGCGTAACGTGGCCCTGAGCAACACCGAAGAGCTCAAGGTGCGCCATGTGGTGACCAGTAATCCAGCGATCGAACGACCAGCCGATTTGGGTCACCTTCTGCTTCGTCTGGATGAACTCAGCCCGAGCAGCGTGAGCACCGCGATGCGCTTGCTGGTCATGCTGCCGGTTCGCCCGGGTGAGTTGGTGAAAATGCGTTGGGAAGACATCGACCTGGTCAGCGCCGACTGGCGCTATGTAGTTGGGAAAACACGCCATCTGGATAAGAGCAAACACATCGTGCCACTGCCGGAGCAAGCCCTTGTGCTGTTGCGTGAACTACATGAACGGCGGGTGGTGGATGAAGCGGGCAATGGCTGGGTCTTTGTCTCGCCGGTCTACCCAGGCTATCCAGTTGACGCCACATCCCTGGCCAAGGCCTACCAGCGGATCTGGCCGGAATACCGCATCACTGCGCACGGTTTCCGCGCCACCTACCGCACTATCGCTCACGAGCATTTGGGCATCGATCCGATTGTGCTGGAGTTGTCGCTGTCTCACCGTATGCCAGGCGCTCTGGGCGCAGTGTATGCGCGCGCGCAGTTGCTGCCGCAGCGACGAGAAGCGGCGCAGCATTGGGCGGACTACCTCGATCGGCTTCGAAAAAATTCCAAACATACAACAGCAGAATAGTTGTCGGGAAAGTACAGATCCTACTTGCACTTCCTTCCTGCCACGACCGCAACAACTGCCTTATCAGGAAGAGCCAATTCAATTTCGTTAGTCCAAAACAGCCTGACAGAGGCAAGGTGCTGGTTGAAATGAATTTAGTATGGAAACGAGATTCGCATCGGGCCTGGGAGCCGTTGAAAGCAAAGGGTTTTCGCAGATTCCCAAAAAGGGAATAGCGTTAATTCTCGACTCATTCAGTGCGGTAGGCAAACAATCTGGTTGAGGGTTGACAAGCAGAACCTCACACCTGATGTCTAGGCTGTAGCCGTATGTTCAAGTGGAGTTCCTGAACTGAGGCTTGAAGGTGTCTACGAAACCAGGGCGATTCACTGCATTATCGGCCCCGCAAAAATCCTGCCCGCTTTCATAACCGCTGACTCCCGACACATCACTAGTCAGCAAGAATGCACGCGATACTGGTCTAATCTACCCTCGTAATTACCCTGTGCAGTGCTCTTATAGACAGATGCCTCAACGATCGATAACGTTTACCTCAGGAAACACATTAGCTAGGTATAGCATTCGATCCCCTGTAAACGAGCCTACGTATACACCCCTTTCAACTTGTATAGCCACTGACGCCCCTGAAATCCAGCCTTCAGGTGCCTCATGCAGAACGTTAATCATATTTGTGCTCTGAGAGATCTCGGCCACAGAAAAAGCGCTTTGGCACGCATCGGTTTTGTTTAGGTAACACTCCCGAAAGGTTTCAGCGTGCAGAATGCCGGTGACCAGCACGCTACCATGCTCACTCAGGCTGAGATTGTCGGGCATGAAACCAAGCGGAATATCTTTAATCGTACGTTGCTGCTTGAGGTCAAACAGACGGATGGCGTTTGCTGTCCATAGCGCGAACCACGCAACGCGACCATCCGGGCTGAGCTGTATGCCGTTAGGGAATGGTGCATCGCTTCCTGGAATTTTGGTAAGTACTCCCCCATCACGCCACTGCACTAAATAGCCCGTATTCCGACCATCTAGCAGCGTATTGAATTGGGGATCCGCTTTGAAAGCCGCTATTTCAAGACTCGCGGTCGCGACAAAGCCACCATTCGCTGTAGAAACCACATCATTCATCACGCTTCCAAATTTATTCTCCACACAACCACGCCATACAGCCCGCCACCCTTGCTCGGTCTTGAACAGTTGGAGAAATTCGATTGCCTCCCTACCCGCATGGTTGACTACCAATAACTGCAGGTTGCCGTCAGCCTTTTTTGACAAATGTATGCCGTGAGAACCGATGGCCTGTGTCGGCGCCGGACAATTTTGGTCCCCCCAACCTTTTTTAGCAGCGAGCTTGATCGGCAGATCAGAGATCACCTTGGAGTCCACATGCATTAGACGCAAGCCCTGCCGATGAGCATGGGCTAAACCAGGTGTAGAGCTCATCAATACGTACTTTTTATCGGGGAGCAGCTCTAGATCTTCCGGTGCGCCGACGCCACATATCACCTGAGGTTCAGAATTGGTGGCGCAGCCAGGGCCCGCCTGGGTAACAGTTGAGGCGGCGAGACCAACACATAGGAGCCCCGGCAGCAACATACTATTTAGAGAGAGGCGTGCAGTCCCTGCCAGCCCGCGGCTGGAAACTTTGCGTTCACTGCGACCAGCGCATGCGTCGTTGTTTGCCTTCATGGCGACCTCATCGGGGTGGAGTTGCTTTTTGACCAACGTGATTAGCTTGATCTCATGCTGCTTTGGATACGCCTATCAGTAGATAGGTAGGTCCCTACAGCGCTGATGATTCCGTTGAGTCTTACGTTGCGCTCGTCCCTTTCCCCTCTGCTGAATTTCCCCATTCGATTGTTGACCGTTGGATAGGGGACGTCCGTCAAACCTTCAGCGATGCTGACTGCTGCGCAGGCATTTTGATTGAAGCTTCGGACGTCCCTAAAAATAAGGAAAATGGACATGACAATTGCGTCAACAGGTACTGAGTGCTCCGTTGGTAAATCTTCCTTGCCGTTGTGCCCGCCTGGCCGTCGAGCCAGGTTCAACGGTCAGATTAAGAGCATCATCAATATCCTCATTTTGATGCTGTGCCATATGGCGGCCAATGCCAGTAATGACCGACTGCATTTCCCCGCCTCACCCAGCCAGCGCGATTCTGGGTTAACCGCCCCATTGATCCACATCTACGTGATACCACAGCCAGATTTGCCTTCCGTGTCGGCACATCTTTAACCGTGCATGAAACCGTCGAGCCACAGCAGGATGACGCACGCTCATGAAACATTCTGCCGACCAGTGAGTGACCGGAAGCAAATGTTCGTTAGCGTATTAGCTGAATCAAATTAGCCATAAGCATAAACAAGGAGAGCGCAATGAACTTCAATGAAGAAACAGTACTGATTACCGGTGGTGCAAGCGGGATGGGCGCCTCACATGTTCGTGCCTTCCACGCTTTGGGGGCGAATGTCGTCATCGCTGACATCGCGAGCGGAGTTGGACAAGAATTATCCGCGGAACTGGGTGATCGCGCCCTGTATGTTCATTTGGATGTTGCCGACGAGGGTTCTTGGCGCACTGCTGTCGCCGCGACCAATGTGACGTTTGGCGCTACCTCAGTACTGATCAACAATGCAGGGATCATTGGCATTGAAGCACTTGATGCTGATGACAGCGGGCTCTTTCGCAAGATGCTGGACATCAACCTCACCGGTTCTTATCTAGGCATCGCTGCGGTCATCGGTGATATGAGAAAACGGGGCGGTGGAGCTATTGTCAATATCGCCTCGACCGCAGCAGTACGCGGTTACCCCTTGGCAAGCGCGTACTGCGCTAGCAAATGGGGAGTACTCGGCTTAACCAAGGCGGCCGCGCTAGAACTCGCGCATGACAACATCCGTGTCAACGCCGTTTTGCCCGGCCCGGTGCAAACACCGATGACTGCACCACATGACTTGTCAGCGGTCCTTTCAGTTCAGCCGATTGCACGTGCGGCACAACCGGAAGAAATCAGCCGCATGGTGACCTTCCTGGCCCATCGTGATTCAGGCTACATCACTGGGGCGGAATTCTTGGTGGATGGTGGGAGCACCGTGGGAGCGCTTCCTAAAAACTGGCGCGAGTTGCACAAATAACGTCAATCCAGCTTCGGCTCGCGGTTTCGCTTCCATTGGCGTGGCCGCGCGCGCTGCAAGACTCAAAGAATAGCTTATTTAAGTTACGCCTAAACTGGATGATTTACGTCGAGCATTAGCCAAACAAAAATTATAAAAGCTGAGGAAAAACCATGAGCAAAGCGGCTCCACAACCACTTTACCATGTTGCGCAAGTACCCGACGATCCTCGCGCCACTTCTTACACCCGTTTCTTCTTCGAACTCGAACCTACCGAGTACACCCACTGGATCGACGAATGCGAGTCTTGGAAGAAAACATGCTTCATCGGTGATTGGTCTCCCCTGATGAAGATGAAAGTTACTGGGCCTGAGGCGCTTTCTTTCTTTTCCTCCATCGCCGTCAATAGCTTTGCGCAGTTCGATATCGGCCAAGCCAAACATGCCGTATTATGCAATGCTTCCGGTAAGGTGATGGGCGATGGCGTGCTGATGTACCTTGCCGAAGACAGCGTGATGTACACCAGTGGGCCAGGCGTTGCCTGGGCGATGTATCAGTTCATGCAAGGAAATTTCAACGCCAAGGCTGAAATAGTGACTGAAGAGCATTTTGTCTTTCAGGTACAAGGGCCCAATTCGCTGCTGTTGCTGGAAGAACTCACCGGTGAAAATTTGCGCGACATCGGCTTCATGCGATTTCGTCAATCCAGTATTAATGACATGCCCTTCAGGGTGCTGCGCCAAGGTATGGCCGGCGAGCTTGGCTATGAACTTCACGGCGATAGCCAGCATGGTGTAGCGATTTACAACGCAATTCTGACAGCGGGCGAGCGTTACGGCATACGTCGGCTTGGTGGTAGAAGTAAGATGGTGAATCACGTGGAAGCTTGCTTCCCTACGCCGACCGTGGATTACCTCCCAGCCATGTTCGGCGACGATCAACGTGACTTCCTCAACGTAATTCTGCAGAGCATGCCCTACTTCATGGACTGGCTAGCTTTCGCGGGCAGCGCCAAGAACACGGATTTGACCACCTACGCTCGGACCCCCTTCGAGCTCGGCTGGGGGAAAAACGTCAAGTACGACCACGAGTTCATCGGCCGCACTGCGCTTGAGCGGGAAGCGGAAGACCCAGTCCGGACAATGGTTACCTTGGTCTGGAACGCAGATGATGTCTCCGACGTTTCCGCCTCACTTCTCAGCAAGGCTGCAGAGCCTTACATATACATGGAAATGCCCCGTAACTTATTAGGCTTGACCTGGATGGACAAGGTGCTGAAGGACGGCCAAGAAATCGGCGTTTCAAGCTCGCGCTGCTACAGCTATACGTTCCGCGAAATGCTGTCGTTGTGCGTAATCGACAGAGCCTACATGGCTTCTGGAACGGAAGTCACTGTTGTCTGGGGCCACCCTGGCACTCGACAAAAACACATCCGTGCCCGCGTTGCTCCAAGCCCTTATAAGAAGGACAACCGTCGAGTCGACGTCACAAGCCTGCCTTCGAATCACGTCGCTTGAACTGACTAACATCGAGGCCGAAGCGTCCCCCGGCCTCGATGTCTCGGCACGCCCAAATTGTCATCGTCCGAGGCCAAATGGGCCTCGATAATGACGCGCGAGCCTTTCCAAGTCCCACAAAAAACATCAAGGACCATAACTATATGACCGCTACGTCCGACAACGAACGGCTAGTTGAGCTCACCAATGCAGTTATCGCACAGATGTCTGGCACACCTTCCACACGTTTGCGCGAAGTGATGGAGTGCGCAGTTCGACATCTGCATGCATTCGCCATTGAGACTGGGTTGACCCCTGAAGAATGGCTGGCCGGTGTCGCATTCCTGACCGCCACGGGGCAAATGAGCAGTGTTCATCGCCAAGAATTCATCCTCCTCTCGGATGCCCTCGGCCTCAGCGCTGTCGTTAACTTGCTCCAGGACGGCATGGGGCTGCTCCAGGCCACTGAGAGCAGCTTGCTCGGACCATTCTATCGAGGGCAAGCTCCCCTCTATCAGAACGGTCAGTCAATGGCGGTCCGCTGTACAGGTCCACAATTGCAACTGAAAGGTCAAGTTTTGGACTGCGGCGGCAACCCAATTCCTGAGGCAACTGTGCAGATCTGGCAGACCGATTCGGAAGGGGTTTATGACATCCAGCGTGGCTTGGAAATGGACGTGCGGGGTGTGTACACTACCGACGAGAATGGCCGTTATCACGCATTAACCGTCATGCCCAAGAGTTATCCGCTGCCCGATGACGGTCCAGTTCGACGTATGCTGAATGCACAAGGCCGTCATGGTTATCGACCTGCTCATATTCACTTTTTGATCAGCGCGCCTGGCCACAAAGAACTCGTGACGGCCCTCTACATTGCAGGCGATCGCTTCGTCAAAGACGATACGGTATTCGGCGTGACCTCGGAACAGCTGATCGTCACGCCGACCCTGAGCGCCGAGCCCCCTAGTCCAGAGGTCTCAACCATATCCTATGACTTCCATTTGGCTGCAGGCGAGGATACCGGCGGTCGTGTGGGTGCAGACGTCAGCTCATTGAACTACTGATTCGCCTATCGCGCACGAGCATCAGGGCAAGGCATGGAACGCAGAGTGGCCATGCCTTGAACAGTTTCTGAGAGCCGTTTGCCTTCAAAGGCAAATCAGATTCGGGTCTCGCAGGTAAGCCGATTATCGCACCAACGCGTAGCCCAGAGATCCATCAAGGCCAAAGCCGGATATCTCTGGGTAACTGGCAGAATCTGGGCTCTACCTGACACGCTGCCATCCGATTATTTGGAAGAGTCACCTGCCAGCTAGGTAGCGCAGCCGCTACCAATGAAGCCGAGCCGATCAGTGTGCAAATCATCCACATTTTTATTGTTTTCATGTAGGAGTCTCCGCTATGGAACGTAGATTAAGCATCCCGAAGCTCCCGTAGAACACCTATCTTTCGATCAGGACAGATGAGGCCATGCCCCCAGTGGTACGCGCAGATCGCTGTTGAATGAGGCGGCCTGACCGGCGTGACACACAGCATGCCGGCTGACTGCCGAGCTGTTTATCTCCTGGACTTCTTCTGCAGTTTTAAGGGGGCCTGCGGCGTGGACCCTCTGGTCAGCGTGAAACTGGGCCGCTCGACGCAGCATTACCAGCGTCAAGGGCCCCACAGGGCTACGATCATCAAGCTCTAGGTTAGAGCCATGCCACCATCGACGTTCAAAATGGTGCCTACCACATAGCTCGCCTCCGCAGACGCCAGAAATAGTACACAGGATGCAACTTCTTCAACCTTGCCAATACGACCGATTGGAGCCCGTGCATCGAAGAAGCTACGGCCTTTTTCGGCTTCAAGCGCGGGAGCCAGCATTGGTGTTTCGATGAAGCCTGGAGCAACGGCATTCACGCGGATACCATAACCGATCAGATCTAACGCGGTGGCCTTGGTCAACCCCGCCACCCCATGCTTGCTCGCCACATACCCCGCCATGCCAGCTGCCGCCAGATGGCTGGTGACTGACGCCGTATTGATAATTGCCGTGCCGGCACTTTTTCGCAGGGCCGGCACTTGTGCTTGCATGCAATGGAAGACGCCATTCAGGTTAACATCCATCACCCGCCGCCATTGCTCGAGTGATTGCTGCTCGAAGGGCGCGATTGGTGATGGCACGCCGGCGTTGTTGCAAGCGATGTGCAGACCATTGAATCGCTGCACCACCGCCTCAACCATCCTCTGGCAGTCGCCGTAGTCTGTGACATCGACCACTACCGAGGCTGCATCGCCACCCTCTTCCCGTATGAGCTCTTCTGCCGCATGCAGTTTGATGCCGTCACGATCTGCAAGCATGACCTTGGCGCCTTCCGCCGCAAAAGCCCTTGCAGTGGCAAGGCCTATGCCACCTGCGGCCCCCGTCACCAGAACTACCTTGTCCTCAAAACGTCGCTTCATGAGCAGACTCCTACGCGTTTTCTAGCACTTTCACGGGGGCCGTGACCGGCTGCGGAGTAGCTGGCTTCAACATGAAACAAGCTATGCTGGGGAGCAGTACCAACGCGCCGAACATATTGACGAGGAACATGAACGCAAGCAGCAAACCCATATCGGCCTGGAACTTGATCGGCGAGAACATCCAGGTTGCCACGCCAGCTGCCAAGGTCATCCCCGTCAGTAACACAACCCGCCCCACGAACATCAAGGACCGAGAATAGGCTTGTTCGAGCGATGCACCAGTTCGCAGCCACACCAACATGATGCTCAAGATATACAGGGCATAATCAATCCCGATACCGACCCCCAGCGCGGTGACCGGTAAAGTCGCAACTTTCAGACCTACGCCGACCAAGACCATCAAGGCCTCAGCCAGCAGGCTGGTCAGCGCCAGCGGCAAGATGGCCACCAGCACGGCCCGCCAAGAGCGGAAAGTAATCAGACTAAGAATGATCACTGCCAAGTAAACGCCCAGCAGCATCAGGTAGTTGTTGTGCTTGACCACCTGATTGGTCGCCGCTTCGATACCTGCGTTGCCTGCCGCCAGCAGGAACTTCACATCCTGCGTATCAGCACGCGCGGCAAATGCTTCGACCGCTTGAACGGTCTGTTCCAGCGTACTGGCCTTATGGTCACGCAGGTAGACGTACAGGGTGAGCATGTTGCAGTCGCCATTGAACAACCCCCTCGATGCCTGCGTCATGATGGTGTTGAGCACGGTTTGATTAGGAACCAGCTCTGCCCACTTGAGGCTACCCTCATTGAAGGCGGCCCCCATCTGCCTTGCGAGGTCAGCAAAGGACAGTGTCGCGTCAGTCCCCGGTAAGCGTTGCAAGATCGACTGCAGTTCGCGGACCTTGACCAGGGTTGCATAGTCGGCGCATTGCTCGGCCGGAGTGGTGACCATGATCGCCAGCACATCACTGCTGGTGGCGTAATGCCCATTCACGAACGCATTATCGACGTTGTAGCGCGAGTCGGCGCGTAACTCGGGCGCTCCCGCGTCCAGATCACCTACTTGCAACCGGGTTGCCAAGATTGCGCCGCCGACGGTCAGTACCAGTGCAGCGCAAATGGCAGCGAACGCATATGGCCGACGGGTAAACAAGACCAGAATATTCCAGCCACCTGCTCCACCTGCAAGGGCCTTGTTTTCACTGGCTAACGCTCGGCGCGCAGCGTTCTCGCTAACGCCGGTGTAAGTCAGGAGAATCGGCAACAGAATCAGGTTGGTGAAAATCAGGATTGCCACGCCCAAGCTCGCTGTCAGCGCGAGTTCACGGATGGCTTGAATGTTGACCATGAACAGCACCGCAAAGCCTACGGCATCACAGACCAATGCGGTGAAACCCGCCAAGAAAAGGCGGCGGAAGGTATTGCGGGCCGCATCGATGCGCGATAGGCCACGGCCAACATCTTGCATGACCCCGTTCATTTTCTGAGCGCCATGACTCATACCAATGGCGAAAATGAGGAACGGTACCAGGATCGAGTATGGGTCCAGCCTCAGGCCAAGCATCGGCAACATTCCCAGCAGCCACAGCACGGCCACCAGCGAACAAAGGACAACCAGGACAGTACTGCGCAGACAGCGGGTGAACCAGTAGACCATGGCTGTTGCGATGGCGACAGCAATTGCGAAGAATGCCAGGATCTGCCAGAGACCGTCGATAAGATCACCCATCACTTTGGCAAAGCCAACGATGTGGATACTTACTTTGTCATTCTGATATTTGGCCCTGATAGCCTCCAATTGCTGCGAAAGCTTGCCGTAGTCAAGCGCTTGACCGGCTTGGGCATCGTAATCGAGCAGTGGCACGACGATTGCGCTCGATTGCATGTCTGCGGCAACCAAACGGCCGACTTCGCCGGAGCGCAGGATGTTGAGCCTTAACGCCTCTAGGTACTGGGGAGTGCCGTCGTAAGCATCAGGCATTACAGGACCGCCATCAATGCCCTCTTCGGTAACGGCCAGCCAGCGAGTACTCCGAGTCCACAGTGATTGCATGTATGGGCGCTCGACCCCTGGAACTGCGAATACCGCGTCATTGATTTCACGCAAAGTCTTCAGGTAGTCAGGATCGAAAATGTCGCCAGCGCGGTTAGCCACAATGATCCGCAGGGTGTTACCCAACCCTTTTAGGTCTCGTTCATGGGCCAGGTAGTTCTGCACATAAGGATGATCATTGGGAATGACGGCCTTGTAGCTTGCATTGAGGTCCAAATGGCGAGTCTGATAACTGAAAAAGGCCGTCAGCGCCAAACAAAAGAGGACGATCCACACCCGGTTCTCGAATAACAACCGTTCCAGGAACGATCCGTCCTCCGCCCGGAATGTCGACACGGAAGAAGTGCATTGCACGTTGATGTTCATGGCCATTACGCTCCAAACCTTACCGATTCAACCCCATGAGGCCCGACCAAAATCAAGGTCTGGGGTTGCGTCTGAATCAATGCTGCAACTGGCTGACCTGCTTGGGCCAAGGCTGAGAAACCACCCTCGGGCCGCCACGCCACAACCTGGCCATTCTCCGCAGCCAGCACGATGGTACCGTCCGACAATAATGTGGCAGCCTGAATAGAGGCCTTCAGCGGACTATCCACCTGCTTCCAGGTGGCACCGGCATCGAGCGACTTGACGACGTTACCGCGCAGCCCAAAAGCCAGTAACGGCTGCCCTAACTGGCCGATGCATCCAAACAAAGTGCCCGGGTAGGGTTGAGCAATACGCTCATACGCGCCCCCTGCGGTGCCCCGCAGCAACAGCCCTTGTTCACCGACTAGCAGCTGGACATCGCCGACCTGCGCAGCAGCGTAGTAATGCAGCCCCTCGGGGTTGTCGGCTATCTGTGTTGCCGCAGACCAGTGTTTACCTCCGTCGTTGGTCTGCAACGCAAGACCGTAAGCGCCAATCACTAATGCCTGATCGGGCGAAGATACATGCAGAGCTAAAAAGGGTTTGTCCGGGCCATCCTCAACCAAGCGCGTAGCCTGATCTACAGCAGCAGCCTGTACCTCGTCGTTGACACCAGTCATGCTCTTGGCCTGCGCGAGAATCAGTTCGGCAACCTGCACGCCGTCGAGCTGTTTCTGCCAAGTTTGGCCGCCATCTTCAGTGCGAAGCACCACCCCCAAATGTCCTACGGCCCAGCCAATACGCTCATTGGCAAACGCCACATCGGTCAATAGCACACTCACCGGTACCGCCTCGGCTTGCCGCCAAGACGCTCCGTTGTCGTCCGAGAGGATGATCCGTCCGGCCTCACCGACCGCAACCAACCGATTACCAGCTTTCGCAATGCTCAGCAAATAGGCCTTCTCTGGTCGATCAACGCGCTGGGCGTGCTCATTCAGCACCGTGGGAGTTGAGTTTGCGAGCGCAAGCGTTGATAGATTCAAGATAAATAATACTACGACGGCGAGGCCTGAAAATCGTATGGCACGCATGGTGAAATCCTTTAAACGAATTAAAGATACGTTGACGAAGGTACGACATTCATTTCGTCATCGATCGGCTGTCCGTGTGATATGAGTCGGGAAAGCCGCTGTTCAGGACCTTCCCGCCGCCTCAGAACGAACGACTGAGTGTCGCCATCACAAAATCTCGGCCGACATAGTAGTTGTCGTCATGATTACCAAAGAATTTGGTGTAATTGATGCTGGCCTGCCAGTGCTGCTCATAAGTCGCTGCTAACCCGACGGTCAGATCGCCGCCTTGATCCTCGGCGTAGTTACCGAACGCCCCTGACGTCGGCGATTTACCTTTGAACATATAACCGATGCCGATTGGCACGGACAAATCGAGGCTCGGTGAAACTTGGTAGTAGTCAAGCGTGATGACCCCACGCGCTCCGTAAGCAAAACTATTCAGCGATGTGTCACGCTGCTCGCCATGCTGAGTGACCTTGGCTAACTTGTGCCCGGCCAGCTCGCCGGCATAGCTGATGTTGTCCCACAGCGCTCCGGCGCCACCGACATAGATAGCAGAGACCTGAGCGTTGACCGTGTCACCCAGAACATCCGGCTCCAGCACACTGGCGAGCGAACGTAGTGGGATATTGTGACGATAGGAAATTTCACCACCTAGGTTGAGGTTACCGAAGGATGTATTAGCACTGAGGCCGTACAGATCGATGCCTTCCTTATACTCCAGGTGATAAGTGCCGACACTTCCGGTCACTGGATCAAAACCGCCTGAAAGTTGGGTCATGACCCGCGGTTCTTTATAGTTGTAACGAATGGCATAAGCCCCAAGATCGAGGTTGTAGGCAGATGGCCGCCAACGTAGCGAAACACCATACTGTGGAGCATTCGCCTCGTCATCATTCCCGCGATAAAGGTAAGTACCTGGTCCAACGATTATCCGCTCACCACCTTCATCCAGCAGGTCGGCACTGCTGAGAAAGGTGCCAACCGGGGGAAGTCGCGATTTTTCCCACTTAAACTGGTAGAACGCCTCGGCCGTCCACTCGTCGTTGAGCAGCACGCTTGTGGAGATCTGGTTGACCGGCAAGAAGACTTCCTGTGCCTTGATGTTAGGCACACTCATCGCTTTGTAGACGTCCACCGGTGCCATAGCAGATGCAATACCGTTGTCGGTGAAGAACATGCTTTCACCCCACAGCAGCGTGTGCCGCCCCAGCCGCACGCTGACTGGGTAATCCATGACCTCGTACTGTGCACCGACGAAGGCGTTCATCAGTTCAAAGTTGCGGCCGGCCCACTTTCGGGTATCAGACGTATAATGATCATGCGCAACACTGAACGAGTTAGCGGTCGCGGGAGAGTCGTTCTGGTTGGACGAATTGTAAACTTGGTCGTACCAACCGGCCCCGCTAAGGTTGAGTGAGTAGTTTTGGTACTTGAAATTGAGTTCGGTCAACCAGTCCACCCGGTTCATCATCAGCGAACCACGGTCAAAATTTCGCTCAGAGTCATCGGTATTAACATTGGCCAGATTGGTATTGTTCTTATCACCAGTACGGGCACCCAAAGAATACTTCAGCGTATTGGTCCACTCTGCCTCAATTTCTGGGTGCAGGTCCAACGAGACTGCGGATGCTATTGGGGCTACACCGGCAGCAAAGACCAGGCCTAGGGCCAACGAGATATAATTCAGTGGCAGCCCGTTGACGACTGTAGGAGTTTGCACAATTCGGCTGTGAGCAATGGCAACGCAGGCTTCATTTTTTTTCATTGTTATTGCCTCAAGTAAAACATTCAGACCCGTTAAAGAGAGAATCGGAATAGCGGACCTGGACCGTTTGCAATGACGCAAACGGCACAGATCAATAACTAAGAAAAGAATTGAATCAGATCAGCGTTGCGCGCCTTGCACTAGAGCTTCCGGGCTGTAGAAGCTTCTCGGGCGAGGTTCGCGAGGGTGATATTCGCTCCCCCACTCGCCAAGTACAAAGGCTTTCTGCTGGAAGTCGATATTCTCAAACGGGAGCGGAACAATACCTGGCAAGTCGCAGGAGATACTGGAATACACGATCCCCCCGCGCCAATGCTTATTCTGGGTGTCCCACAAGTCGCTGAGAACAACGTTCCAGGTGTCTTCATCCAAATAAAGTGTGCGGGAAGCCACCGAGTTACGCACACCGCTCTTCAGCTTACCCTCTACTTGCCACACGCGGTGCAATTCCCAACGTACAAACTCCGGTTTCACGAAGTGTGCGCCGATCGCCGAGTCTGGGCCAGCTTTCAACAGCTTGTTGGTGTTGTAGGGAATGTACATCTCCTTCCGGCCAACCAACTTCCAGTCATACTGTTCAGGCGAGCCGAAGAATCCATAGGCTTCGTCGAAATTTGCCACGCCCGATACGAAGAAGTTTGGTGTATCAAACTGGACGTTGGGCAGCTTGCGCACTCGGCGCTGCCCTGGCATGTACTGCCAAGAGCCAAAGAGCTGGTTCTGGTAGTCCATAGGGAAGACACCAACGGTAGCCTCCCCAACTCGACGTGCCGGTGCTTTGATCTGCGCACGGGACAACATCCAGTGGGTACCATCAAACTTGCTTTCGCCATCCTGGACGTAATAGGGGTAGACCCTGCTGGCATCGATGCGGGCAGACAGCGAGCGCGTCCCGTTGGAGTCGATGACAAACAAATCGGAAACCGCATCGGTCGCCGAGCCTTTCCACGCGAGGAAGTGGTTCCACATTGCCTCCCCACCCGATTTCGGGATTGGGAAGGGTGTGCCGCCATACGCGCCTTTGACGGCTTTGCCGCCCTCAGTCAGAGTTGCCCTGGTGGCGTTGGCCTTGGTGTACTGATAAACCCAATCCGGCTGCACTGCAGTGCGATGGGTCGGGTAAACGTCGACTCGATAGTCCGGATTGGTCTGCAGCAACGTTTGGACGCTGAGCGACAGTTGATCTTTATATTGCGCCATATTCTGGGCGGTGATGGACAGTACAGGTTTTTCGTCCGCGAAGGGTTCCCAGGCCAGACTGCCTGCAGGGAGGTTGGCCGGGCACTGGGCCTTGTTACCGGTCCAGGCAGGAATGGAACCGGCTGCGTTGCCAGCCTTGATTGCACCTAGAGGAGTCAGAGTGGTGCCCAAGCTCTGCACGTCGTCAGCGTAGCTTACGTTGAAGAAGATTGAGTGCAGCACGCCAGCAGCCATGAGCACGCGGAATGAGGTCTTGTGTTTGTTTATGCGCATACAATTCTCCAGCTTCATGGTCATTATTTTTGTTGTAAAGCTTTCGGTAACTCTCAGATCGCTGCCGCCACCGCCATGTCAGAAAGACGCTGGAAGCGTTCGATGTTTTTGGCTTGCGGAAGAACTCCCGCACTCAGGAAGGTAAATGTCATGTTCAACACGGGATCGACCCAGAACAGACCTGTGCCGGCGCCATAGTTGCCGAAGGTCTGCTCGCTGGTGAGCGTGCCGAACTGATGGTGAACCAAGTCAGCACCGCGCACGTTGAATCCGAGGCCGATGCATGCTTTGGGTGGTGAGGTCCAGCCAGCACGCAAGGCAACCGTTCGATAGAGCTCGTTGTACAGATCACCGGTCCAGTTTTTACGGGCAATCTCTATCGTTCTCGGCGCCAAGATTCGCGTGCCATCCAACTCGCCGCCGCGGCGCAGCATCTCTGCGAATCTGGAGAGATCTGCAGTGGTCGATACGGCGCCGACATGTGCCGCTTCGTTGACTTCTTCTTCAAACAGGCTGTAGCGACCTGGCTGCGTCCGGCCCAGGCATGCGATTGGAATAACACCGCGCATCTGCGGTACCACCTTCCGCTTGCGCAAATCTGGGCGCACGCCCATCCACGTATCCGTCATTCCCAAGGGTTCAAACAGATCTTGGTGAATCAGCGTGCGCAGATCACGTCCTTGCGGGTCAGTTAGGCGAAGCAACTCGCCCAGCAGGATATGGTTGACTGCTGGTGCATAGTCGCAGCGTTCCCCTGGCGGAACGGCGCCATGAACGTTCTCGCAGATGGCTTGGAGCATTTCATCCAGCCGATCTTGATACATGTCCGGCTTTGGTACCCAAACGCCCGGCATGCCGGTGGTATGGGTGAGCAAATGCTTCACCGTGACCCCATCTCGTGGGGCGCCGCGGAATTCCGGTATGAGGTCGGCAACCTTGGTGGTCAGCGCGAGTTGTCCCCGTTCGATTGCCGCCAGGGTCAAGACATTAACGAACGCCTTTGTTAACGAGAAAATGCTGAAGACAGAGTTGGTGGACAGCGCTTTTTGACGAGTCTCATCCTCCCAGCCGATTGCGTCCTCCAGGCCGGCTTCACCATTACGAGTCACTCGAATCACGGCGCCAAAATACACACCGTTGCTGACGTCTTCCTCAATGGCGCGTTTGATCTGTGCCAGACGCTCTGGAACGAGCCCTACCGCCTGTTTGGTCATGTTGTACTCCTCTTCAACGTAGATAACGTGGCCGTCACCGACGTACCGCCACTACCACAGGAAGTAATAAACATTCGCAATTGCGCACGTTTGACTTCGCTGCAAGTCCTTTCTGGCTAGTAGGAATACCGGGCAACCCATCCGCCATCACCTATCTGATGGACAGTGGTCTGGCGGACAAGGCGAGTATCCGAAGATGGCGATACGAACCTGTCTTTGGATAGGCAGGAGGGGCGGGAGAATAAGATATGGTGCAAAGAAGAGCCCTTCAGCGCTCTGTGGCACGGGCACCTGTTCGTAGCGCAACCTAAGCCGAGCAGTGGTCGTTGCATTGCCCAATTACCGCAGGCTTAATTAGCAGGCATCGCCTGCGCAACACCGAACCGTGACGCAAGAGCTGACATGCAATAAGAGGTTACCTACCGCCCTATAGGAGGTGATGCAATGCATCATAAAACAACAGCATCCATTGCTGAACAAGAATCATTTAATGCCTGGTTACCTGGTGCTCTGTTTGTTGATCAACCTGCTGTCCTAATTAAAGACACCCTGCCCCGCGAGCCACTTCATCAGCAGCTGCAGAGCAACTCCTCCCGCATCGTGCTCCTTCACACGCCTGCTGGATATGGCCGGACTACGCTACTGACGCAGCATTACTGGCATGTAAAAGCGCAAGGCCTCCCGGCTATTTGGGTGGGGTGCAATAACCTTGAGCGAGCTGTTCATCAGCTCAATGCGCTTTACGAACATTTTCAAGCGGTTGACACCCATGCTCAGTGGCATTCAGCTCAGCACAGCTCGAACAGCTCTGCCTGCGCCCAGATATTGATAGACGACGCCCACAAGCTGCAGCCAGGCGATCAGGCCCGACTGTTGTCACGACTGTTGGATGCGGCGCCATCGGCGGTGCAGTTCATCATATCCAGTCGGGGAAGCTCGCCGATCAATCTGGCTCAGTACCGGTTGCGTGGCGAGCTCATGGAAATGGGCAGTAAGCAGCTAGCCTTCACCGCTGCAGAAAAGGCCGCGTTCTTGCAGCGATATGCTGTCGATACGGATGGTGAAGACATCAACGAGCTGTTTAGGTTGACCGAAGGCTGGCCAGGGGGAATGAACCTGGCGATGCAGTATTGGCAATCCATGGATGAGCCCAAGCCCCCTGCTCCCTGGGAGGACGCAAGCTGGTATGAGGATTTCTTCAGAGAAGAAGTCTTCGATTCGCAAACACCGGCGATTCAAGAACTACTGTTGAGCTGTTCGGTGCTCGAACAGATCGACTTTGCTGCCTGCGATGCGCTACGCAAGACTGAAGGCAGCGCCGCCCTACTCCGCTTCTGCGCAGCGAATGATCTGTTCCTCAGCCAGGACATTCGGCACCCCAATAGTTATCGATTGCATCCACTCTTTCGCCGGTTTCTGTCTCAGCAGTTACTCGAATCTTCGCAGCACACGCTGAAGAATCTGCACCTAAGCGCCAGTAAGCACTTCCTGCACCATAACCAGTTGTTCAAGGCCTACAATCACGCCCTGCAATCGAATGATGCGGAGCATGCCGCCAAAATCGTCGATGACAATATCGTGGTGTTTTTTGAAACCAGCGACGATCAAGCTTGGCGCCTTGTCGAGCGTTTGCCCCGTCAAGTGCTCAATCGCTATCCACGAATCTTGCTGGGTCAGGCCTGGTCCATGCTGCACCTGTGGAAATTCGAGACGGCCAAAGAGCTGCTGCGAATCGCCCGCGAGTACCTCGGCACTGAGGAAGCGCGGCACCGTTACGGTGAAAACGGCTTGCGCATACTGCGCCAAGAGTTGCTGCACCGTGAAGCCATGTTGTCGATGATGGTTGACGACACCCACCTTCTGGAAACCCAAGCGCTGGACCTGATCGACAAGTACAGCGAGGCCCACCCCATCATGCGCGGTAGCGTTTACAACGCTTTGCTCTACGCGCACCGGGAACGCTTCAAACTGGATGAAATTGAACACCTGGGCCATCTGGCCGAAGAGCAATTGAAGCGCGGCGGCAGCAAGCTCTCCATCGTCGTGCATGCAGCGCTGATTGGTCCGGCACGCTTTATGGCTGGACAAACGCAACAAGTAATCACCGACTTACGTAATGCGCTCAAAGCCGCGGAAGGCATCACCGGCGTTGGCTCACCCTACGCCACCATCCTTGCCCTCCCGTTGGCAGAAGTGCACTACGAACGGAACGAGCTTAGCGAGGCGCGCGAATTGCTGGCCACGTACTTGCCCTTGGTAGAGTACGAAGGCTTCATCGACCAGACGATCTCCGGTTGGCTGACAGCGGTCAAGCTTGCCTGTCATGACGATAATTTTGCCGAGGCATTCGCCCTCCTGGACAAAGCTGATCAAGCCGCCAGACAGCACGGTTTTGAACGCCTGCGTTATTGCGCACTGGCCGAACGGATGCGACTTTTGTTGGCCTTGGGCGACCAAAAGGAAGTGCTCCGGCTTGGCCGCATGAATGGGTTGATCGGCCAGCTCGAACATGTGCGTCCAGCCTCAAGGGTTACTACTCGCGATGAAGCACGGGCGTTCTGTTGTGCACGTGTGGCTATCGCGCAAGGTCGGCTCGCAGATGCAATAGAGTTGTGCCGCGCTTGGCAGCGCTTTCTGCATCAAGCGGATGCCGTTCGCAACTGCCTACGCTGGGAAGTCTTGCATGCGCACTTACTCTTACTCTCGGGCAACGATAAAGGCGCGCAGCGCGGCCTGAAGAAAAGCTTCGAGACGGCCGCGCGACGGCGCTTGGTTCGCACCTTTGTGGATGAAAAAGCTTGGCTTGGCGGGTTGCTCGGCAACATGGATCACATGCATGTGACGCTCGCTACCAGTGTTCAGGTCGATGATTTCATCGAAGAGCTGGATACGCTTTGTCGCGGCGCCGAAGTGTTCAACGCGCCGGAGCGTCAAGCGCAACCGGCCTCGGCGCCCCTGCCGTTGTCGAACGAACTACCGACACTGTCTGCCGACGCCGTATCCGGCGTGCTAAACAGCCGCGAAATCGAGATTTTGCATTTAGTTCACGGCGGTCTGCGCAACAAGGAAATCGGCCGCCGATTAAACATCACGGAGGGTTGTGTCAAATGGTACATGCAACAGATCTTCGACAAGATCGGCGTTCGACGTCGTAGTCAGGCCGTCAGCCGTGCGCGACAGTTCGGAGTAATCTTTTAGTCAGCTTTGCGAAGTAGCGCGCGGTCAGCGCTACTTCGCTCCCTGCTGATCCGCTGATCAACAGATAGGTTATAGGCAGCAGAGTCGCTCTTTAAGCTCATCTCACGTGCAAGAAATCCAACAACAACGTGAGAGATAATGATGAGCGGCCTCTATCGCAATGTAATTCCCACCACCGATGCTGACCCGTGGGCCGTCGAAGAAATCCGTAATGCCAAGACCTCCGAAAGCCGTATTCGTGAGCTTGGTCCGGTGGTCTGGCTCAATCAGCACAAATGTTTCTTTGTTGGCCAACACGCCCCTGCCCAATCTGTCCTGACTCGTTGGCGCGAATTCTCCTCCACTGGACGCCCTTTCCAGGACGAACAATCCATCGTTCCGCAGATTCTTGTTACCGAAGATCCGCCTGCGCATACGCGCTCGCGCGACGCGCTCATGCAACTGCTTTCGCCCCCGGCCATCAAGTCCATGCGGGAAGAATTTACCCGCCAAGCTGAAGCCGTTGTGGATCGCTACCTGCAGCAAGGCACCATTGATGGTGTTCAGGATCTGGCCTCCAGCTACATCCTCAAGATCTTCCCCGATGCCATCGGTTTGCCGGAAGAAAACCGCGAGCGGGTACTCAAGTTCGGCGAGGCGGCTTTCAATGGTGCGGGGCCCCGCAACAAAATTCTTGCAGACTCACTGGTTCAGGCAGTGCCGGCCTTCGAATGGATCGAGCGAAACTGCAACCGGGAGGCGGTTACTCCCAACGGGCTGGCCGGCCGCATCTATGGGTTTGCCGATGAAGGAATCCTTACTGAGGCCGAGGCTAACTTGCTGGTGATGACCCTGCTTGGCGCAGGCTTTGACACCACCATGGTGACGATCGGAAACACGTTGCATGCCTTCAGCCAACATCCAGAAGAATGGAGCAAGCTGCACGCTAACCCATCGCTCGCCAAAAATGCACTGGAAGAGACGCTTCGCTATGACCCTCCAGCGCGCATGATGGGGCGACTGGTGACGCAAGATCTCGAACTGGAGGGTGCTCCCCTGCAAAAGGGCGACGTGCTGGGCGTCTTCCTTGGCGCTGCTGGGCGTGACCCGCGCCGCTGGGAAAATGCCGATCAATACGACCTCACCCGCAAAGGTCCGCACCTCGGTTTTGGCGTTGGCGTACACAGCTGTGCCGGCCAGGCTCTTGCGCGCCTGGAGTTCGAGTGCTTGTTCAGCGTCCTAGCAGAACGCGTCAAGAAAGTGGAGCTCATAGACACTCCCGAAAGGTTGATCAACAACAACATTCTGGGCTGGATCCGTGTGCCATTGAAGCTGCACGCAGCCTGACGTCAACGTTGAGAGATGCAGGGACGGTCCGCGGCACTCGTGCCCGGAATGCGCTAGCGCGCTCTATCCAGGCTATCAACTTCCTCTCTACAGATAGGGTTCATCCCATCTCAAGAACGCATTGAATGACGTCGGGGCACAACAATAACGTACCCGGGCCTCGCTAGATCGGAGCATCCCCATGAGTTCAGCACTCACCTTGGCAGTTAAAGTTCAAAGCAAGCGGCGCGAAGCGCTCGACATTTGCAGCTTTGAATTGATCGATCCTGATGGCAAGCCACTGCCGTCTTTCAGTGCCGGTGCGCACATTGACGTTCAAGTACGTCCAGGCCTGATTCGCCAGTACTCTTTGTGCAACCCTCCGCACGAAAATCAGCGTTACCTGATTGGTGTCCTCAAGGATCCGCAATCGCGAGGTGGTTCGGAGGGTATGCACGAGAGCATTCACGAGGGTGATCTGCTCACCATCAGCCCGCCCAAGAATCATTTCCCTCTGGTCAATGCGCAGAAAACCCTGCTCATGGCTGGCGGTATCGGTATCACCCCCATGTTGTGTATGGCGGAGCGCCTGCAGCAACTGGGTAGTGACTTTGCCCTGCACTATTGCGCACGCGGGCTCGACCGGATGGCCTTCCACGAGCGCATCATGCATTCGCCGTTTAGCCATCGAACCTCTTTCCACCTCGATGACGGCCAGCCCGAGCAGAAGCTCGATATGCGCGCGCTGATTGCCGACACCGACCCCCAGACCCATGTTTACGTGTGCGGGCCGAAAGGTTTTATCGATTACGTGCTGGGCACCTGCAAGGCAGCTAACTGGCCGGCGGAGCAGTTGCACGTCGAATACTTCGCAGGGGTCGTAAGCGACCACTCTGCCGACGATCCCTTCGAAGTCGAGATTGCCAGCACCGGCGCGGTTTACACCATTCCAGCAGAGCGCAGCGTGGTCGAGGTCCTGGAAGATCATGGCATCGAAATCATGTATTCGTGCAGCCAAGGCGTGTGCGGCACCTGTATCACGCGAGTCCTGGACGGTATCCCCGATCACCGAGACCTTTACTTGGATGAAGTGGCACAAGCGGCCAATGATCAATTTACCCCTTGCTGTTCCAGGGCCAAATCCAAACGCCTGGTTTTGGACTTGTAGTCTCGACCGTCGCTGGATGCTGCCGCAACACTTACGAGGTGTGGGATGACAACAAAAAAACATGTATTGGTTATTGGTGCGGGGCCAACCGGCCTGCTCACGGCCTACGGCCTGGCCAAGCAAGGTGTGCACGTAACCGTGATCGAGGAGCGTGCAATGCTCGACGACTCACCGCGCGCCATGGTCTATCTGCCATCTAGCTTGAAAGCGTTGGACGATCTCGGGCTGCTTGAAGAAGCTGAGAAAGTTGGCGCGCGTGGGCACGCCTTCACCATGCGCTTTGCCAGCGGTTACATCGGTGAGCTCGACCACCGTGTACTGCAGGTGCATACCCCCTATTACTACACACTGCATTTCGGCCAGCACGTGCTCGCCAAGCTGATTCTCGAGCAACTCCTGAAGCTGCCCAATGTCAGCGTCCTTTGGGGTACCCGTTTCAACCGGGTCGTGGACAATACTCAGCGAGTAGCCGTAGAGGTTTCTACCGAGGCTGGGGAGCAACGCCTGGAGGCCGACTGGGTGGTCGCAGCCGATGGCGCACGCAGTGCAGTACGCAAATCAATGGGCATTGAGTTTGAAGGGTTTACCTGGCCCGACACTTTCATGGCCACCAATGTGTACTTCGATTTCGCGGCCCACGGCTATTGCGAAAATACGATGATTGCTGACCCGGTCAACTGGGCGGTGATCTCCAAAATCAGTAATGACAACCTCTGGCGAGTTGCCTACGGCGAGCGTACTGATTGGACCGAAGAAGAGCGCCAGGCAAACGTGGCGAAGCGCTACGAACATTTCCTGCCTGAGGGTGCTAGCTACACGCTTGATCGGGCCAGCTCCTACCGAGTCCACCAGCGTTGCGCGTCGACCTACCGAGCGGGCCGGGTTTTGCTGGCGGGCGATGCGGCCCACGCCACCAGCCCGATCGGTGGACTTGGGTTCACCGCAGGCATTCAGGACGCCGTCACCCTCATCGAAGCCTTGGGGCTGGTGCTGAAGGGCCACGACGAAGACGTACTTGATTACTACGCCGCCGAACGGAGAAGGATCTTCCTGGACATCGTCAATCCACTGGCCATCGAACATAAACGCCGAGTTCAAGAAGCTGACCCCGAAAGGCGAGCACAGGACGAGGAAGGCTTCCGCAAGATGGCCTCCGACCCGAACTACGTGCGCAACGCGTTGATGAACCTCTTCGCCCTAGTCAGCACCCCCTACAGCGCTGATTGGCGCGATCGTTTGGGTGAGCAAGACACGCGTGAACCACATGCCATGCCGCTGTTTACCGCCACCGACGATTGAAATGCGCACCGACCTCAAGGAGCAAGCAATGAGCCGTATCGAAACAATGCAGGGTAAGGTAGCCGTCATCACCGGAGGCGCTTCAGGGATCGGCCGCGGGATTGCTGAACGCATGATTGCCCAAGGTGCACAGGTGATCATTGCCGACATCGACGATGATCGCCTGCAGGCCACTGCACGAGAGATCGGAGCGACTGGCATCCGTACAGATGTGACTAGTAGTGCAAGTGTGCAAGCACTTGCCGACGAAGTCATTAGCCTGCATGGCAAAGTGGACATCTTGTGCAACAACGCCGGTATCGGTCCGATGGCGGCCATCTCGGACCTCACCCTGAATGACTGGAAATGGATGCTCGACGTCAATCTTTGGGGCGTCATCCATGGTATCCACGCGTTCCTGCCCCTGCTCAAGGCGAACACTGATGGCGGGCACATCGTCAACACGTCATCCATGTCCGGCATGGCCGTCACCCCTACCCTGGGCGCCTATGCCGTCGCCAAATTCGGCGTGGTCGCGCTGTCAGAAGTATTGGCACAAGAACTGGAAATCGAGAACTCCAAGGTAGGCGTCAGTGTGCTGTGTCCCGGCCCGGTGCGGACCAACATCGGCAACAGCAGTCGCAATCGACCGAAAGATCTTGGCGAGGGGCACCTGGCCGACGTGGACCTTGAATCGACGGAGCATTTCCGTGACGTCCAGATCCCTTGGGTAAGTCCGGCCTACACCGGTGATCTGGTGATCGACGCGATCAAGCGCGGTGACCTCTACGTGCTGACCCATCCCGAACTGTTCGACTTCATTTATGCGCGCCATCAACAGATCGCCGAATCTGTCGAACAAGCCTTGGCCCGCCAGCAAAGTCTTGCCTCGGCCGCCCAATAATTCATTCAGCATGGAACAACAAAAAATGTACATAAAAAACTGCTGGTATACCGTTGCCTGGAACTATGAGCTTGAGGATGAGGGGCTGTTCAAAACTTCCGTTCTGAATGAACCCATGGTGATCTACCGGACTGCCGACGGGGGCTATGCCGCCCTGGAAGATCGCTGCTGCCACCGCGGTGCACCGCTGTCCAAAGCCCGCCGTGAGGGCGATGACCTGCGCTGCATGTACCACGGTTTGAAATTCGATCCCAGCGGACGTTGCGTGGAAATCCCTGGACAACCCAAGATACCTGCCAACACCTGTGTGCGGTCTTATCCGGTTGTCGAGAAACACAGCTGGATTTGGGTCTGGATGGGAGATCCTGCTAAAGCCGATATCGCACTGATCCCCCGCGCCATGGCGCTCGATACCCCCGGGTTCAAATCCCGCTCTGGCTTCATCGAGTACGATACGGACTATCAAGAGGTCAACGACAACCTGTTGGACTTCTCGCACTTGGCCTACGTGCATCCGACCTCCTTCGGTGCGAGTGAGGATTGGGCCTATACCCGCCCGAAAATCGAGCGCCTGGACCGCGCGCTGCGGGTATCACGCTATGTGCGCAATCAGGACCCCGCTTTCGGCGACAAGGGCACCGGTAAGCTCGACCTGTGGAGCAGTTACGACTACCAGATACCTGGCGTGATGCTGCTGCATTCACATGCCCTGCTCGCCGGCTCCGCGGACATCAACAACGATGGCCCACCTGACCTGTCGAAAACGCCGAGCCTGTTCACCCAATACAGTTGCCAGGCCGTGACACCGCTGGCAGATGGGCGCAGCCGCTACTCTTTCTCGATCCTCATGCCGGACATCTTTGACGATGAATGGGTGGATGAATTCTGGAGAGGTGCTCGCCAAGCGTTCGATGAGGACCGGGAAATCATCGAGGCGCAGTACAAGGTCAAACTCAGAACGCCAGACCGCCCGATGATCGCCACCAGCTTCGACGCCGGCCTAGGCCAGTTCCGCTGGATGATCGACAAACTGATCCGTGAAGAAAACGCCGAAGTGGCCGCTGCCGCTCGCGGGGATGTCCCACTCGTCAACTTGCCGTCCTGACCCACTGGCTATGCGACGGTCTCTCTTTGAAGGAGGGTCCGTCGAGCTACGCGTCGATGTGCTCACTGTTATGGAGTTATCAATGAACACCCCCGTTGCGACTACCTCATTGAATTCGGTGGAAACCGTTCTTAATTTCGCAGATCCCTCGCAGAAGCTCGCCTACATGGACGATGCAGTGAAGGGAAACGCCAAGATTCGCCTCATCCCGCACTCCGTGGAAATTCACAATGCGCGCCTTTCCAACACCGAGTTCTCGCTGGAAAAGAATGCCTTCACGCTAGTTAAAATGACCAGCGCTGTGCACGACTTCACTGACCTGGACGCGGTGCGCCAGATCTACTTCGAGGAAGTCGTGAGTGTCATCAAGCAACAGACCAACGCGACGCACGTCGTGGTCTTCGGCGAGCAGCTGCGCGGCGGTAGCGAGGGTGGCGTTGCCAGAGTTCGCACACCGGCAATGAACGTCCATGTGGACTACGACACTCCTACCGCGCATGCCATTGCCGAACACCTGGTACCAGAACATGACCGCCAACGCCTTCTCAACGGGCGCTGGATGATCATAAACGTATGGCGGCCGATCAAGCCGGTCCAGCGGCATCCATTGACCGTACTAGATGGATCGACCATTGATCGTCACGACCAACATCTGTGCAAGTTGCTGGCCACCCGGTCTGGCGTAAGCCCGGCGTTTGGTTTCAACATTTCCTATAACGAAAATCAGCGTTGGTATTACTACCCGGCGATGCAGCCAGACGAAATGCTCCTGTTCAAGCTGGTCGACTCGGATGCCGAAGCCGTGCAATGGGCTGGACACAGTGCGTTCGACGATCCGACCAGCGCCGTCGACGCGCCGGCTCGCGAGAGCCTGGAAGTGCGGACAATCGCGTTCATCCCCAATCCTTGACCCGCGATAAGGAAGGCCTTTGTGCTTACATTAATCACTGGCGCGGGCGGATTCGTCGGCAGCGCGCTCATTGAGCATTTGCTCTGTGACGCCGGTCCTGACGACTGCATCCTGGCATCGGACCTTAGTTTCTCTCAGCCAGCAACTGATCCACGTGTGCAGCATGTTGTGGGCGGCCTGACTGAGCGAAAGGTCCTGGAGCAGCTATTGAGTCGCCCTGCCGACAGGATCTTTCATTTGGCAACCGTCGCCGGTCGTCAATCGGTCGACAACTTCGCGCTCGGTAAAGCCACCAATCTGGATGCAACTATTGAGTTGCTGGAGGGCATTCGTCGACAAGGTCACTGCCCGCGGTTCGTCTTTGCGAGCTCAGCGGCTGTCTTTTCCAGTCCATGGCCGGCGGAGATCAACGATGCCACGTTGCCCAATCCAGGCATAAGCTACGCCACGCATAAGTTAGTCGGTGAGCACCTGATTAATGACTACAGCCGCGCAGGTTTCCTTGATGGCCTGTCCCTTCGGCTGCCGGGGATCATCGCTCGCCCTGCCGGTTCGCAAACCATGTTGTCGGCGTTTCTCAGCGATGTTTTTTATGCCGCTCGCGCTCATCAGCCCTTCACTTTGCCGATGGCCGCAGAGGCCGGGACCTGGGTGATGTCGGTGAAAACCTGCGTCGAAAACTTGGCCCATGCGGCGCGACTCACCGGTGAATTGCCAGACAGGCGCAACTGGACCTTACCCGCTTTGTATCTGCAGATGCATGCGTTGATCGATGCTTTAGCAGAATGCTATGGCGATGAGGTCCGCCAGTTGATTACCTGCCAAACGAATAGTGCAGTCGAAGCAATTTTCCGCCAGCCGCCTTTAACCGCAGACGGTGCTCGACGGCTGGGCTTCATTGGTGACGATTCTGTACAAATGCTGATCCGTAACGTTATCTCCGCTAATCCTGCTCTCACCCTCGCGTAGGTCTTGGAGAACTTGCTGCCTCATTCGTGCGTGAGTGCAGCAAGCTTTTTCGGTTTTTCGCAGTACGCCTCTGTGTCACCACTTCGCATCCTCCTCCCCTCCTTTTCCAGCCCATCTCCATCTGTGCGGTAGCCGTTGACCACCACTATCTGCTGATAGGTGATCCGCGCCTATTTATTCCAAAGAATGCACCTGACTGAGCGGGGGAACCGCTCCACCCAGGAAGCAGCACATGACTTCATATGGAGGCACACGATGACGCAACTCTGCACCGGCGACCGCCGCGTCGACCTGACCGGCTTCAGCAAAACCTCGCTCTCTGTCAACGGAATAGAGACCGTTGTCTATCGTGCCGGCCAAGGTCAGCCCTTGCTGTTTCTGCATGGGGCGGCCACGTGGCACGGCTTTGATTTCGCTCGGGACTGGACTTCGCAGTTCGAGGTGATCATTCCTTACCATCCAGGCTTCGGCCCATCGCAGAGTAGCGTTGAATTCACCACTGTTGAGCACTATGTGGCTCACTATGTTGCGTTGATAAAGGCCTTGGAACTGCCACGCGTCCACCTAGTCGGCTTCTCGCTTGGGGGCTGGATAGCTGCGCATTTCGCAGCCGCCCATCCTGACATTGTCGACCGCTTAGTACTGGTCGCGCCGGCGGGCTTGGAAGTGCCCGCGCACCCGCAGCCTGATCTGAGCATCCTCGCACCCGATGAGATCCTCAGCTACCTGGTCTACGACTTGTGCACGCTCCAGCCGTACTTGCCGGATGGCGAAGATCCCGAGTTTGCCGCGATGCGGCATAAGGAAGGCACAACAGTAGCCGGTCTGTTGCGCGACGGGACACTGAATCATCCCCGCATGCCTCAAGTCCTGGGTGCTATCAGCAGCCCTACCCTGCTGATCTGGGGTCAGAAAGATCGCCTGTTGCCACCGGGCCAGGGGGCCGCCTGGCAGCAGCTAATCGCAGGTGCCAGCCTGACACTGTTCCCCGATGCCGGCCACCTGGTTTTGGATGAGTCTGCTGCCGCCTGCAATGAGGTAGCCGCATTTCTCGGCGACGATCGGGCCTGAGTCAGGCCCTACTTCCAGCACGATCCACACAACTATCTTTTGGCAGGATGTTCAGCGGCCGTGGGTGCGAGATGCTCCAAAAACAACAACAGGCAACGCCTCAGCGGAGAAGCGGCATGCAAACATTTGTCTACAACGCCCTGCCCTCAAGGGTCATTTTTGGCCAAGGCACGCTAGCCCAATTGGCCGATGAAGTTCGAGCTCTGGGATGCATGCGTGCGTTGGTACTGACCACCGCACCGCAGAGTGAGCAGGGTCAACACCTGTGCCAGCTGCTTGGCGATCTGGCGGTTGGCGTGTTCAACAATGCCACCATGCATACCCCCGTAGATGTGACCGAAGAAGCCTTGCGAGTTGTGGAGCAAAGCCGTGCTGACTGCCTAGTTGCAATTGGCGGCGGCTCCACCATCGGCCTGAGCAAAGCGTTGGCGTTGCGAACCGACCTCCCCCAGATCGTGATCCCGACCACGTACGCAGGCTCGGAGGCCACCCCCATCATCGGCCAGACCGAGGCTGGATTGAAGACGACCCAACGCACGCTCAAAGTCCTTCCGGAAGTGATCATCTATGACGTTGACTTGACGTTGTCGCTGCCTGCTGACTTAACCGTGACCAGCGGGCTCAACGCCATTGCGCACGCAGTCGAAGCGCTCTACTCCAAAGACGCAAACCCGCTGATTTCGCTTTTGGCACAAGAAGGCATTGCAGCGATCAGTCGCGCACTTCCCGCGATCCACCGCGATCCAAGTGACATCGAAGCCCGCGCGGATGCGCTATTTGGCGCATGGACGTGCGGCACGTGCCTGGGAGCGGTAGGGATGTCCATTCACCACAAGCTCTGCCACACCCTGGGTGGCAGTTTCAACCTTCCGCATGCCCCTACACACGCGGTGATCTTACCCCACGCCGTCGCCTACAACAGTGCCGCTGCTCCCGAGGCGATGGCCCTGATCGCCCGGGCACTGGGAACCGACGATGCGGCACGAGGTTTGTTCGATCTAGCTCAAAAATCAGGTGCTCCGACGACCCTCGCAGAGCTGGGCATGACAGCCGAAGACATTGATCGGGCAACAGAAGTGGCCTGCGCGTCACCTTATTGGAATCCGCGGCCAATTGAGGCCGAAGGCATTCGCACCTTGCTCACCAATGCCCTAGAGGGCCGCCGCCCGTAGTCGGCCATCCCGTATTCAATGACCTGAGCAACCTTAACAACCATAAGAAAGAGGCCGTCATGGAACTTAATCCGCATATCCAACGCCATCACCACATCACCCTCAACGTCGGCGGTGCTCAGGAAGACTATGACTTCCACACCAAAGTGCTTGGGCTCAAAAGCGTGAAGAAGACTGGCTTGTACGATGGCGTCGAACCAATCTATCACCTGTACTACGGTAATGATCTGGGTGAGGAAAGCACGTTGGTGACGTGTTTCCCAATGCGCCAATCCGGACGCAAAGCCAAGCGCGGTTCGGGCCAGGTCAAGACGTTGGCATTGTCGGTGCCGGTATCGTCTCTGGGCTTCTGGGCTACACATCTGACCAACCATGGGTTCAAACCTGAGCTGCTTGAGCGCTTCGGTGAACAGGTACTGCACTTTGCGCACCCGTGCGGCATCGATTATGAGCTGGTCGGTATCGCCGACGACGACCGTAAACCGTACTCCAATGGGGTGATCCCAGAAGGCTTCGGCATCCGAGGCACTCACGGAATTACCGTTTCCGTTCGCGACATGGAGAACTCTGCCGAGTTCATGCACTACGGCTGGAGTGGCAAGCTCGAAAATACCGATGGTGCCTTCACCCGTTATCACGTCGGTAAAGGCGGTAGCGGCACCATCATCGACTTCCAGCACGAACCGCAACTCGAACAGGGGACTTGGGCCTACGGCGAAGGCACCGTCCATCATTGTGCCTTCGAAGTTAGCGATCTCAGCGTTCAGAAGAATGTAAAGCATCACCTAGAAGGACTGGGCTACACCGATGTGTCTGACCGCAAAGACCGCGGTTACTTTGATTCGATTTACGTGCGCACTCCAGGGGGCGCGCTGTTTGAAGCCACGGTGTCCAAGCCTGAAGGTTTTCTGATTGATGAACCTTATGAAGCGATGGGGCAGACCATCCAGATTCCTCCCCAGCTGGGTGATAAAGCGGAAGAAATCTCGGCTTATCTCGAACCGTTGAAGTTCTGAGTGACAGCCATGAATAGCTACTGTCACCTCGACTTGCCATCGCTTTCCTTCGGCGCACCGGTAAAGCCCAATAGTGCCGTCACCATCCTGTTGCACGGGCGTACCCAGTCGCCCTCCGACATGATGGCGATTGCCGAGCGGATCAACTTGCCCGACATGGCTTATGTCGCGCTGCAGGCCCATGAAAAATCCTGGTATCCCGGAAAGTTCATGGATCCAGAAGAGCTCAACGCCACGGCTTTGGGCCAGGCCATTCAACGTTTGGACCAAGAGGTCGAGCGATTGGTGGAGCTGGGCGTGGAGCGGTGCAACATCGCATTTCTCGGTTTCTCCCAAGGTGCCTGCCTAGCCTGCGAATACCTGTACCGCCGACCTGCTCGCTGGGGTGGGCTGATCGCCTATACAGGGGGCTTGATCGGGCCAGTTGGCATCGACTGGTCCACCTCCGAGCGCTTACACGGTACACCCGTGGTGTTGGCAAATAGCGATGAGGATGAGTGGGTCCCTCTGACCAGAACACTGCAAACCGCTTTGGTGTTCGCAACTATGCAGGCCGACCTAACGCTACGGGCGTTTCCGGGGATGACTCATGTGGTCAATGACGAGGAGGTGCTGCTCGGTCGCGGGCTGCTCGCCCGGTTGATGGACAGTGCATCCACGCCCTGATCGTATCCCAGCTTCGCCAACGTGCTGCTTCGTGAGGCGAGGATGGTGTTGTCTTAATTGGTTCCTCAAGGAGCAACTGCTGTGTCGCAAACGACTCTTGGTTTTGTAGGACTGGGCACCATGGGTGAACCCATGGCCACCCGTCTGCTGGCAGCAGGCCAACGCCTGCATGTTTTTGATCTCAATGCTGCAGCGGTCGAGCGCCTGGTTGCGCTCGGCGCTACAGCATGTAACAGCGCCCTCGATGTGAGCAACAAGGCGGAAGTAGTGTTCGCTAGCTTGCCTACACCAAATGTGGTGGAAAAGGTTGCCCTCGGCCAGGACGGGGTCATTCATGGCGAGAAAATCAAAGTTTTCGTTGACCTGTCGACCACTGGCCCGCGGATGGCCAAGCACGTCAGTGAAAACTTGTCTGCAGCGGACATTATCACCATCGATTCGCCCGTCAGTGGCGGCGCCGCCGGGGCGGCTAAAGGTACCTTGGCCCTGATGGTCGCAGGCCCCATTCAAGCGGTGCAACTGGTCCATCCTCTACTGCAAACGCTGGGCAAGGTCATTTCCTGTGGTGAGCTCGCGGGTCTTGGCCAAACGATGAAGCTGGTCAACAACCTCGTTTCGGTCACTGCACTGGCGGTTTCGAGCGAAGCCTTGGTGATGGGCGTCAAAGCCGGCCTGGATCCGCAGGTCATGCTGGAAGTGTTCAACGCCGGCAGCGGCCGCAACAGCGCGACTGTCGACAAGCTGCCCCGCGCCGTGCTGCCGCGCACCTTCGACTTCGGCTTTACCACCGCCCTGTCGCTGAAGGACACCCGTTTGTGCCTCGACGAAGCTGAAGCGATGGGCGTGCCAATGCCCGTCGGCAGTGCAGTGCGCCAGGTCCTGAACATGACAAACGCAGCGTTTGGTCCGGACGCTGACTTCACCCGTATTGCGTGCCTGATCGAGCAATGGGCAGGTATCGAAATTCCTACCAGGAAGAATGTAAATGACTGATCAGCAACTGTTTGAAAAAGGCTTCAACAATCGCAAAGCAGTATTGGGCAGCGCTCACGTTGAAAAGTCCTGGGCCGCCGCAGATGACTTCAACAAGCCGATGCAAGCCTTGGTGACGGAGTACTGCTGGGGAGCGGTTTGGGGCGATGAAACATTACCCTTCAAGACCCGCAGCATCATCAACCTTGCGATGTTGACGGCTCTCAATCAACACCACGAACTCGGTGTGCATGTCAAAGGTGCCCTCACCAACGGTGTCAGTCGGGATGAAATTCGCGCAATTCTGATGCAAGCCGCGATTTACTGCGGCGTGCCGGCAGCACTTGCCGCATTCCGCGTGGCCAGCGACGCCATTGCTGCCTACGACGCTGCTGCAGCGAAAGCCTGACGGAGCACCCGTTAACTACCTTTGGCGTCACCGACATGTAGGTGACGCGCTGGAATGTTTAGGACATAAGCAAATGAGCGCCCTTCCCTGCCACGAAGTATTTGCCATCCGGTATGCCACAGTGGCGCGCAAGCGCCATGAAAACTTTATCTCGTCGACCGACCCGCACGACGGACCGATGCCGATGGACTACTTCGTCTGGTTGATTCGCGGGAATGGGAAGTACGTACTGGTTGATACCGGATTCAACCAAGTGACTGCGGACAAACGGCAACGCCAGTTGCTGCGCTGCCCTATTGGCGCCCTTGAACCGTTAGGCGTGAGCGCCGAACAGCTGCAGGACGTGATTATCACGCACATGCATTACGACCACGCAGGCAATATCGACCTTTTGCCGAATGCGCGGTTTCACGTGCAGTCGGCGGAGATCAATTTCGCCACTGGGCGATACATGCTTTATTCGCCGTTGCGTCATTCCTTCAACGTCGAAGACGTCGTGAATATTGTGAGGGGCGTGTATCAACAGCGTGTCGTATTTCATGACGGTAACAGTGAAATGTCGTCGGGCATTGAGTTGGTCAAGGTAGGGGGGCATACCGCTGGCCTGCAAGTGGTGCGCGTCCACACGGCGCGGGGGTGGATTGTCCTAGCGTCCGATGCAAGCCATTACTACGCCAACCTGCAGCAGGATGCTCCCTTTCCCATCGTCTTGAACGTCGGCGAGATGCTGGACGGTTACCGAACGCTGTTGAGCCTGGTACCCAGCCCGGACCATGTGATTCCAGGCCATGACCCGTTAGTGCGACAGCGGTATCCCATTTATGGGGGCGAAGATGCCGATATCGTCGCCCTGCATATGCCACCGTTAGTCAATTGATATTGGCTAACGTCGGCACTTATTACTTCAGAGCAGCCTTGCAAAATAGACAGCTTGTGCGTTGATTTCTCAATCTCCAAGTTGCTTTTGGAGACGCGTTTAACCCATAAAATCCGAGATTTGTCGACAACAACAATAGAGGCAATAAGTCATGTTAGAGAATCGTGGTGTAGTTTACCTGGGCGCCGGTAAAGTTGAAGTTCAGTCGATTGATTATCCGAAGATGCAGGACCCGCGTGGCCGTAAGATCGAGCACGCCGTAATCTTGAAAGTGGTAACCACCAACATCTGCGGGTCAGACCAGCACATGGTCCGTGGACGTACCACAGCACAGGTAGGACTGGTGCTTGGCCACGAGATCACAGGCGAGGTGATCGAAAAAGGTAGTGACGTCGAAAACCTGAAAATCGGCGATCTGGTTTCGGTGCCCTTCAACGTGGCCTGCGGGCGCTGCCGTTCCTGTAAGGAAATGCACACAGGTGTCTGCCTGAGCGTAAACCCGGCACGCCCTGGGGGCGCCTATGGCTATGTCGACATGGGCGACTGGACTGGTGGGCAGGCCGAGTACGTGATGGTCCCCTACGCCGACTTCAATTTGCTGAAATTGCCGGATCGTGATCGTGCCATGGAGAAAATTCGCGACCTGACCTGCCTCTCGGACATCCTTCCCACCGGCTATCACGGAGCGGTAACCGCTGGCGTCGGGCCAGGTAGCACCGTGTATGTCGCTGGTGCAGGCCCGGTGGGGCTGGCCGCTGCAGCCTCTGCCCGGCTGCTGGGCGCTGCTGTAGTAATTGTTGGTGACGTCAATCCGGTTCGTCTGGCCCATGCTAAAGCACAAGGGTTCGAGATCGCGGATCTGTCGAAGGATGTACCGCTGCACGAGCAGATTGCCGCCCTGTTGGGAGAGCCTGAGGTAGACTGCGCGGTCGACGCCGTCGGCTTTGAGGCCCGTGGCCACGGCCATTCCGGGGTCAAGGCAGAAGCACCGGCCACAGTGTTGAACTCGCTGATGGGGGTGGTGCGCGTGGCTGGCAAAATCGGCATTCCAGGTTTATATGTGACCGAAGATCCAGGTGCCGTCGATGCCGCCGCGAAGATGGGTAGCCTGAGCATTCGCTTCGGCCTGGGCTGGGCGAAATCCCACAGCTTCCACACTGGCCAGACCCCAGTCATGAAGTACAACCGCCAGCTGATGCAAGCCATCATGTGGGACCGCATCAACATTGCCGAAGTGGTAGGCGTGCAAGTGATCACCCTGGACGAAGCCCCTCAGGGCTACGGTGAGTTTGATGCCGGGGTACCGAAGAAATTTGTCATCGATCCGCACCGTACCGTGAGCCGGTCTTGATCGCCCCCTCGGTCAAGTACCACAACACACGGCAGGAGATTCAACATGTACCCCAAGAACGCGTGGTATGTCGCGTGTACGCCGGATGAAATTGCCGACAAACCTCTCGGACGGCAGATCTGTGGCGAAAAAATTGTTTTCTATCGTGGACATGAACAGCAGGTAACGGCAGTAGAAGATTTCTGCCCCCACCGTGGTGCGCCGCTGTCGCTGGGCTATGTCGAAAATGGCAATTTGGTCTGCGGCTATCATGGCTTGGTCATGGGCTGCGATGGCAAAGCCGTATCGATGCCCGGGCAACGAGTTCGTGGCTTTCCCTGCAACAAAGCTTATGCAGTGGTGGAGCGCTATGGCTTCATCTGGGTTTGGCCTGGCGACCAGACCCTGGCTGACCCAGCGTTGATCCATCACCTCGAATGGGCTGTCAGTGATGAGTGGGCATACGGCGGTGGTCTGTTCCACATCGCCTGCGATTATCGGTTGATGATCGATAACCTGATGGATCTGACGCATGAGACCTACGTCCATGCCTCCAGTATCGGCCAGAAGGAAATCGACGAAGTGCCGCCGGTTACCACGGTCCACGGTGAAGAGGTCGTCACGGCGCGCCACATGGAAAACATCATGCCGCCGCCGTTCTGGCAAATGGCGCTGCGTGGCAACAACCTGGCGGACGATGTACCGGTCGATCGCTGGCAAATCTGCCGCTTTACGCCGCCCAGCCATGTACTGATCGAGGTCGGTGTAGCGCATGCCGGCAAGGGTGGGTATAACGCTGCCCCTGAACATAAGGCGTCCAGCATCGTGGTCGACTTCATTACCCCTGAGACGGAAACGTCAATCTGGTATTTCTGGGGCATGGCGCGCAACTTCAAACCGCACGATGAGGCCCTGACTGAGAGCATTCGCGAGGGACAGGGCAAAATTTTCAGCGAAGACCTGGAAATGCTCGAACGCCAACAACGTAACCTGCTCGACTATCCGCAGCGTGACCTGCTCAAGCTCAACATCGATGCTGGCGGTGTGCAATCCAGGCGCATCCTGGATCGGCTGCTGACCAAGGAACGCTGTGGCGATCTCATAGCCTCTGGCTAAGCGTCGAACCGTAGACGGCTGCTGGCTCTCCAGGTCTGATAAAAGCCACGCATGCCGTCTCACCGCTAGCAGCCCAAGAGCTGCCTGCCTCCTGAATAAGGTCGGTGTAAACCGGCCTTTTTTGTCGCAGCTTGATCCCCCGCCAGTGATTTTTCAAGCAGAGTGCCCACTCCTCAGCTGTCGCAGTCCCCAATTTCGACATTCTCAGGAATTAAGGGCAGTCGACGGCTGGTCAGTGGCCCGCAGCCCAACGAGCGGCTTGCAGGGTATTGGCCAACAGGTAAGCAATAGTCATCGGCCCTACCCCTCCAGGCACTGGCGTGATGGCTCCGGCGATTGCTGTAGCTTCATCAAACACGACATCTTCGATAAGCCTAGGTCTGCCATCGGGCAAATGCACACGGTTGATACCCACGTCGATCACTGTCACGCCCGGTTTGAGATAGTCTCCACGGATGAGACCTGGAACCCCAGTAGCTACCACCAAGATATCCGCCTCCCGGCAGCGACGAGCAAGATCGGTGGTTTTGATGTGAGCGATGGAGACGGTGCAGTCAGCTTGTAAGAGCAAACGTGCCAGTGGTCGTCCAACCACATTGGACGCCCCCACAACCAAGGCCCCCATGCCGGCAAGGTCCTGGTGGACAGAACGAATCAGTCGCATCACACCTAGCGGCGTACATGGAATCAAACCGCCGCCAACCCCCGCCGCCAGTCGTCCGACGTTCAGGGGATGGAAACCATCCACATCCTTCAGAGGATCTATCGCGCTAATGACGCGGGCGACATCAAAATGCGGCGGCAATGGCAATTGCACCAGAATGCCCTGGATCGCCTTGTCAGCATTCAATCGCTGAATCAACGCCAACAGTTGTGACTGCTGAGTGTCAGCCGGTAGCGAGAAGCGCTGGGATCGCATCCCCACGGCGCGGGTCTGACGGAGCTTGCTTTCGACATACACCTGGCTGGCGGGGTCTGAGCCCACCAGCACAACGGCGAGCCCAGGAGGACTGAGTCCTGCGGCCACGAGTGCTGCGACACCCTCCTCCACTTCTCGCCGTACTTGGGTGGGCGGTGAGCTTCAGCAAATAGTTCTGAAATTTCGAACCTGCCCCCTTGCGTAGCACTGCATAAGCAGGGCACAAGCGATTGCTTGCAGGGCCCCGCTTATGCGGCTGAAAGCTTACTAGGGATCGACGATGGGCTCGCGAAACGCGCAGTTCAAGATTTATCGAAGGTTGGCGTATATCGAGCGAAGCAAGTTCAGCCCTGCCACCACTTGACTGTGCGACGTAGGGTAATCCCTCAACTGCTAAAACGAGAGGTCGCCGCTACTCGCCGATTCTTCTTCCCAATGATGAATACCAACAATGATCCAGTTGCTGTCAAGGCGCACAGTGGAAGCAATGCCATAGGGAAGCTACCGGTCTGATCGCGCAGCACGCCGATGACCGAGCTCATGGCCCCTGTGCCCAGGTGAGCAAAGGTGTTAATTGCCGCAATGCCCGTGGCCAGCACCGCTGGCGGCAGAGTTTCAGAGCACAGGGCCCAGAACGGTCCCTTAATGGCGTAGTTGCCCATCAACACCATGGTCAGCAATACCAAAGTGACGCTCAGGGAGTCGGTAAACAAAGTAGCGGCGAAGCTCACCGCTGTGATTGCCAGTGGGAGGGCCGTGGCTTTGATGCGTTCGCCGCTTTTGTCGGCCTGCATGCCCCAGAAGATCATGAACGCTGCCGCGATACCGAACGGGATCATGTTCAGCAGGCCGGTCTGCATGTTGGACAGGTGGAACGATTTGAGAATCTGCGGCATCCACAGCGACAGCGTGTTGCTGGTTGCAGAACTGCCCATGTAGATGATCGACAACACCCAGATGTACTTGTTGGTGAACACCGCTTTTAGCATACCACTCACCGTGTGCGCGGGTTCTTGAGCGCCGCTGCCTCGCGCAGCACGTTCCGCCGTCAGTTGCTGGCTGAGCCACGCTTGCTCGGCCGGTGTCAACCATTTCGCTTCGCTGGGACGATTGGGCAGTACCTTCAAGGCCAGCAAGCCCAACAGAATTGCCGGCAGTGCCTCCAGCATCAACAGCCATTGCCAACCCGCGAAGTCGGCAATCCCGTCCATTTTCAGCAACACGGCCGACAGCGGCGAGCCAATGAAGTTGGAAAGCGGAATGGCCACCATGAAGATTGCCACTACACGTGCCATGTACGCTTTAGGGATGCACTGGGAGAGGTAGAGAATCACGCCAGGGAAGAAGCCTGCCTCTGCAGCCCCGAGTAAAAATCGCGATACCGAATAGGAAATGGGTCCGACGGCAAAAGCCGAACAAAATCCGACGATGCCCCAGGTGATCATGATCCGGGCGATCCAGCGGCGCGCCCCGAAGCGCTCCATGGCCATGTTGCTGGGCATTTCGCAGAGGACGTAGGCGACAAAAAACAGTGTGGCGCCGAACCCAAAGACGCTGGCAGTGAGTCCAAGATCTTGATTCATGGTCAGGGCAGCGAAGCCAATGTTGACTCGGTCAATGTAGGCAATGAAGTAACACAGGACTAAGAAGGGAATCAGGCGAATCCCCATCTTGCGCATGGTCGACTGTTCAACCCCGACCTCGGTAGTTTGCTTGTTCATGGAAGCCACTCTTGTAATTGGATTAGGCTGCACGTGGGCAGCATCCCCGGAAGGCTTCGAGGATGTAACAACAGGTTTCCACAACGAGCTTTCGGTAAGCTTTCAGCCAAAAAATTTGGATGAGCGGTCAGCTCTGGCACGATCAGCCGCCATCAATACCGAAGATTCGGGCAGCCTGATGGGCAGGCGCCTCCCACCTTGAGGTCAGCTTACTGAGCGATCTGAATGGTTGCACAACGGCGCAGATAGCGGTGCAGACTGGCTCTGTCATGAGCGATGATCAACTCCCTGCGTCGGGGGTCGAAGAAAAATGGGCTATAAGCAGTTCTGCCACCCTCAGTGTCATACCGGATACGGCCGCAGGTGTAGCGCCCGTCCTGTGAGCGGCCGAGGCTTTGCAATTCCACGGTATCGGTATGAAGAACCTTCGGGTTACTCAAAACCGCATGGCGTACCTGCTTTTCCAGTTGCTGCTTTGAATCGCAGCCTACCAAGGTGAGGAGCGTGAGAGAAAAGATAATCCGACGTATCAGCGGATTACCAGTTGCGCCGGCGGCTGTTACCGTTTGCGCCGCTAAACCGCAACTGCCATTGCCCCGCGGCCTCACCACCTTGAGCACGCCTATCGGCAGCCAGGGTACTCCCGACCAGTGCGTAGGCGTCAGCGGTCGATAAGTTGCGCGCTGCAGAGCTTCCTGGCGCACTGCATCGTTAACTGCATTGCAAGCAGTGGCATTTCGTTGCATGACACCAAAAATCCTTAAGCAGAATTGAGAGGACTCAAGCAAGACGTTTGATCGCCTAGAACTTTCACTCAGGACCAGTAGAAACTTACTGGTGGCCGCCGTCGATGCACTCTGGCCAATATCTTGCTTCGGGTAAAACCTGAATCCTCCATGAGAGCTCCCCCCTTGAAACTGCATCAAATCAAAGCACTGGTAGCCATCAGTCAATGCGGTAGCATCAACGAAGCCTCCCAGGTTTTGCACGTGACCCAACCTGCTCTGAGTCGCTCGATCAAGGAACTGGAGCATGAATTGGGCCTGACCTTGCTGCAGCGCTCCTATAAAGGGATGTCACTGACCGAGGAAGGGCGCCGGGTGATCCGCCATGCGCAAATGATGATCGAGAGCATGCGACGACTGCAGGTCGAGGTCGACAACATCCATGATGTCGCCGTGGGCGAGGTGGCCATTGGCGTGACTTCGCTGACGGCTATGCTGCCGGGCTTCGAGCAATGCCTTAACGACTTTCGTATCAAGAATCCGCGGGTACGGCTCAAGGTGATCGAGCAACGACCCAGCGTGATTCTGCAACGGCTGCGCGACGGCAACCTCGACTTCGCTTTGACCTCGCAACAGAACACTCAACGCTTGAACCTCGACTGGGAAGCGGTCCAACGCATAGAGGGCGCGGTGGTGTGCAGTTCCAGCAATCCCTTGCGCCATGCGCGGTCGCTGCGCCAGCTGCAACACTCTCACTGGATCAGCCTGGATGAAGTTGACGACCGTTCCTCGCAGTTTTTCCAGATGTTCGAGTTCAACGACATCCACGCGCCGCTGAAGGTGACCGAATGTACAGCCATACTCTTGGCAATGAATTTGATCAAAAGCGCCGATGCCTTCATGACATTGAGCAAGGTCGCCACTTCGAGTAGCACGATGGGAGCGATGCAGGGCCTGATTTGCGTCAACCTTGATGAGATCGTTCCGGACTACCCCATTTACCTGGTTTGTGTTGACCGGTACGCCCTGACCTCACCAGCCAAGGATCTGTTTCTGAACCTCAAGAACAAATTGGCGATACAGGCCCAGCCTGAGCGCGTGGACTAGAAGTGGTAATACATGCCGATCGACACGTTCTGAGGGTCGTCACCCGGCTCATTAACGCGAATACCCGCATAAGTGACTGACGCGTCGGGCCGGTTGCGGATGAACGCCAAACGGCCATAGACAGCCCAGTTGGGGCGCAGGAAATGGTCATAGCCAAGCATGACGCCGAACGCATCCTTGTCGCCGGCATCTATTTCGCGCTTGACCAGTGACAAGCGAGCCACATCGGCCTTGCCGACAGGCGCCGACACGCCTACCGACCACGCTGTCATGCTGGGGGTGCCGGGATAGTCGACATCCTGGCGCTGCCAGCTGAGGCTTGTGGCCAGCGGCCCGAAGTCGTGAAACAGCGAGGCCGCCTTGAGGTAGTTGTGGGTCTGGCGCTGGTTGCCGTTGTCGTTCCTGGGATCGCTCAGGTAGTCGTTGTACGACGCCAGCAATATCCAACTGGCATCGGCGTACTGCACGCTCACGCCCTTGCCGCGCACCGTGCGGCCGCTGCTGGCGGCATCGTCGAAACCAAAGCTCACCGCACTACCAAGGCTTAACCCGGCAAACTTGGGCGTCGTGTAGGCCAGGGTGTGCTTTGGCCGCAGGTCCAGGTAGTAGGCGCCTTTGCCCGCAGGCGGAGCGGTGAGGTAAGTGTAGGGTGAGCCATACACCGCCAGAAACGGGTCGGCGAAAGTGGGCGGCCCCATGCCGTAGGTCTTGCCGAATTCAAGCTTGCCGTACTCGCGGGTGCGCAGCGCCGCCACCGCCAGGCGCAGGGTGCCAACCTGCTTCCAGTGCTCGCCGAGGGTATCGCGGTTGAGGTTGAAGCCTTCCTCCACGTCCAGTTCCAGCACCGTGTCGGCATCCACGGCCTTGCGCATGTACAGTCCGAGCTTGTTGGTCCAGGCGCCGCCACCGGCTAGCCGATAACCTGAGTGGTGGTCGGAGTCCTGGTAGTTCACGAATGCGTCCAGCGTCCCGTAGACCTTGAGCTTGTCATCGAAGCCCTTGTCGACGTTGTAGTAGCCAAAACCCGAGGCCACCCGGCCGATAGCCGGAAACCCGTCGGCAAGGCCGGTTGCCGGCAAACCTACGCCGACCACCAGGGCTGCCAGTGTTGCAGTGCACACAGGGGACTTGCTCATGCCAAAGCTCCTAGAGCTTGCGATCAGGTGGCTTCAGCGTTTCGCAAAATAAAATGCAGCGGAAATTACCCTTGTGCCGAGGTTATGCCCAGTCGTTATGCCCTGCGCTCGATAACGTATGCCTTGGCCTGCCAGATGCTGCCAAAGGGCCGCAGCGAGCCGGGCCATCGCCCTGCAAGGGCCAACGACAAGCGACCCTTTGGTGCATCGCAGCCTGTATTGCGCCCCGCCTGCACTGCGATGAAGCGCAATGTGCAGGCCAGCGCACAAAGGCCATGCCTGCAGGTTAATTGCCTACTCAACAGGCAAGTGATTCCCCCTCCCCCTTGCTCGATAGTGCTTGCGACCACGCAAATGTTTCGGGAGGCAGTCATGAGCACCTTGCATACGGACACCCCACTGGCAGTCACGGTGTCCAGCCCTGATCGTTCCGCCGGCGCTTCACGCAGGGCCACCGTGGCCTGTGCACTGGGTAACGCCCTGGAGATGTACGACTTCACCATCTACAGCTTTTTCGCAGTGATCATCGCCAAGCACTTTTTCCCCGCGCAGTCGCCCATCGCCTCGTTGCTGATGTCGCTCACCGCGTTCGGCGCAGGCTTCCTGATGCGCCCGGTCGGCGCCTTCATCATCGGCCGCATGGCCGACCGCAAGGGGCGCAAGGCGGCCCTGAGCCTGACCATCTTGCTGATGACCATCGGCACGGCGTTGATCGCCTTTGCCCCCACCTACCAGCAGATAGGCGTATTCGGCACCTTGATGCTGGTGGCCGGGCGCTTGATCCAGGGCTTCTCTGCCGGCGGCGAAATTGGCACTGCCTCGGTGATGATGATGGAGTCGAGCGCCACCGCCCAACGCTGCCGCAATGTCAGCTGGCAGTCTGCGAGCCAGGGTTACGCGGCGCTGCTGGGCGCCAGCGTCGGCTTGCTGCTTTCCAGCGTGCTGAGCAGCGAAGACCTGGAAAGCTGGGGCTGGCGCCTGCCGTTCATGGTCGGGCTGCTGATCGGACCCGTGGGCTGGTACATCCGCCGCTGCGTGCCGGAAACCTTCGAGGCCAGCCCTCAGTCCAGGCAGCACTGGCGCGAGGGCTTCGACCTGCGTTCGATCGTCCTGTCCACGGGGCTTCTGGCCAGCGGCACCATCGGTATGTACCTGTTCATCTTCTACATGCCCTCCTACCTGATCACCACCTTGCACTACCCGCAACGCAGTGCCCTGGCCATCGCCTGCGTGGCCAGTGCGTGCCTGGCGGTGATCTCGCCGATCGCCGCCCGTTATGCCGACCGGCATCGGCTGCGCAAGAAGCTGCTGGTATGGACCATCAGCCTGCCGGTGCTCGCCGGCTGGCCGGCGCTGTACCTGCTGTCGCACACCACCAACCTGTACAGCGCCATGCTGATCGTCGCCCTGCTGGTATTGCCGGGCTGCGTTGGCTGCGGTGCGTTCCTGGCGATGATCATGGAATCCTTCGCCAAGTCGCAGCGCGGCCTGGGCATGTCGCTGAGCTACAGCGTCGGGGTGACCCTGTTCGGCGGTTTCTCCCCGCTGATCGCCGCCTGGCTGACCGCCACCTTGAACGCCCCCACCGCCCCAGCCTTCTACCTGCTGGCCGGGGGCGCGGTAAGCCTGGTGTGCCTGAAACTACTCCCTGAAAACACTGGACGAGACTGACCCATGACTACTCAAGCCACTGAATTCGACGCAGAGCGCTTCATTGCCATTCGCCACCAGATCCACGCAGCGCCGGAACTGGGCCTGGAAACGCCAGCCACCGCCGAGCTGGTTGGCTCGTTGCTGGAACAATGGGGCTACCACGTGCACCGCGGCATCGGTGGCCATGGTGTGGTCGGCGTGCTGAAAAAAGGCGATGGCCCGCGCCGCATCGGCCTGCGCGCCGACATGGACGCCCTGCCCATGCAGGAGAAGAACCGCTTCGCCCATGCCAGCACCATCCCCAACCGCATGCACGCCTGCGGCCATGACGGGCACACCGCGATCCTGCTGGCGGCAGCCTACCGCCTGGCCACTGCCAGCTTCGACGGCACCGTGAACCTGATTTTCCAGCCTGACGAAGAAGGCCTGTGCGGGGCCAAGGCGATGATCGACGACGGGTTGTTCAGCCGCTTCCCCTGCGATGCGGTATTCGCCCTGCACAACATGCCGGGCTACCCGGTGGGCACGGTGGTGATCGAGCCGGGGCCGGTGATGGCGTCTTCCGAGCGGGTCAGTATCAACATCACCGGCAAGGGCGGCCACGGCGCCATGCCAGAGCTTTCGATCGACCCGGTGCCGGTGGTGGCGAGCTTGATCAACGCCATCCAGACTATCAAGTCGCGCAACCTGGCGCCGGAGGAATTCGCAGTCCTCAGCATCGGCATGATCCAGGCCGGCAGCGTGTATAACATCATCCCCGATGAAGCATCAATGCTGGTCAGCGTACGCACCGACACCCCACAGACCCAGGCCAAGATTAATCAACGCTTCATGGAGATTGTCCAAGGCCACGAGGTGCTGTTCAACGTTAAGATCGAATTGTCTTTTACCCCGCTGGCGCCCGCACTGATCAACCATGCCAACGAAACAGCCTTCGTGCAAAAGAGCCTAACGCCGCTATTCAAGGACGGGAAGGTGAATACCCGCGGTCGCAAGGTAATGGGCACCGAGGATTTCGCCTGGATGCTCACCGAAGTGCCGGGGTGCTACTTCATGCTCGGCAACGGTGAAGGCGAATTTCATGGCTGCTCGGTACACAACCCGCACTATGACTTCAATGATGAACTGATCAGCCTGGGCTCTGCGTGCTGGGTGAAATTGGTAGAAGACTTTTTTCTCTAGAGTATTGATTTGACTGGATGTGAGGCACACCGGTAGTCGATGGGCCCAGCATTTCTCCCTCTGCGACGAGCAGGTCCTCACGACCGACCTGCTCGCACGACCTACTGATGCACGCTTGCAATTGCCCCCGAAGCGCGGCCCTGCGCTGCATCGCCTCGGGTCTGGCAGAAAATAGCGGCAGCCAGTGTCCCTTCTCAACCTCCCCCACGTTGCATCAGACAGCAGGGTACTCGCATGTCCAGGGCAGCCCCATCAAGGTGGCCATCCATCAAGATCAATTCATTGCATTCCCCTTGCCACTGTCGATCCTCACCTAGCGTAGGGCGTCGCCAACCTTCGAGCGTTGCAGACTGAGCAGGAATAAATAGATGCCATGCTAACAGTTGCCTTGTAAATCGTTATCTTGTAAATTCTTCTCGATTCATTGATGAGCGACCGATTCAGCATGACTTCGACGCGTGATGGCAGAGGCATTCCATGCTAACTGATCAAGGGTGTACTGACCGACGTCCGATGCCCACTCCACTTGTGGCTATTGGCTCCGAAGCGAACTCCGGCTCAGTTGAACCGGTGTGCGTGCAGCACGCTTCGCGAGTGTAAGGCCGATGTTCTTCGAACGGTCCCGATGGACCTTTTCCATTAAATTATTCTTAGCTGCCATGTTGGCCTACTGGCTCTCAGTCCATCTGGCACTGCCGCAGAGTTATTGGGCCGTCGTGACCTGCTGCGTAGTGATGAATCCGACCACGGGCGGTGTCTATTCCAAGAGCGTCTATCGCTTCACCGGCACGCTGTGTGGTGGCGTAAGTGCCCTCATACTGGCTGGGATGTTGAGCACCATTCCTTTGATGCTGGTGGCCGTCAGCGGGCTGATAGCTTGTGCAGCCTTTGCCTGGGCCGTACTTGACCGTACACCGAGGGCTTATGGCTACCAACTCTTCGGCGTCACACTGCTCTTGGTTGCACTGGCCAGCATCGATCAACCGCAGTTGATGTTCGACACCGCTGTAGCGCGCGTTCTGGAGATCGGCCTGGGCATCTTCTGCTGCTGGATAGTCGATAGCATCCTTGCACCACGCTCATTAGCTCCCGTACTGCACCAACGGATCCGTCAATGGATTCCCCATATGCGTAGTTGGCTTGAAGACGAATTTCTCGTCCGCCCCAATAGCGAACAGGGCCGCCTTGAACAACAGAAGAGCATCACCGACATCACCTCACTGTCATTGCTCGTGAGCCAATTGGATTACGACCCGATGGTGAATCGGCAGGAGCGAGAATACGCAGTGGCCATCCAGCATCGGCTGCTGCAGTTGATGCCCATGCTCTCTTCAATCAGGGGGCATCTCGACTGCCTTGAGCCAGATCGCCGGAGCAGAATGCTGGCGTGGCTGGAAGCAACCTGGCGAGTGGCGAACACACAGGACAGCCAGCTTGACGAGCACCTGCGCTCACCAGAAGCAACGCCAAGCGCCGCAGACGAATGGCCGACGTTGATAGAACTCAATCTGCGACACGTCGCCGGCGATGTGCTGCGCATCTGGGGCACCATCCAGCATCTTGCCGAGGGGTTGGCAAAGCCCCAACGGCTTAACCCAGCGCTTAAAGCGCTGGTACATGGAACTGCGCCATTTCCCCTGCAACCGGACTTTTATATGGCCCGGCGGGTTTTTCTGGCAGCTGCGCTGGCCTATAGCGCCGTTGCTGCACTGTGGTGTATTACCGGCTGGACTCAGGGCGCCAACGCGACGCTAATGGGCATGGTGGCAATTGGGTTCTTTGGTCATCTGGACGAAGCCGGCAAGGCTATTGGTAAATTCGGCAAGTTCAACGCTCTAGCCCTTGCGCTGGCGGCGGTGGTTGCTTATGGACTGCTGCCCTTCGCACAAGACTTCCCTTCCCTGGCGCTCGTCCTGGCCATGGTAATGCTGCCCCTCGGCGCCTGGGCCGCTACCAATCCAATGGCCGTGCTGATGATGGCCATCGCGCTGAGCAATATCAATCTTCAAGCTCAGTACACGCCTCTGGAATTCGGGGTTTTCCTTGATACGGCCAGCGGCAGCTTATTGGGTATCCTGACGGGCTACTTCTGTTTGGTAACCATTCGCCACATGGGACCGGCGCACCTGCGCGAACGGTTCATAAAGCTCGAGAGACGCGATGTCTTGAAACTGAGCTACCGCGCTGATGCAAGGAGCTTGGGCGAATATGCCAACCGCGCGTTGGACCGTGCAGCAGCCTTGGCAACACGGATCACTGCGGATGACCAACTGCAATATCAACGCCTTGGCCTGCTGGCCTGGCTGCGCCTTGGGATGGCGGTCGGCAGCACACGTCGAGCGCTGGAGGGCGTGACTGGCCAACGCCGTCGGGTATGCGAGGGTCTGCTCGCTCGCATACGAGAAGCGTTGAAGGGTGACGAACTCGCACTTACCCCAGAGCTCACCGATGCCATTGATACGACCATCGCCCTTGTATGGCGCCAGGCCAGGCCGTATCCCGATAGCCTGGTAAGGGGGCTCATAGGGCTACGACTTGCACTATGCGCAGCGCAGCAGCCTGTAAAGGAGCCGGTATGACGGGTGAACTGAATGTGGCAGGCGTACTCTTCTCGCCTCTGATGCTCTGTTTGATGATCGCATTCCTCGGTCGCCTCCTGTTGTCGCGCCTGTTAGCCGCGCTTGATCTTTATCGCTACATCTGGCGTCGGACGCTGTTCGATCTTTCTGTTTTCTTCGTCCTGGTGGGGTTGGCCTTCGTAGTTCTGGTTGCCACCCCGCACTGGCTACATGGCTGATCCCTGATATGAGTGTCTTTTCCAACTTGTCGTCTCGATTACTGAAGACCGCTGGTACGCTCAGCGTGAGTGCACTGGCCTTGGCGGCTGCCTGGTATATCTACGTGTACTACACATATGCCCCGCAGACGCGCGACGGAAAAGTGCGCGCGGATGTAGTCGCGCTTGCCGCTGATGTATCGGGCCGCGTCGACGAGGTCTCAGTACGCGACAACCAGCGCGTACGAAAAGGGCAACTGCTGTTCACGGTCGATAAAGACAGGTTGAGCAATGCGCTTAAAACTGCTGAAGCTGTCTTGGCTATTGCTGAAGCGCAGAACGAAGCAGCGCAGCGCGAGCAGCGCCGATATCGTAATTTGCAAGGCGTGGTCCCACCGCAAGCACTCGACCAGCGTGTGACCGCGGCCAAAGAAGCCGCAGCAAGGCGCCAGCAGGCAGCCGCAGACCTTGAGCGTGCGCGAATTGATCTCGACCGTGCGAGGGTGCGCGCCCCAGTCAACGGGATCGTCACCAATTTCTCACTCAGGCCCGGCGCCTATGCCATGGCCGGCCAGCCCGTCATGGCGTTGGTAGATGAAGACAGCTATTACATCGCGGGCTATTTCGAAGAGACCAAGCTCGCACGCATACGCACGGGAAGCTTGGCAAAAGTCCAGATAATGGGTGAAACGCGCCCGCTGTCGGGCCATGTCGAAAGTTTCTCGGCCGGCATTGAAGATCGGGAGCGCAGCACATCGACCGGCTCGATGCTGGCCAACATCAATCCCACTTTCAGTTGGGTCCGCTTAGCACAGCGAATTCCAGTGCGCATCACCTTGGATGAGGTGCCAGAAGGCGTTCACCTGATTGCCGGACGCACCGCGACCATAGAGCTTGAAGATATGGAAATGGCGCAATGAGCATGCCGATAATAGCTCCGCGTCGATGGCTACCGCGATTCATACCGGCTGTCTGTATGTTACTTTCAGCCTGCTCTGCAGTAGGACCGGACTACCAACTACCGCAGTTGCCTGCGGGCTTGTCGCAAAAGCCACAGGTGGAGTTTGAAGCCTCGGATGAGCTCATCTATGAATCTCAAGATTTACCGTCAGATTGGTGGCGACTGTATGCTGCTCCAGCGCTGGACGATTTGGTTGCAGAGGCCATAGCGCACAACACGGACCTTCGCGTCGCTATCGCTAACATCGAAGTCTCCGAGGCTGCGTTGCGTGGTGTTCAGAGCCAAGGCAGCATACAGACGCACGTCGCCACCCCCGAAGGTGCGCCGGCAATTGCTTGGACACAATCCTCCAATAAAGGTCTTTCCCCCGCAGGTGAAGCGCACGGTCAGTATGATATTTCCCTTGGCATTTCCTACGAGGTCGATGTCGCGGGGCGGCTGCGCCGTACTCTTGAGATGAGCACAGCCAGCTTGCAAGCAACTGCCGCCGCTCGCGACTTAGCACGCACAACAGTTGTTGCCCGTGTCGTGCGGGCCTATGGCAAAATCTGTTCGTTAGGTGAGAGGAAAGCCGTTGCACAACAATCGGTTGCTCTCCAACAACAGAGCTTGACGCTGCTGCAGCGCGGTGCGACGGCTGGCATCTATTCCTCACTGGACCTATCCCGTGCGCGCGCACTCCTCGCCCAGTTGCGAGCTGAGATCCCATTGCAGGAAGCGCAACGCAAGTCTTCGCTCTATGAGTTGGCGGTGTTGCTGGGCCGTCGTCCGGAAAATTTCCCTACACAATTGCAGGAGTGCGTTACACCTCCGCAATTGACCCGACCAATCCCCGTTGGAGACGGAATGACCTTGCTCAGGCGTCGCCCCGACGTGCGCGCAGCCGAACGCGAATTAGCTGCCGCTACGGCAAAAATCGGGGTGGAAACGGCTGAACTATACCCTTCTATAAGCTTGGGCGCCGGGCTTGGCACTACAGCCCGCATGGGTACCGATGCATTAGCCAATGCCGCCATTCACTACAGTCTGGGGCCGGTCATATCCTGGACATTGCCTAACCGGCAGCTCGCTCATGCACGCATCGATGCGGCTGGTGCAGAAGAGCGTATTGCACTGGCGCGCTTCGATGCCGTAGTGCTCAAGGCGTTGCAGGAAACGGAAGATGCGCTGGCGACCTATGCAGGCCATCTGGACTGGTATCGTGATCTTGAAGTCGCACGTGAAGAGAGTCGCAAGTCGTTGGATATTGTCCACCGCCGAGGCATTGGCGGGACGGTGTCCACCCTCGATCGACTCGACGCTGAGCGCACACTAGCAGCCACCGAGAGCGCACTCGTGGCCGCTCGCGGCCAATTGGCAGACGACCGCGTGCAAATTTTCCTTGCGCTCGGCGGAGGCTGGTAGCGTGGCCGGAATTACCGTCGTTGTAAGGAATTACCAACCAATGAGAGCATCGCAGCCCGCAGATCAGTCCGCTTTTGACTCGAGGAGACAAAGACATATAATTTACAAGGCAATAATTTCAGGACGTCTTTCAGATGAGCGAATCAAATTGGCTGTTTGAACTTACTAATGCACTGCAACCGGTCAGGAGAGCGTGGATACAGGCTTCAGCAGCAGCAACAGCGGACAGTGGGATACCTTTTCCGGTGGCGACTGCAGTCGTTCTGCTGGCACGTCTTGGAGACGGTGCACAACAAAGCACATTAGCAGAATTGGCGGGAGTAAACCCCGCAGCCATGCTGCGGACATTGGACCAGGCAGAAGCCCTGGGGCTTTGTGAGCGGCGGGAAATTTCGAACAACCGACGAATCAAGCCCCTGCATTTGCTGCCCGCAGGCAAAGTATTGGCCACTCGCGTAGAACACCAGTTAGCTGAACTGCGCGAAGAAATGTTTGCAGGCATTGATCCTGATGAAATTGAATCAGCCGTCAGAACCCTGCGGGCCTTTGAAGAGCGGATTTTGAGTCATCTAAGCAAATCATAAAAACTCTTTCGTCGACGTCCTGGGTGACGTACGTGTGAGGGGGCCAGTCGTCATCAAAGAACCGGCCTCCGCGCCCCTCTCCTAACTGAGCAAAATGGCTTCCAGCACATCGACGGTCGGCTTGAGCGTCACCCTACGTCGAATCTTGAGCCACTCACGCATGCGGCGGGTATCAAAAATCTGCCCTTCTTCCATCATCATCATGATCAGTGCATGCGACATCAGGTAGTCCCCACATGCCGGGCAGCTCCGCTCCTCCCAACCTGCCGGGCAATCGATCGATTGAGCATGGCCTGCGCAAATAAGACAACTCATACACCCTCCTATTGGTTTTTTTGTCGGGTATGTAAAGGCAGCATTCATCTGTAAGCTCTAGTTCATACTCTACGCGTTACCAATTATAAACAGGTACTTTATGCAATGCCGGACGCGATAGATCAGATCGCGTGAACCTGCTCAAGATTTCGTTATCTTTTTGCTGACGCGCGGGGATCTGTACTTTGAGATACTCGATCCACTTACGCACGTTGGCCGAAAGGAAACGTCGAGAGGGATAGAGCGCAGTGATTCCTCGATGATGGGCCTGAACGTCCGGTAACACCCGGATCAATTCTCCCGAGCGTATACCTGCTGCTGCCGCGTGACCTGGGAGCAATGCCAGACCGAGACCAGCTTTCGCAGCTTCAGCTACCCCATCGGCCAAGTTGGTTTTGAAGGCTTGCTGACCAAGCTCAAACTTAGCAACATCCAGCCCAGCGATCTCCCACCCATGCGGAAATGCTGCGTCATCCAATTCAAGGCAGGTGTGCGAATAAAGATCAGACAAGGTGTGAGGTACGCTTCGTCTCGCCAAATATTCTGGTGCCCCACAAATCACACTGTACGAGCGCCCTAGTGTTTGGCAGATGAATGCAGAGTCCGGAATCTCACAGCTGTCCAGAATGACCACATCATACCCACCAGCCAGCATGTCCGGCGGAGTTGGATTCAGCGTAAGATCAATACTTAAATCGGGATGTTGATGGCGGAATTCGGCAATCAACGGGATGATGTAATGCTTACCTATTCCGTTGGGTGCATGCATACGCAATGTGCCTGCCACTTCTTGCCGCGAACGGACAGCCTCCAATTGAGCAGACTCGAGATCCTCCAGCAGGAGCCTGCAGCGTTGCAGGAAGCGTGCGCCAGCATCCGTCAGCGCCTGCTGGCGGGTTGTTCGATGAATGAGCTTCACCTGTAAATGCTGCTCCAGCTCACACAGTACCCTCGACACTTGAGGCTTGGAACAGTGGAGTGAATCCGCCGCAGCGCTTTGGCTGCCCTTGTCTGCAACATGAACGAATACATTAATAGCGTTGAAGATATCCATTAGCCCTCCTATCCGCTTCACTCTGCCCCTGCGATGAGTTTCACCATCAACGCACTTCGCTGAGACGGTAATATTTTGAGTCTTTGCTTCCATCGCTCCCCTCGCATGCTTCTGTGCATACTCGGACGCAAAAAAAATGCCAGCCACTCCCTTGACTGGCGACTTGCACGTGGCAAGAAAAACGTACTCCGCTAGGCGGCCGGAGCTGAATAGGAAGCATCCTTAGCCAGCGACGAAGGTTCGCTCTGCCAGCCCCCGCCGAGCGCCTTGAACAGATTCACTTCGCTTTGTAGCTGATTCAGTCGATCCTCAATCAGTTGCTGCTGGGCACTGAAAAGCTCGCGCTGGGCGTCGAGCACAGCCAGGTAGTTGTCCACGCCTTCGCTGTAGCGTTGTTGAGCCAAGCTGAAATAGTGCTGATTGTTATCCACCAACATCGACTGCGAGTGCAGCTGTTTACCGTAAGTCGCTCGCGCCGCCAGGCCATCTGCGACCTCTCGGAAGGCGCTTTGAATGCTGCTCTCGTAGCGCGCAACATTGATGTCCTTCTGAATCTGCGCATAGTCCAGATTGGCACTCAAACGTCCTGCGTTGAAGATCGGAATATTAACTTGCGGGACAAATTGCCACACACCTGAACCGCCGTTGAATAACCCACCGATGTCGCTACTTGCAGTACCCGCAGCGGCACTGAGTGTTACGCTGGGGAAGAAAGCGGCCCGGGCAGCGCCGATGTTGGCATTCGCAGCCAACAGTCGGTGCTCGGCAGCGCTGATGTCCGGTCGCCGCAGCAGCAGACTAGAAGGCTGACCCGCCGGGAATTGCGCGATCATCTCCTCATCCAGGCTATCGCGTGGTGCGGTTGCATTCGGCAATTGAGTGCCGATCAGCACCTCCAGGGCGTTAGCCGCCTGCGCCACTTCCCTCAGGTAGCGCGCTTCGCGTGCCTGCGCTTCCCCGACCAAGCTCTTGGCCTGTCGAACGTCAATCTCAGAAGCGGTACCCGACCCAAACCGTTGATCGATCAACTCGAGATTGGCTGTGTAGTTACGTAGGGATGATCGAGCAAGCGATAGTTGAGAGTGTTTGCTTACCCAGGCCAGATAGGCGTTGGCCACATCGGCAACGAGCGTGATTTGAACGCCGTACCGTGCCTGCTCAGAAGCAAGGTATTCCTCCTGAGCGGCCTGGCTCAAGCTACGCAGGCGGCCGAAAATATCGACCTCGTAGGCAACATCCAGCGTCACATCGTACTCACTCTGGATGCCCGACTCCCCAGTGGTGGAGAGGTCTTTCGGCAAGCGCGTGCGACTGCTGGCGAATCCTCCTTCAACGCTCGGCGCAAGCGCTGAGCGTTGAATGCGGTGCAGCGCACGATAAGCATCGACGTTCAATACCGCCTGACGCAAATCGCGATTATGCTCGAGGGCTAAGCCGATGAGTTGGCGCAGCGCCGGGTCACGAAATACCTGCTGCCACTGAAGCGACTGTGCGGTGTTCGTGCTTGCTGACGCAGAATAAGCCTCGCCTTGTGGCCACGTATTCGCAATGGGCGAGTCCGGCTGTTGGTAGTCAGGTATCAGTGAGCACCCACCTAGGGCCATGACGAAGGTTAGAGGCAAGATAGTGAATTTCATGCTTGCTCTCCCTCAACCAATGCGGATTTCTTGCGACGCTCAAACAGCGACACGACAGCCACATAGAACAGGGGAACGAAGAACACAGCGAGCACCGTCGCGGTGATCATCCCACCTACCACACCCGTGGCAATCGAGTGCTGGCTACCGGAGCCTGCACCAGTTGCCAAAGCCATAGGCAAGACACCGAAGGTGAAAGCAAGCGATGTCATCACGATGGGACGCAGACGCAACCGTGCTGCTTCGACCGCAGCTTTCACCAGTGGCATGCCCTCACGCTCGTACAGCTCTTTGGCAAATTCAATGATCAGGATGGCGTTCTTCGCACTCAAGCCTACTGTCGTCATCAAACCAATCTGGAAGTACACGTCAGCGGTCAGATCACGCCACAAGGTAGCGAGTACCGCACCGAGAACCCCCAGCGGTACCACCAGCATCACGGCCGCCGGCACGGACCAGCTTTCATACAAAGCAGCCAGGCAGAGGAACACGATCAGTACGGTCAAGGCATAGAGCATGGGCGCCTGGCTGCCAGTCTTGATCTCCTCATAAGACAAGCCGTTGTAACTCAAGCCGACGCCGTCAGGCAGTTTCTGCATGATTTGCGCGATCGCAATCATCGCCTCGCCGGAGCTGTAACCTGGAGCTGGTTCACCCAGAATTTGTACGGCTGAGATACCACCGAAGCGCTCTAACTTGGGCGATCCATAGACCCACTCGCCTTTGGCAAAGGCGGAAAATGGCACCATCTGACCGACTTTGTTACGGACATACCACTTGTCAAAGTCCTCGGGCGAAATACGGGCGGTATCCACACCTTGCAGATAGACACGCTTCACGCGTCCGCGGTCGATGAAATCGTTGACGTACATCGAGCCCCAGGCTGCCGACATGGTGTCGTTGATATCTTGGATGCTGACTTGCAGCGCTCGTGCTTTTTCATCATCAATACTGACCTTGTACTGCGGCTCGTCATCCTTGCCGTTAGCACGGACAGAGCGTAGTACCGGATTTTCACCTGCCAGTTGCAGGAACTGATCGCGCGCCTCCATCAGCGCGGTATGGCCGCGGCCAGCATCGTCCTGAAGGTAGAGGTCGAAGCCCATTGCGTTGCCCATTTCGAAAATGGCAGGCGGCACAAAGGCAACCACTGTCGCATCTTTAATTGTGGCGAAATATTTGTTGGCACGTTCCGCCAGGCTGACAACGTCCTGCCCTTTACCTTTACGCTCCCCCCAGTCCTTGAGCATGACCAGGCCAAGCCCAGCATTCTGCCCACGGCCGGCGAAGTTGAAGCCGTTGACCGTGAGGGTAGAGTTGACCGTGTCACCCTCCTCCTCTTGCAGGTATGTCTGTACCTGCGTAAGTACGGCTTCAGTGCGTTCTGCTGAAGCATTAGCCGGCATCCGGACCTCAACCATCAGTACGCCTTGATCTTCGCCAGGCAAGAACGCGCTCGGAATGCGAGTAAACAGGAATCCAGTACCGACCGTGATGAGCAGGAAGATCACCAGGTATTTGCCACGGCTTCGTAGCATTGCGCCGACGCCGCGCTCGAAACGCTGCGTACCATTGTCGAAGCTACGGTTGAACCAGCCGAAGAAGCCCTTTTTCTCATGATGCTCGCCGGCGTGCGGAGCTTTAAGAATGGTGGCGCACAAGGCGGGCGTGAAGATCAGCGCTACCAGCACCGACAGCGCCATGCAGACCACCACCGTCACAGCAAATTGCTTGTAGATGATGCCGGCAGAGCCCCCAAAGAAAGCCATTGGCACAAAAACTGCGGACAGCACCATGCCAATACCGACCAGTGCGCCGGATATCTGCCCCATGGACTTGCGGGTAGCTTCTTTCGGAGACAACCCTTCGAGGTGCATCAGCCGTTCGACGTTCTCGACCACCACGATGGCATCATCCACAAGCAAGCCGATCGCCAGGACCATCGCATACATCACCAACACGTTGATGCCGATACCGAACATCGGCAACACCGCGAACGCAGCCAGCAACACCACAGGGATCGCCAAGGTGGGTACCAGCGTTGCGCGGAAACTTTGCAGGAACAGGTACATCACGATGAACACCAGGATCACCGCTTCGAAAATCGTGTGCAGGACTGACTCGATCGATGCGTCCACCACGGGTGTCGTGTCATAGGGGTAATTGACTTCGACGCCTTCAGGTAGGTTCTTCTCGAACTTCTCCACCACAGCCCTAACAGCCTCGGCGGTATGCAGCAAATTGCCTCCAGGTGCTAGGCGCAATGCCAGCCCTGACGATGCATGACCACCAAACTTAGTGCTGATCGAATATGTGTCAGCAGCCAGCTCCACCTTGGCCACATCTTTGACCCGAACCTGGGATCCGTCGTCATTGACCTTCAGCAGCACTTCATCAAATTCAGCCGGCGTGGTCATGCGCGTTTTGCCGATCACGGTGGCATTGAGCTGGACGCCACTGCGTGTTGGCAGGCCGCCCAGCTGGCCAGAAGAGACCTGTACGTTTTGCTCTTTGATCGCAGTGGCAACATCAGTTGGGGTCAACTGATAGCTGTTGAGCTTGGCAGGATCAAGCCAGATGCGCATTGAGTAGGGTGCGCCGAACAACAAAATGTCGCCGACACCATCCACACGGGAAATCGAATCTTGCAGGTCCGAGGCAATCAGGTTGCTCAGGTCGAAGCTCGACATATTGCCGCTCTTGTCCACTAAGCCGATAACCAAAAAGAAGTTCTGCTGATACTTCACCACGCGCAGACCTTGACGCTGCACCTCTTCAGGAAGTCTTGGAGTGGCCAGCTGCAACTTGTTCTGAACCTGGACCTGAGCAATGTCTGGATCGACACCCTGCTCGAAGGTCACGATGATTGTCATACTGCCGTCGGAATTACTTTCAGCCGACATGTAACGGAAGCCATCAAGACCGCTGAGTTGCTGCTCAATTACTTGGGCAACGGTATCTTGTACGGTTTGTGCCGAGGCACCGGGGTAAGACACTTGTATCGACACGGCCGGCGCGGCAATGTTCGGATACTGGCTGATCGGCATCTTGATCAGCGAAACGGCACCGGCGAGCATGACCGCTATCGCTATTACCCAAGCGAAAATGGGTCGATCGATGAAAAAACGGGACATGGACAATAGCTCCTCAGTCGGCTGCGACTGCAGGCTGATCGAAGTTTGCGACCAGGCTTACATTCGACGCGGCTTGTGGCTCTACGGCAATGCCGTTACGGACCGCCTGCACACCCTCGGTGATTACCTTATCTCCATCATTGATTCCGTTCCCAACCAGCCAGGCATTACCCACGGTTCTCAAGGTTTCGACAGCGCGACGCTCGACGCTGTTATCGGCTTTGACTACCCAGACCGATGGATTACCGCGAGCATCCCGAACGACAGCTTGCTGCGGAACCAGCATGGCTCGCTGTTGTACGCCTTCGGTCAACTGCGCCCGCACAAACATGCCCGGCAACAACCTGTGCTGTGGGTTCGGGAATTCTGCCCGCAAGGTTACCGAGCCTGTGGTCGGGTCTACACGAACCTCGGAAAACTTGAGAACGCCAGGAATCGGATAGGTACTTCCATCATCCAGCACCAAGCTGACCTTTGCCTGCTCTTCACCACTCCCTTGCAACCGGCCAGACTCAACTGCTTTCTGCAAGCCGAGCATTTTGGTGATCGGCTGGGTTACATCCACATAGATCGGATCCAGCTGGGTGATCGTGGTCAATTGCTGGGCTTGACCGTTGGTAACCAATGCACCTTCTGTGACGTCAGAGCGACCGATCCGTCCCGAGATAGGCGACATGACCTTGGTATACTGCACATTGATTCGGGCCATCTGATAATCGGCCTGCGCCTGCTGCCAGGCTGCCACCGCATCATCGTGCTCTTGCCGACTGACGGCATTCGCCTGCAATAGACGCTCATAACGCTTGGCGAGATTGCCAGTAGTTGCCAGCGTTGCCTCACTACGTGCCAACTGCGCGGCGTAGGTGCGTGGGTCGATCTGATAGAGCTGCTGCCCTTCGCGAACTTGAGCGCCTTCCGCAAATAGCCGTTTTTGCAAAATGCCTGATACTTGAGGGCGTACCTCTGCTACACGATAAGCCACCGTGCGGCCCGGCAGGTCACTGGTCAGTGCCAAGGGTTGGGCATGCACGGTAAAGACCCCGACCTTGGGTGCAGGCGCAGCGACTACCGCCTCCTCCTGATTGCAACCGCTCAGGGCGGCGACTATTGCCATTGGCACGAACACCTGGGCAATAGTTCTAGATCTCTTTAAACGCATTTTGTATTTCTCCACATATATGGCCCATTCAGTGTTTGCACTAAGAGCCATACTCATATCAATGTACTGAGCGCAGGAGTATGCCAAGAAGCCTCACAGAGAGGCTTACTTGGTATTCATAACTATCCGGCGCTAAAGGCTGCGCAACTTACAACCACAGGAATGCAATCTACGCAGCCCGTAGTTCTTCACACCTTTAAATCGACAAACGATTAATGTGCGAACGTGATTTCAGATTTTTTGCCAGGGATCAACGATCAATGTGCGGTGAAACGCCGCCCATTACAGACATACCGCCGTCGATCGTTTGAGAGGTGCCGGTGGTGAACCACGATTCGTCACTGGCCAAGTACAGGACCAGATAAGCCACATCGATGGGTCGCCCCATGCGACGCAACGGCTGGGCGGCAATGACTTCATCCATGGCCTGTTGGTCTGGGAATGCATCATCGACCATGTCGGTGTGAATCACCCCTGGGTTGACCGAGTTGACCCGAATATTATCACCGGCCAGTTCGATCGCTGCTGCCCGCGACATCGCATCCACAGCTCCCTTGCTGGCGGTGTACGCCGTGAAGCGGCCGCAGGCATTAACCACCGCTAACGAGGCAACGTTGATGATTGAACCACCACCTGCCGCGCGCATGTGCGGAATAACAGTCTGCATGCCTACGAATTGGCTCCAGGCATTGACATTCATGGTTTTTTGCCAGTGCTCGAATGTCACCTTGTCATAGGTAGCAGGCGCCAAAATCCCTGCGTTGTTAACCAAAATAGTGATCGGACCGAACGCAGCAACCGTCTGTTCCACCACGTCCTGCCAGTCCGATTGCGACGATACATCATGCCAGAGGGCCATCGCACTGCCCGGGTATTGCTCGTTAATTTCCGCCACCACCCGTGTGACACGGTCCAGATTAATATCTGTAGCAACCACTTTCGCTCCTTCAGCAGCGAGCAGGCGAGCTTCAGCTTCGCCTTGCCCACCCCCTGCACCCGTTACGATGGCGACTTTCCCGTTAACTCTGCCCATGCTGCCTCCCGGCGATTTGCTCTGGATTAATGGAAACGACCGTGCCTGCGGAATCCCTTCAGGCCTAGCTTGCATGAACATTGAATAGAATAATCATTGACGCGTCAACTATTTCAATGTGCCATCATCGGATTTGCCCTTGCAGCGACAGGTGGAGCCCATCCGTGCGGTAAGCGCACTCAGTGGCGCAGCCGTGACTCCCACGACAGGAAATGTGAGCCCCCTTCACCGTTAAATTGCAGCCTGGTTGACTCACATCGCTTTTCTGTTGTGCGCGCCCATGCTTTACTCCCCGCGGCAACGCACGGACGGATGAGTGCATCCGTAGGCACTGGCCGCTTCGAACTGCGCAATAAACTTGGAACACCCCAATGATTGACTCGACAATTAACTCGACTGGCGACTGGAAGGTGGATCTCACGTGGACCATTCTCCCGGCTGGGAGGGCCTGGCAACGGGTAGTCGGTAATGCGTTTGCTGCCCATGGGATTTCGCTATCGCTGGCTGCGCCGGTACTGGTGCTGGCATACAAAGGCGATGGCCTGAGGCAGAAAGCCATAGCCGAAGCAGCAGGCATCGATCCTGCAGCGGTTGTCCGCTCACTTAATGAACTTGAACAGAGTGGTCTGCTCGAGAGGAAAAGTGATCCAAGTGATCGCCGCGCCAATACCCTGCACTTGACCAAAGCCGGACGGGACCTGGCTAACAAGCTTGATCAGATTCTTACAGATTTGCGCGAACAGCTTTTTTCAGCGATCAGTGCAGAAGAAGGCAATGCGGTTGCCAAGGTGCTTCACCTGATCGAGCGGGCAGGAGAGTCCTGATTGGTAGGCGATGCATGAATCTCAACTGCGATTGCCCCCTGCCGGGGGCTGAGATGGCGCAGTGTCTACGACTTTCGGCGAGCGGCAAACCGTTCGATGTTGTCGTGGAATTGTGCGGTGGCCATACAATTCAGGATTGCCCTCAATTCGTCCCCCAACTGCTGCCCCATTGGGGTCTGCGCTGATTGCCAGAACAGACGCTTGGTGGCCGCTATCGCTTCTGAGCTGAACTGGGAAAGCCGCTGGACATGAGCGTGCATGACGGCATCGAGTTGATCGTCATCAACTACCTGTGTCGCCAGCCCACACTGCAGGGCTTCTGGGCCCGTAATCTCATCCTGTAACAGGAACAGCTGCAACGCTTGAGGTGCGCCAAGCGATTGCACTATGCCAACCGACGCGCCGGCATCGGGTGATACACCGAGTGTTGCATAGGCGGGTCGGAACCTACTGGTTTTAGTGCAGATGCAGATATCCCCCATACCAGCGAGCGACATTCCAGCCCCCGCAGCTATGCCATGAATGCGCATGATCACCAGCTGAGGCATGCGCCTTAGAGTCAGCAAAAAATCATTCAAGTGGGTGAGAAGCTCAGAGATAGCCGGGGCCAGATTGGCGGCGTTGGCGATAAACAATCCGATGTCACCACCCGCACAAAACACTTTCCCTGCTCCTTGGAGCACCAATACATGCACATCCGTGCATGACTCGACCTCTCGTGCCTGCCGCGCCAAGCAGCGAGCCATGGAGATATCCAGCGCATTGAATGTCTCTGGACGATTGAGGGTGATGGTTGCCACGCGTCCTTCTATCACGAGGGAAGCCCCTTCTCCCTGACCGCTAACCGTATCACGCATCATTTTCAACTCCTGTGTTGATCGACTCCCGGTCAATCCTACACCGTCCGCAATCACGATCAACACCGCAGTTGACAAGGTTGACCGACGACCGCAATGATTACCGTGCTAATCAACTTCTGCGTTGACAGCGCACAAAACCTGACACATTCTCTTAGTGACGACAAGAAAAAGAGGCCGGAAGATGAAATTCAATCTCATGCAGACTGGAGTAATTGGCAGACGCTACGAAATTGAAGCGGGAATGGCCGGTCAACGGCCTGAGCTGTACCAGCGATTCCTCGAAGAGGTTCGTGGTTACGTGAGCCTTGCCGATGGACTGGGGTATGCGGGGTACTGCCAGCCGGAACACCACCTCCAGATCGAAGGCTTCGAAATCAATAACCATCCTGGCATGTTCAGCCTGTATGTGGGGATGCATTCCAAGCGCATGAAGGCTGGCATCATGGGCTACACACTGCCCACTCATAACCCGGTGCGCATCGCGGAAGAGATCGCCACGCTCGACCACATGCTGCAAGGTCGCTTGTTCGTTGGTTTTACCCGTGGCTATCACGCCCGCTGGGTTGATTCCTACGCAGCAATCCGCGGGGTTTCAGCGACTACCGTTGACATGGTCAAGTCCAAAGACGCCATGGACGAGCTAAATCGGGAAATCTTCGAAGAGTCGCTTCAAGTCATCAAAAAGGCCTGGACTAACGATGTGTTCAGCCACAAAGGCAAGCACTGGCAGTTCCCACCAAATGGCGGTTCAGCCGGGCACCCCGCGTATGCTGAGTTTGGCAAAGGGATGGATGCGGATGGCATAGTCCGTCAGATCGGCATTGCCCCCCTTTGCTACCAAAAGCCCCATCCACGCATTTATGGTGGCTTCGCCGGCAGCATGAAAACCGTCGATTTCTGGGCGCGAGAAGGCGGCAAGCCCATTGTCCTATCCGGCGATCTCGATTTCTGTGAGGCCTTGTGGAAACGCTATGCCGAAAGCGCCAAGGCGGCAGGCAACGAAGTTCCACGTGAAGAAGTTGCGGCCTGGGGTGGTTTCCTGATGCTCACCAATGACAAGGGTAAGGCGAAGGAACTGATGGCTGAACATCAATGGTTCTGGGACAAGTGGTTTATCCCGTTTGGTCAGCGCATGCCCAATGTCCTCATCGGCTCAGCCGATGAAATTGCCGACCGCATTGGTGAGGCGCATGACCGGTTGGGCTTCAACGAACTGTTCCTCATGTTCGGTCAAGGTCACCTCAACCCTGATCAGAACAACGAGGAACTGGAGAAATTCGCAAGTCTGGTTGCGCCGCGCTTCTCCAGCAAGGATGCGACTGGCATATACGTTTGATCACTGGGTTTTGAACAAGAATAAAAACGTAGGAGAAGCACAATGAAATGCGGCATTTTCCACACCCCATACACCCTTCCCCATCGTACGGCTCGCCAAGTCTTCGATTGGTCGCTGCTCATGGCAACTGTTACAGATCAAGCCGGCTACGCCGATTTCATGATTGGCGAGCATTCGACGCTGGCTTGGGAAAATGTGCCCTGCCCGGAAATCATCATCGGCGCGGCTGCCAATTTGACAAAGCAGATCCGTTTTGCGCCCATGGCGCACCTGCTGCCTTATCACAACCCCGCCACCCTTGCTATTCAAGTGGGTTGGTTGTCGCAGGTGCTTGAAGGCCGTTACTTCCTGGGCGTCGCCCCAGGTGGCCATCATACTGATGCAATTCTACATGGCTTCCCCAACATCAGTGTGTTGCAGGAACAGATGTTCGAAGCGTTGGACCTGATTGAAAAGGTTTGGAAGCGCGAACCATTCCAGGAAACCGGCAAGTATTTCCAGGCCGGGTATCCAGGCCCGGACGACATGCCCGGCTACGACGTGATTCTCGCCGACAACAGCCCGTACGGTGGACGCGACAGCATGGAAATTGCCGTCACCGGTCTCACCAAGAACTCCTCCTCACTCAAGTGGGCCGGTGAACGCAACTACAGCCCTATCTCTTTTTTTGGCGGCTTTGAAGTCATGCGTTCGCACTGGGATACCTGGGCGACCGCAGCGCAAGCGAATGGATTCGAGACGGCTCGCTCACGCTTTCGGGTGACCAGGGACATCTTCGTCGCCGACAGCGACGCCGAGGCCAAGAGGCGCGCGATTGCCAGTGGCCTCGGAGAAAGCTGGAAACACTACCTGTTCCCCATCTACAAGAAGTTCAACCTCTTCGAAGGCATCATCAAAGACTCCGGCCAGGACATCGACCCCAGCCAAGTTGACCTTGACTTCCTAGCCGAGCATGTCTGGCTCTGCGGTTCTCCGGAAACCGTAGCACGCAAGATCGAACGCATGATTGAGCACTGCGGTGGCTTGGGACAAATTGTCGTGAACTCACACGACAATATTGATAATCCTGAGCCGTACATTGAGTCGCTGCAGCGCTTGGCCAAGGAAGTGATCCCCCTGGTCAACCAAAGCTGACAGACAGCTCATGCATCCTTGGGATGGAGCCGTCTGCGGCTTCATCTCGGGGTGAGGAGGTCAAAATGTCATTCGATGTTATTGAAGAAGAACAACCCTGCCGCTTGGCAGACCACCAAGTGGTGGCAGCCCTTCTCTCGCATCAGGGCCGGATCGGATTGTTTCGCCGCAGCCGCCAAGTCACTGGCGATATTGGACTGTGGCATTGCATCACCGGCTATCTGTCCGACGCTTACTCACCATTGACTCAGGCCGTCACGGAGGTTGAGGAAGAGGTTGGGATTAGTAGCGACAGCTTAATTCTGGGGGCGACTGCGCAGATCGACCTAGTGGGCGGCGATGGATTGGTCTGGAGAGTCCATGCCTTTCATTTTCTCAGCATGGTCGACACCATCACCCTCAATTGGGAGAACGATGCCGGCTGCTGGGTTCCCTTCGACGAGATCGGTAGTTACCGCACGGTGTCGTGGTTGCACAACGTAATGCGCGCATTGCAACCTCTTAAACACCCCCTTGCCACCAACGCGCCCACCAGCAACTCCCCGATCAAAAACATACACTAGCAGTAGGAAGCTTGCCATGAGATACGGAAAAGCAGCTGTTTTGGTGAAAACGGCCACAATTGAAACCTGGGAAGTACCCGTCATGCCGCCAGAACCTGGCGGCATTCTTGTTCAGGTCGTGGTGGGCGGCGTTTGCGGAAGTGATGAGCACATCGCATCAGGGGCGGCAGGCCAGATGCCTTTTCCGGTAGTCCTAGGCCATGAGGGCGTGGGCAGAATCGATACGTTAGGCAGCGGAGTCACTACAGATTACGCGGGAGTGCCGATCAACGTCGGTGATTTGGTGTATTGGTCGCCCATAGCCCTGTGTCACCGCTGCCATTCGTGCACCGTTCTTGACGAGACGCCTTGCGACAACTCGTCATTCTTTGAAGATGCATCGAAGCCTAATTGGGGCAGCTACGCTGACTATGCTTGGCTGCCCAATGGCATGGCCTTTTATCGCCTTCCTGAAGGGGCCGATGTCGATGCCATCGCAGCATTAGGTTGTGCCCTGCCTACAGTCTTGCGCGGATTCGAACAATGCGGACCGGTCAGTTACACCGATTCGGTAGTGATTCAGGGCGCGGGCCCAGTAGGCATGGCGGCAGTCATGGTCGCTCAACTCTGTGGGGCGCGTCAGATCATCGTTCTTGACCATTCGCCTCAACGACTCGCGGTGGCTCGCAGCTTCGGTGCAACAGCGACTCTAGCACTGGGCGAGCTCAGCAGCGAGGAGCGCTTAGGTCAGGTGAGCGAGTTGTGTGGCCCACAAGGTGCGAGCGTAGTTGTAGAAGCAGCCGGCGCCCTTGCTGCATTCCCAGAAGGTGTGAACCTGACCGGCAAACATGGCCGCTACATCATTCTGGGGTTATGGGGTGCTATCGGTAATGCGGCTATCGCACCACGTGATATCACCATCCGCAATATGCGTGTTGCCGGTGCCACCTTCCCCAAACCCAAACACTATTACCAAGCCATGCACCTCGCAGCCCGCATGCAGGAGCGCTTGCCCCTGGCTGCTCTCATCGGTCAACGATATGCCATCAAAGACGCAGCCCAAGCCTTGGCCTCCATCAAGGGTGGCCAGACCCTGAAAGCAGTCATTGACCCCTCGCTGTAAACACGTACCTGAATGTAGCCGCACAATGATAATAACAAGGAGGCATCCATGAGCCAGCAACCGCAAAGTACGACCGGTACACGCCCCGGACACGTTCCGCTCAACCGTATCGTAAATTTCGACATGTACAACCCCCCCGGACTGGAGGATGGGCTGCAGGTAGCTTGGAGCCGCCTACATCAGCCGGGTGTGCCCGATCTTGTGTGGACCGACCACAACGGCGGGCACTGGATAGCCACACGAGGAAAATTGATTCGCGACATGTTCATGGATCATCAGCGGTTCTCCAGCGAATGCCCCTTCATTCCCAAGGAGGCCGGCGAACAGTACGAATTCATACCTACGTCCATGGATCCACCACAGCATCGCCCCTACCGCGCCCTGATCAGTAAAGCGGTTGGCCCAGCGGTGGTAAAAGGATTGGAAGAGAGGATCCGTGAACTCTCGATCGAACTGATCGAAGCCATAAAGGACCAAGGCGCGTGCAACTTCACTCATGATTACGCCGAACCGTTTCCGGTACGTGTGTTCCTGATGATGGTCGATTTGCCTGAGCGTGATGCCCCCTATCTGAAGCACCTGGCTGATCAGATTACCCGTCCAGATGGCTCCTTGAGCATGCGCGAAGCCAGCGAGGGGTTGTTTGACTATCTGCGGCCAATCATTGATGCACGTCGCGGAAAACCAGGTACCGACGCACTCTCCACAGTCATCAACGGCAGTATTGATGGGCGTCCTCTGGATCGGGAAGAAGCTGCTCGGATTGGTGGGCTTTTGCTGTTGGCCGGATTGGACACCGTGGTGAACTTCTTGAGCTTTGTCATGCAGTTTCTGGCGGGAAGCCCTGCTCATCGTGCCGAACTGCAAGCACACCCTGACCGAGTCCCCGCCGCCACCGAAGAGCTGTTACGTAGATTTTCCTTAGTAGCCGACGGACGTATGGTAAAAACCGACACTGAGGTTGACGGGGTGTTGCTCAAAGCCGGTGATATGGTTCTGCTGCCGCAACTGTTGAGTGGCTTAGACGAACGGGAAAATGCCTGCCCTATGTCGGTAAATTTCCAGCGGGAAAACGTAACCCATACTACTTTCGGCCATGGTGCCCACCACTGTGCTGGCGCCCACTTGGCACGCTTGGAAGTAGTGATCACGCTGCAGGAATGGTTAAAACGCATCCCTGACTTTCAGGTAGCGCCTGGAGCAATTATCAAACACCACGGGGGAGTTGTTGGTTCTGTGGAGTCGCTGCCGTTGGTCTGGTAGTGCAGTCATGACTGCCCTGTAATACAAAAGCCCCAGCGACTGGGGCTTTTGCTTAATGCAAGCAAGCTAGATCGTCAGCGAGCACTCCACTGCGGCTTGCGCTTCTCGCCAAAGGCCCGACGCCCTTCCATTCGATCTTCGCTGAAGGCGTAAGCCTCGATCAATTCAAATCGGGTACTCAAAGCTGCTTCCAGTGGATCTGCCAAACAGCGCAGTACCGCCTCTTTAGCCGCCTGATTCGCCAGTGGCGACGCGCCGGCGATGCGACTTGCCCAGGTCATCGCCGACTCCAGTAGCGTATCCATTTCGACGACTTCGTTAACTAGGCCGTAATCGAATGCTTTTGCTGCAGTCAGCCGGTCCCCAGTCAGGATCATGCCCATTGCGATCCGGTAGGGCAGTTGTCGAATCGCCCGGTGCATGATGCCCGCCTCGCCGATAATGCCCGCTTTAGTTTCAGGCATGCCAAACTGTGCAGTGTCTGCAGCGACAATAACGTCGGCGCACATGGCCAGCTCAAAGCCGCCGCCAAGCACATAGCCCTGGACTGCTGCAACCAAAGGTTTCTTGAGCTTGAGCAGAGGCCCCCCTACACCGGTCAGTCCACCGCCCAATGCCAACCGCCCGGTGTTCTCAGCCTCAGCAGCGATGTCTCCACCGGCGCAAAATGCCTTCTCCCCTTCGGCCGAGAGCACTGCAACCCAGATTTCCGGGTTGTTGTTGATATCGGTCCACGCGTCCAGCAACATCCGATCCATTTCTGCACTGATGGCATTTAGTGATTTCGGCCGGTTAAGGCGCACATGGGCGATATGCCCTTCAACTGTGTATTCCACGTCAGCCATGGTCTTACTCCTTTTCTTTTTGTTGGTTGGGAACAAGCGGAGTGGTGCGAGGCACTCGATACTTACGCAAGGCTTCCTTCATGCCGACCTCGGTAATCCAATGCTTCAGATCGATCACCGGCTGTGACAGATGCAACAAGGCGTCCATCTGCGCCACCTCACCCGCCGCCGCCCGCAAACCGTTGCCCTCGCATGCGCGGTTGATGGCAAGCTTTTTAATTCGAAGCACTGGAGGGGGGATCAAAGCAATGCGCTCGGCCAGGCTGCTGACTGCGTCAATCAGCTGGTCCGCTGGCACGCTGTGGTTGGCCCACCCCCACTCGACAGCAGTTGGACCATCGATGCTATTACCGGGCACGAAGGCGAGCTCCTTCGCTCGTTTTGGGCCAACCAGCGGTGCCCATAACGGAGCGATGTATCCGCCCCCGATTGGTAGTCCTGGCTCGCCGATGCGGGCGTCATCGGCAACAATGGTAATGTCGGCATAGACGCACATTTGCGTTGCCCCCGCGATGCAATAGCCATGTACCGCAGCGATTACGGGCTTGGGATGATCCCAGATCGCCAGGTAGCGGTTGACATTGCGCTGCAGACGCTCGCGATCAGCAATAGGATCACTGATAGCAGTCAGCTTACCGACCTGATCCAGGTCGTAGCCCGCAGAGAATCCTGCACCTTCACCGCGGATGGCCAAAACCGGCCCGCCCTGGTCTTTCAAGCGCTCCAGCGCATCGGAGAACTCATCAAGTAACTCGTTGGACAGTGCGTTGGCCTTGTCCGGCCTATTCAGCACGATCCAGGTTAAGGGCCCCGCATGCTCGATGCGCAGGGTGCGGTAAGCTGGGATCGATGGCCGGTCCATCATGCACGACCGATCGGCAGGGTCGATTTGACGTGAAAATCCTGAACGCCCGTAGTGCGCAGCTCCCGTCGCTTGAACCGCCATTGGCCGTCCACCTTTACGACCACGTCATGGTATTGACCGAACAGGTAGCCATCCGGACGCTCGCGGGTATAGCGGTGCCACGCATAAAGCACCGAGCACAGCTTGGCCTCGGTCGGACTTACGAAGTCGATGACGGTATTTGAAACGTGATGACTGGTTGCCACGAAGTAAGTCCCTACACCCTCCAGGGTCTTGCAGTAGGCCTCTTTGCCTTCAGCACCAAAGTCCGGCCCATAGATCACTGTGCAGTCCTCCACGAAGAGGTCAGCCAACTGCTGGGTATGGTTCATGTCCAGATGAAAAGCGTATTCGTACAGCAACCGACGGATAGCCTCGGAGTCAATAAGCTTCTGAATTTGTTCTTGTTTTTCAGCTTGAAGGTCCATTTGCAATCACCTTTTTTGTCAACGTGAGTGTTGATAGTAGGCAGTAATCAACAGACGTGTCAACGCGATCACTCAGACAAAAACTCCCGAATGCGAGCAGATCAACATCAATGTTGACCGCCTGTTTGAGCAGTGGCATTGTTAAGGACAAGATCAATAAAAACAGAACGGCAATCACCACGCGGACTTGCCGATTCGGAGCAGGAGGTTGCATGACAAGTCGTTTTGATTGGTGTGAAGTCACGACCCTTGGCGATTTGCTGGTACGCGGAGCCCAGCAGCATCCCGATCGGGTGGCGGTTGCTTTCACCGATTCCTGCCATACCTATGCCGAGCTGTATCAGGGTGCTGTGACCATCGCACGAGGATTGCATGCCTTGGGCATACAACCTGGCGAGCACGTTGGGCTGATGGCTGCCAACAGCCCGGAGTTCATTGAAGCGCTGTTTGCCATCGCTTTTTTGGGCTGCGTGACGGTACCGCTCAATGCCCGACACAAAGCAACTGAACTCGCCTACATCACCACCAACGCAAACCTGGTTGCAATTTTAACGACCGCCAATGCTGAGGAATATGTCGATTTCACCTCGGTATTTCGCACAGCCTTGCCTGAATTGTCCCAACAAACGGACCCAACATGCCTCGCATTGACCCAGGCTCCGCTGCTACGCAACACGGTTTTACTCCGTGGGGATGACCGTAGTGGATTCCTAGGACGCCCAGCATTCGACGTACTCGCTGGACAGGTCTCCGCCGAGGACATCGAACAGCTTCGGCGCCGCGTTCGCGTGCGCGACATTGCAATCATCATGTACACCTCGGGCACCACCGCCCACCCGAAGGGTTGCATGTTGTCTCACGAAGCGATGACACGCGGCCCGGTCGACCGAGCCAGCACGCGCCTGGCGGTGGCAGAACACGATGTGAGTTGGGGGGCAGGGCCTCTGTTCCATATTGGCTCACTCGCCCCCTTTGTCGGCAGCATCGGCGCAGGCGGAACATACCTGACCGACCATTACTTCGAAGCTGGGCGTGCGCTGAAGCTGCTTGCCGAACACCATGCCACGGTGATCTGGCCTTGGTTCCCCGCGATTGTCCAGGCCTTGATCGACCACCCTGATTTCGATTCAGCAAATTTGAAGAGCATCGAACGCGTAGTACTGATTGGCCCCAAACCCATGGTTGAACGCGTTCAGCGGCTATTCCCGCAAGCAGAGGTTGCTCAAGCTTGCGGCATGACTGAAACCGCTGGCATTTTTGCCCTCAGCAATGTCGACGAGTCACCGCTCAGCAAAGCAACCACTCAAGGTCGGGCGGTGCCGGGTATCGAGGTCAAGATTGCCAGCTTGGATACCGGAGGTGTCGCCGCTCCGGGCGAGGTCGGTGAGATCTTGGTGCGCGGTTACTGCGTCATGGAAGGCTACTACAACGACGAAGCAAAAACCCGGGAAGCTATGGACAGGGAGGGCTGGCTTCACACCGGCGACTTGTATAGCGCCACGGTCGACGGCTCCCTGGTCTTCAGCGGACGCCTGAAGGACATGCTGAAAGTTGGCGGCGAAAATGTCGCGGCCATCGAAATCGAGGCGTTTCTCTGCGAGCACCCAGCGGTCAAACTTGCTGAGGTCGTTGGCTCGCCTGATGACCGTCTGGACGAAGTCCCGATTGCCTTTGTCGAGCTACGTGCTGGGCACGAATTGCAAGCGGCGGAGCTGATCGCTTTCTGTAACGGTCGCATCGCAAGCTTCAAAATTCCCCGTGCAGTGTATTTCATGACGTCGGAGCAGTGGCCCATGTCGGCAACCAAAGTGGATAAGCGTGCGCTACGTGCACTGATCGCAGACGCACACTCCCCACAGTTGCTCGCCCAATCTTCTTGAAATCTACGCAACTACGTTGCAGACAGGACACCTCACATGTTGCCAGTCGACGATATTCTCTCGTTTCAAGAAATTGAACTGCAGGTTAACCAGCTGCTCGACGGCAGTGCTGAAGGGGAACCACTCTCGGCATTGGAATGCGCGCTGATCAATCTGGCGGTGCACGCTTCCCCGGCAACTTTGGACCTTGGCGCAACGGAGCACTATGCGAGCCAAGCTCTGGAAGCAGGGGCAACGGCAGAGCAGGTCCATGAAGTGCTGCTTTTGGTATCTGGCCTAGGCGTCCATACCCTGCTGGTTGGAAGCCCCAGAATCGGGCAAATGCTCAAAGACGCCCAACACTCCAGTATGACCTGCCCACTGGACGATGAACGCCAGGGACTACTGGCTAAGTATGTGGGTGATGATCCGTATTGGAAGTCGATGGAGAAAGAGTTTCCAGGTTTTCTCGATAGTCTGTTGCGGCTATCACCGATAGGTTTTGAAGCCTTTTTCAATTACTGCGCGGTACCGTGGAAAACCGGCGCTCTACGTGCGCTCACCAAGGAGCTGATCTCCCTGGCCGTGGACGCCACGCCTTCACACCGATTCCTGCCTGGCTTACGACTACATGTGCGTAATGCCCTAAAGCTTGGCGCCACACGTACTGTGATACTGCAGGCTTTGGATCTGGCTGGCCGCTCAACGTTTCACCGCGGGGTTCGCTAACCTGACTCCCGCTCGGTTTCGCTACTGAACTTGAAAACAATAAATCCAAACAGCAAGGGAAGACAGCAATGAGCAGACTCGCAGGAAAAGTTGCCTTGGTTACCGGTGCCGGCAAAGGACAAGGTGCAGCCGAGGCACGACTGATGGCCCAGTACGGGGCCAAAGTCATCGCCACAGACATCGACTTCGAAAGTGTCAGCGCAGTGGTGGCCGACATCAACCGAGAATACCCCGGAGCTGCGCTGGCGTTGAAACATGATGTCGCCTCCAAAGCCAGTTGGCTGGCAGTCGTGGAGGCAGCAGTTGATGCCTATGGGCCCATCAACGTCTTGGTCAACAACGCAGGAATTCTTGCACCCGCCACATACGACATCCTTACCTACGAACAGTGGTCGCGCATCATGGACGTGAATGCCTGGAGCCAGTTCGTCGGCATGCAGACTGTGATCCCTCACATGAAAAACGCCGGGATCGGCTCCATTGTCAACATTGCTTCTTTGGCTACGGTGAACGCCTGCGGGCGCTTCACTGCCTACACCGCCAGCAAGGGTGCAGTTGATGCACTTTCCAGAGCCGCAGCCATCGAATTGGCGCCTTTTAACATCCGGGTCAACTCGATCAACCCGGGCGTCATCCATACTGCAATGGTGGATGAGGCGTTTCCAAACCAGGCCGCGATGGATGCAGTCGCGGCCGCCCAACCACTGAAGCGCTTGGGCAAGCCGATTGACGTGGCTTACCTGGTGGTCTATCTGGCCAGCGACGAAGCGTACTTCACCACCGGAACAGCTCAGAACATCGATGGCGGACTGTCCGTGATGGGCGGTGTTTCGCCGCAATTGGAACGGAGTTGACGCGATGGAAAGCAATAGCCCAGAGCGTCCCATCGAACAATTGCTGGTGATCGGTACCGGGTGTGCCGGCGTAGAAACAGCACTGGCTGCGCGCAGCGAGGGGTGGCAGGGAGGTATCACTCTCATCGGTGATGAACACGACTTACCCTATCATCGGCCACCGCTCTCCAAAGGCTACCTCGCCGGCACGACCTCGCGAGACGCGCTCAGCCAGCGAACGCTCGCCACCTTCGAAAACGCTGATATCCACCTGTATCTGGGGGTGAGGATAACAGCAATCGATCGCTGCGCTCGTAGCGTCAGCCTGACCGACGGAACCTGCTTACCCTACGACCGCCTCGTACTCGCTACGGGCGGAAAGCCTCGCACGCTAGGGGGGCTCGATCACCAACGCATAGCTAACCTGCATTACCTTCGAACAACTGAACATGCCGATCGCTTGCGAAGCGCTTTAATGCCAGGCCATCGATTGATAGTCATCGGTGGTGGGTACATCGGTTTGGAGGTCGCTGCCACCGCCATCAAAGCCGGATTGGAAGTGACAATACTCGAGTCCGCACCGCGCGTATTGGCCAGAGTCACGGCTCCAGTGCTCTCGCAGTTTTACGAGGATGTCCATCGTGGGCACGGCGTGAACATTCGCACAAGCGAGCAAATCACCCATTTTGAACTAGACGAAACCTCCATGGCGATTCGAGCGATTCATTGTCTGGACGGCACCCGTCTGCCCGCAGACCTGGTGGTCATTGGTATCGGCCTTGAGCCCAATATCGAGTTGGCCGCCACTGCTGGGTTGGAAGTTCAGGATGGCATTGTCGTCAACACTACTATGCAGACTGCGGATGCACGCATTTACGCAGCCGGCGATTGTGCCCGAAGCGTCAGTACGCTTTATGAGCGTAGTGTGCGAGTAGAGTCTGTTCCGAATGCCCTGGAACAAGCGCGAAAAATTGCTGCTCTGCTCAATGGCAAAATTCCCCGTCCAGATGGGCCGCCTTGGTTCTGGTCGGATCAATATGATCTTAGCCTCAAGATGGTTGGATTATCCGCTGGCTATGACCAGCTGGTTATTCGCGGTTCGGTGGTGGACAGGTCCTTTTGCGCTTTTTATTTACAGAATGAGCGCATTCTGGCTGTGGATACAGTAAACCGAGCAGTGGAATTCAACTTGAGCAAACGATTGATTGCCCTGCAGACACCGGTAGATCCCGTACAGCTGGCTGATGACGCCGTACCCTTCAAAGACCTCGTCAACCGATACCTTGCTTCCATCACACCAACCCAACCGTAACAACAATAACAAAGCGGAGTTAAGAGATGCCCAAAGCCACGTTTGTTCTGCCGGACAATTCCGTGCAGGAAATGGAAGTACCGATTGGCACCAGCTTGATGCAGATTGCCGTATCACAAGGTATGCATGAAATTGTCGGTGACTGTGGTGGCAGTGCCAGTTGCGCAACGTGTCATGTGTATGTCGAGGGCAGCTGGCTTGGCAAATTGACGCCCATGACTGACAACGAAAACCAAATGCTGGAATGTACATCTGCTCCTCGACAAGCCAACAGCCGGTTAAGCTGCCAAATCATCATGAGTACAGCATTGGACGGTATCGAGGTGAGGGTTGCCGAAAGCCAGTGGTGACTCCTGCCTGCAGGGGGCTGCCAGCAGAGCCCCCTTCTCTCATCGCTGCTCGAACCCGTCGAAGAATATCTTGCAGAAAGCTTGCGCCACTGCTTCAGCGCTCTTGCCAGTACCCGGTTTGTACCAGCGATGTGACCAGTTGAACATACCAAACAGAGCATTGGCGGCCAACCCAGGAGAAATATCGCTGCGGAATAGGCCGTCCTCAATACCCTTCTTGAATAACGTAATGACAACTTTCTCGAAGCGCTGAGTCTGGCGCACCATTTCCTGCGCCCATACTGACTCCTGCTCGGCGACTGCGTGCATTTCCTCCTGAATGTAGAGGTACATATACGGGTAGTTTTCATCGTAGGAACGCATCAACAACGTCACCAGTTGCTCGAGCTTTTCCTTGGGGTTGAGTGAGCGCATGCGCATAAGCCGCTCAGCCTCCGTGGTGTTTGCATCAAGGACGCCCTTGATTGCTTCACGGAAAAACTCTTCTTTGTTGTCGACGTAGTAATAGATACTCGCACGATCCATCCCGGCGGCAGCGGCGATCTCGTTGAGCGTGGTTGCTTGATAACCTTTTTCCTTGAACAATACCGCCGCGACCCGGATGAGTTCATCGCGCTTATTTTTATATTCTATGCCCCCTTCTGCCTGGGCAGCTTTACGGCGTCGGGCTATGTTGCTTTTTTGAATCATCGGTCTAGGGGTCCACGTCTGAGATATGGAGTCAATCGATTACTATACGCGTAAGGTCACCCCAATGTAACCATCAGGGCGACCGTCTTGCTTCTGTTGCAGAAAGTGGCCACGACCGGCGCCCGGTAGCTGCTCAACGCGTGAGTTGCGCCCCCTCACTCAGGCAATCGGCGATGTGCTGCAGTTCGTCGATGTATGGTGTGACGCCGACGCCGCTCTCCGGCGCAGGGAAGTCATACAAAGTAAGGACATACTCGACCTGGCCACTCGAGGCGAATACCGGCACCGAAATCTGCCTGACGTCTTTGTGCACGTCAGGGGTAAACTCCAGCGGATCGTAGGTCAAGTCATGCACCAAGGTGCGAACATCCTGATTGTTGGCGGGGTCCTGCGCTCGCTGGTTCAAGGCCGAAGTGAATGCCCGCTGCGCATCGCTGATCATGCCCAGCGAATATCCCCGCTCGCGGATGATCGCCAGTGCGGCCCTGCATTCATCAAGTCGCTCAGGATGACCGGTGTCTCGCAGCCATTGTGTAACGACCGGCTCACTGCTCCAAGCAGCGAAGATGGATCCCGTCGGCGGCATAAACGGCAAGCGTTGACCAACCAAGGTCGGAATCACGCCTGTCCGAGGTCGGCCAGCACTTGCAGCAATGATTAGCTCATCATCCACTCGCACCGTTGCGACACAGCGAGCATTGATTCGCTCGCACAGTCGTTCCATGTCAGCCCGGGCGCGATCAATACTCCGAAGAGGGCCGGCAATGGTACCGAGTGGATCAGGTGCCACCATCGAAAGCGGCGAGAAACGCCCATAGCCTCCTTGAAAGAACAACAGAGGCAGCCCCGCTGACTCGATCTTCAACTCCTTCACCCTGCCAATGACGATGTAGTGATCCCCCGCCTCGTGCACACAGTCGATATCGCAGTCGATCCAGGCGACGCATTGCTCGATGATCGGGGAGCCATTGGCTGACAGTCGGTATTCCAGGCCCTCGAACTTGTCTTCGGTTTTTGCCGCAAACCGCCTGCACACCGGTTCTTGTTCCGCAGCGAGGATATTCACGCAAAATTTTCCAGACTCTTCAATGCGCGGCCAACTGCTAGAGCTTTTATCCGGCAGGAACGCTACCAGTGGCGGATTCAACGAAACGGAGGTGAACGACCCAACTGCCATGCCGGTGGGTTTACCTCCTGCTTGTTGGGCGGTCACCACACACACACCCGTTGGATACTGGCCAAGCACTTGGCGAAACCATTTCGCATCATCAGGCCGAAATTGATGGAGTTCTTGAGCTTCTGCCATTTTTGATCTCCTTAGCCGAGAACCACCGACGCATTAATACGCCGCTGCCGGCACTCACTGGTTACGAAAATATTGTTCTCAGCCACTCATCGCCCGCAATCAAATGGGCTCCGCCGTGGTCTGTGCTGACTTTTTTTTTGTCTCGACCGCCACTGGAGGTACGGCCTCACTGGAGGGTTTTAACAAGAAGGTGGCCAAGCTCGGCACCAGGATCAAGGCACCTACCATGTTCCACAGGAACATGAAGGCCAGGAGCACACCCATGTCCGCTTGGAACTTGATCGGCGACCACAGCCAGGTGAACACCGCTGCTGCCAACGTGATACCAATCAGCGCTACCACTTTCCCGGTAAATACCAGTGCCTGAAGGTAGGCATCGCGCACTGTCTTACCCGACCGTGCCTGCGCCAGGTAGACCGTCAACAAGTAGAGTGAGTAGTCGATGCCGATCCCAACACCGAGCGCGATCACCGGCAAGGTGGCAACTTTGACGCCGATGCCGAGAATGACCATCAAGGCTTCCGCCAACACCGATGTCACCGCCAGTGGAATGACCGCTACCAGCACGGCTCGCCAACTGCGGAACGTGATGTAGCACAGTACAATTACGGCCGCGTATACGAGCGCAAGCATCTGATAATTGGCTTTCTCGACGGTGCTATTGGTTGCCGCTTCTATGCCTGCACTACCGGCCGCGAGCAAGAACTGACGATCAGGACCATTGTGCGTTTCGGCAAAAGCCTCCACCGTCGCGACCACGCGACTCAGCGTTTCGGCTTTGTGGTCGGTAAGAAACGCGATGATCGGTGCTACGGTGCGTGTATCGTTGATAAGCTCTGGCACTGCAGTGAAGACATTGTTTATCGTGTCAGAAACCACAAACGTGTCGCGGTTGATCGTTATCCATTTCGGTGATCCCTCGTAACCGGCCGACGTCAGCATCCGGCCTACGCTGGCCGCCGATGACGTCGTTTGTACCCCTGGCACATCCCGCAGTAGTTCTTCCAATCGATCCATCTCAAGGAGCGTTTCGAAGCTGACCAGGCCACCCGGAGGCGTTTTGACAATCACTGCAAATTGATCGCTCGACAATTCGAACTCACTGGTGATGTAGGCATTACTTCGGTTGTACTCAGAATCAGCCCGCAACTCCGGGGCACCTGGGTCGAGGTCACCGATCTTCAACCCCTGAGCCACCACCAACCCTGCAAGCGTCACGGCCAGAGTCACCAGTAACACGAGTTTAGCTTTGCGTGGCTCGGTGAATTGGGCAAACCACAACGGCAACGGATGCTCGCCTGCGCTCATTCTCAACGCCCGCTGTGCAGCACTGGGGCTGACGCCGGTATAGGAAAGAAGCACCGGTAACAGCAATAGATTGCTGAAGATGAGTACTGCAACTCCGATACTGGCCTGGAAGGCCAAATCGCGTATCGCAGGAATGTCGACGATGGCGAGCACGGCAAACCCCACCGCATCGGCCAGCAACGCAGTCAAACCAGCGATAAACAGGCGACGGAATGTATAACGGGCTGCAACGTACCGGTGGATCCCCTTCCCTACATCCTGCATGATCCCGTTCATTTTCTGCGCGCCATGGGACACACCAATCGCGAAGATCAAAAACGGTACCAATACCGAGAACGGATCGAGCACATATCCCATCAGATGCATCAAGCCTAACTGCCAAGTCACCGCCACCAGCGAGCAGGCGATGACCAATAGTGTGCTTCTGACGCAGCGGGTGTAGGCGTAGATTATGAGTGAAACCAAACCGGCAGCGATGGCAAAGTAACTGAAGACTTTGATCAAGCCATGGATCAAGTCGCCCGCTAGCTTGGCGAAACCAATCACATGGATGTTCACGCCCTTGGCGGAGTATTCCTGCTTGATGGCGTCCAGTTGCTCGCCCAGTGATCGATAGTCAAGCGCCACTCCGCTCGCCCCGTCACGCTCAAGCAACGGCAGAAAGAGCATACTCGAATGCTGGTCATTGGCGACCAATGAGCCAATGATGCCGGCGCGATGAACGTTATCCCGCAAGGCGTTGAGGGCTTCGGGGCTGCCGTCGAATGTTTCAGGCATGACCGGACCACCATCGAATCCTTGCTCAGTGATTTCAGTCCAGCGTACGACAGGCATCCACAACGACTTCATGAACGACCGGTCAACGCCTGGTAACAGAAATAACCTGTCATTAATCTCTTTGAGCATTTCGAGGTAGTGAGGATCGTAGATATCGCCTTTAGGGTTCTCTACCACCACCCTCAGCGCATTACCCAGGCCACGCAGGGCCTCTGCATTGGCCTCGTAGTTTTGTATGAATGGATGGGAGATGGGCATCATTTTCTTGAAGCTGGCGTTAACCTCCAGTTGCCAGGCCTGGATGAAGAGGAAAACCGTGGTAAGTGCGCACAGCACAACCAACGCGATCCGGTGGTTGAAAACCAACCGCTCCAGAAAGGATCCAGAACGGCCATCAAATTCTTCAACCCGCGGAACAACTGGCATTGCATCAATTTTTGAAATATCCATGGGTGGGTCCGTGATCTGGCGTAAGACATTAACGGGATGACAGGGACGGCAAAGGCTCCAGTCCGATCCCGCGCAAGCCGGCTACCACCACTTGGTTACCTGGTAGCGGAGCTACAGCGGTAAGCCTCATGGCTTTTCGGGCGCTGGCTACCCGCACCTGAGTTGCGCCGGGGTCCGCAAGTAGCAACTGCCCGGCCGCATTGACCATGACGAACCCTCCCCCATTGGCTAACGCTGCCCCCGAGGCGATCGTAGACGTGGCGGGCAGCACCCCAGCCGACCACGTTTCTCCATGGTCGGTGCTGCGGAAAAACTTGCCACGCAACCCAAACGCCACCAGCACTTCGTCGTTACCGAGCACGGAGAAAAAGCTGCCTTCATAGCCGGTCCGAATGCTTCTAAATTGCCGTGTGTCGCGATCCAGTTTGAAAACATGGCCCTGTTCGCCAACGATTAGCAGTTCTGCACCGACGCCATAGATCCCGTTGAGGTTAAGTCCCTCGGGGTTCTCGATACGCTCGTACCAAGGCAGCCAGTGCTTGCCACCATCCGTGGTAGCAACGATCGAACCGAACGAGCCAACGGCATAACCGACCGACTCGTTTTCAAACCACACGCTCAGATACGGCAGTGATGGGCCGGAGCGGAAGTTGATCTTCAGGCCCTCCACTATCGCTTGCGCTCGCGAGTCGCCTTGATCAGCACGGGCCTGATAGAACGGTACGAACTGGTGCTCGGCAGCGCGGCCGTCGAGTTGCAGGATCCAAGTTTCGCCACCATCCTGACTGTGCAAAATGGTGCCGTCATGCCCTACGGCCCACCCTTTATTGGCCGTAGGAAACATGACCGCAAGCAAGTCACTCTGCACCGGCACCCGCGCCTGACGCCAATGCAGACCATTGTCATCGGAAACGATGACCAAACCGCGCATCCCCACCGCGATCAGCTTTTGACCTGCAGTGGTCACCGCCATCAATGGGCGATCCTGCAAGTGTGTTTGTGATTTCGCCGAGTGATCCAGGGGGTCCTCGAAGGCGACGCTGTTCGAAGGCATTTGCTCCACGGCGAATAAAACGCCTGGCATTAAGCACATCGCAGCGATGAGCAGGCGGGCTGTTATTGCCTTGTTTTTTTGCCGAAGAAAATCACGCGGCACGTTGTATCTGTTCATTTGCGGGTACCTGTATTGGGCCAACTGCCAGCGTCCGCCGGCGCGTGCCGACGGCGTTGGCCACTCTCAGCCAAAACACTGCTGAGCCTTACGCGTGTTCAGCGAACACTGCCCGCTGCCACTGCACTGGGCGTGGTTGGAATACGCAGCCCTTCTGACCCTGGGTAATTCTTCACAATCGAATCTTCATCGCCGCCCCACATGTTCACGGCAAAGTAATTACCTTTGATCAGGTCGTTGAAAATCCAGCCCACGTTGTTAGTGCCGCCCACGTTGTAGGCAGGGAATGTTTGCATGTTGCCCACCCGCCAGAGGTTACCGCCATCGTCATAAGACTCTGAGGCAACAATGCACCATGAATCTTCATCAATATAAAAGCGGCGTTTCTTGTACGCATGGCGCGCGCCAGCTTTACGATCGGCTTCGACGACCCATACCCGATGCTTTTCCCAACGCAACGCATCGGGATTGACATGCTGTTTACCTAACTGCCCCCGCAGCGGTACGTTATTGGTTATGGTGAACACGTTATAAGGCACGATCATTTCTTTTTTTCCGACCAACTTGAAGTCAAAGCGATCGGTTCGCCCCGTGAACCCCCACAACTCATCCCACGTCAGTACACCGCCATAAGCTGCAATTGGAATGTCGTACGCAAATTCGGGCGCTTTACGAACGCGGCGTTGACCTGGTGTATAAAACCAGACCTCCTGCTGCCCTGATGGCAAGTAGTAGTTAAGAAACACTGTCCCTGCCGCGGAAGGTGGCGTGGTCAGTCGCGCGGAGAAACCGGTGGTGGCGTTGAATGTTTCTCCGCGCAATTTGTTATTTGCGTCATACCAAGGACGAAGGTGATACTGATTGGTTTTCGGTAGATCAGTAATACCACCATTTGGGTCAACCAGGAATGCCGAACTCAAATGATGCATGACGGCTGGAGCGTACGACTGCTTATGATTCCAGATGACTTCGTAGCCATTCTTTGGAATTGGGAAGGGAACCCCAGCAAAGGGCAGCCCATCGGGAGCAGCGCCTTTCATGCCATCCCCCATTACTGGGCCGGTCAATTCGACCGTGGTAGCATTTTTAACGGTGTTTTCCTGGATAGCATCGGGGTAACGGACGCTGCGGTGAGTGGGATAGACATCGAGGCGATAGCTTGGAAATTTTCTAAGCATCGCCTTGTTGCCTTCCGTCACCATGTCTTCGTACTTCGACAAGTTCTTTGCGTCGATTGAGTACAGAGGCTTCTCATTGGCGTAAGGATTTGGATAGGTCTTGTTTTTTTCTACGTCGTAGCCCGCGGGCGCCTGCAAGCCACCGGTATAGGCCGGAATTGAGCCGTCTGCATTTCCTGCCATTTCCGAGCCGAACCGCGTAAGGGTAGTGCCAAGCGCTTTCGCCTCGGCCTCGGATACCGCCGCCTGAGAAGCATTCGATACGCCAAGGCAGAAAATTGCACACGCCAACGACCTAGGAGGCAATGACCAGTTATTCAACATTCTCGTATACCTATATTTGTTGTTAGAACGAGGCTTTGTTAGAACGAAGTTTTATACGTCAAAGAGACCCAACCCTTATCATTCAAGTTATACGGGCCGTTACCACCGGCATAGCTTTTTCCCGCAGGTGTAGCATCCGCTACAGACTCAAGGTGATCCCAGTAATAGTCCTGATAAGCCAGGGTTAGTGACTGCGTCTGGCGATAGTCTGCACGAATACCAATTGAGTAAACCAACGAATCCTGTGCGTAGAAAGAGCCCGCAGCGTAAGCCGGATTTCCCGCTACACCGTAAGTGACCGAAATCGGCGCGCTGAGATCGATCGAAGGAAAGACTTGTAGCCATTGAGGCGAGAACAAGACGGCAACCGCAACAGCGCTGTTGGTGGCACAGCCCTGCTTGACCCCACCGCCATTACAAGCCGAATACCCCCGCCCCATGTAGTATTGCTTGTTCTCGGTGACCTTATCCAAGTGGGTATAAGTCATCTCGGCCAGTAACACGCCTGTGTCATAGACCGGTGATGTGCCCAATTGTACGAAGGCATTGGCGATGAAGTTAGTAATATCGCCACGCGCACCTTCCCGGTAAGGAAGCGCTAACCCATCCGGGCGAGTAAATGCGCTGGCCAGTGCGGTGTTGGTTCGGTGGTTGAGTTCAAAACCCAGGCTGGTATTACCAATGGTTTTCTCGTAAGAAAAGCCGTAAAGGTTGACGTTTCGTGCGTAGGAAAGGTGTACATTGCCTCCGCCTTGAGGGTTAAATTCCGCCAAGGCCCAAGGCTGGGTCTCGTCAAGCTTACGAAAGTAGAATCCCATATTACCGCCAGCCCACTCTGGCGACCAATCGACCTTCACGCCAAAGTTATTACTGATGTCCTTGGGCTCATAAGCCTTACCTGCCGAGAAACCCGGGCCGAACAAAAAGCTGGCATTGTCAGGGCCTTCGTACAACATGTCAGCAGGCGCCAGATACGTTCCTCCTTCCGGAAATCGGTTGGCTGCGTATTCAAAGAAGTACTGCGCACTGACCGATAACTGCGGGCTGAGTTCTGCGGTGACCAGAGCCTGGGCACGTGGTAGGAACAGCTCTTTGACTTCAGAACCTGGCTGGGAGAAACCCTTGATGAAGTCAGTGGGGTGCTGGCCGTAGGAGATGCTCGAAAATCCAAAAAACAGAGCATTGCCCCACTGCTGGGTCAGACGACCAAGCTTGGCATAGACAGGCACCTCACCCACGTCAAAATTACTGAAGACAAACGCATCAAGAAGCTCAGCCCCGCGCATGTGATATTTCTTGGTCCGGGACGAGTAACGATTGTTGTCGTAAGCGGTCGTGTAGGCAGGGTTGGGATTGGTCTCGGCATGATCGTCATAAGCAAAGTCCTTCCACACGGACCCCGAAAGCCTCATCCCCATCCGGTTCTGATAGACAGTCTGAAACTCCACCAAGGCCTGAAGTCGATTGGTGACCATGTCACCTGTGTCGAACTTGTATTCGCCCTGGGCAGTCGATAGCGCGTTTCCGATGTTGTGGTCTCGGCCGTCGACGCGCCAACCCATGTTGTAGGTCAGGGATGTATCCAAATTGGTGGTCCAATCCGAGCCCGTGTCAAAGGTGTACGCCTGGACCGAACCCTGAAACACCAGTGAAGAAACTGCCATGGTCACAGCGGCAGCTAATGTATTGCGATTTTCAAACGTGCAGCGCTTTCTTATTTTCATTATTCGCTCCCAAGGATTGCAAGGCACATCCAGCACGAGGCCGAGAGCCCTCCTCGACAACCACAAAGGCCTGCAATGACAGCATTAGGCCTTAAGATCGACGAGACCAATCAACGCTCGAGTTGATCCTAGGCACCAGCCTTCTGAGCTGTCAACTGATTTGTTGAAAGCTATCATCCTGTATCCATACGTGGAATTTCCCCAGCTGAACGCCAGTCAACTTATGCGTTGACTAACGATGCTACCCTGCTCATACTCCAGAAAAAACAAGAGATCTCACCATGTCCGACCTTGAGCTGCGCATACAACGCCTTGAAAGCAAGGCGGCCCTTCAGGACCTCATCGCACGATATTTCGTCGCCTCTGACGATGACGACTTCGCAACACTGGCCACCCTGTTCAGTGAAACCGCCACTTTTCACGCACACGGCCAATCCCCTCTGCTGGGCCCGGAGCGGATTGTCGGGTTCATTCGCGAAGCGCGCACCCACATGGGACTCACCATCCATACGCCGAACTGGACGCTTTTCGAATTCCAGAATGAGGATCACGCCACCGGAAAGGTCGGCGCACATCTGGAATTGGCGATGGGAGGGCGCAGCTTGTTTGGTGCCGCTCGCTACCTCGATACCTACGTCCGTGAAAACGGTATCTGGCGCTTCTCGAGCCGCCGTTTCCAAGTGATTCACATTGGGACTTGGGAAGACGTTGGCACATCGCTCACCGAATCGCGCTGCGTACGTTGGCCGGGTGGCGAGCCCCATGGCAGCGAACACCAGTTGAAGTAGAAACCGCCAGGAGTTTCTTATGCCTCTGAGTACATCTAGCGAAATCATCGCCGACATTCGTGCCGGAAGGATGGTGGTGCTGCTTGACGATGAAGACCGCGAAAACGAAGGGGATATCGTGATGGCGGCCGCTTGCGTCACTGACGCAGATATTAACTTCATGGCCCGCTACGGCAGAGGTTTGATCTGCATGCCGCTGAGCCAGAAAAAGAGTCAGCAGCTCGGTCTCGCCCCCATGGTCCGCCACAACCGCTCTGGCCATGGCACTCAGTTTACTAACTCGATTGAAGCGGCCAGCGGAGTTACTACGGGTATCTCCGCTGCAGACCGGGCGCGGACGGTACAGGTCGCTGCCGCGATTGGGGCGACAGCTCGGGATATTGTCCAACCAGGCCATATCTTCCCGTTGATCGCCGAACCTGGTGGCGTACTAGTCCGTGCTGGCCATACTGAAGCCGCATGCGACCTGGCCCGCCTAGCCGGTTTTGAAGAGTCAGCCGTCATTTGTGAAATCATGAACGACGATGGCGAAATGGCGCGCCGCCCTGAACTTGAAGTCTTTGCTGACCGCCATGGTCTAAAAATCGGGACGATCGCTGACCTCATCCATTTTCGAGTGGTCAATGAAAGCACGATTGAGCATGTAAACCAGCAAAAGGTCACCACCGATTTCGGTGAGTTCACGCTGCACAGTTATCGCGACACGATCAATGGCAACGTTCATTTCGCCATGACCATGGGCAATCTGTCTACGCAAGTACCGACCCTCGCTCGGGTCCAGCAGTCCTTGTGCGCCCGCGATTCATTGAGCATTCAGGTACCAGGCAGCAGCGGCTGGAATATTCATCGATGCCTGGAGTTCATTGCCGGAGCAGGCAGTGGAGCATTGGTCGTACTGGCTGCGGACGAATCGGCCGATGAAGTGCTCGCAAGCCTTGAGTCGGTAGGCAGCGATGTACCGCATGCCCGGCAACGTAATATTCCCAACCACCGCAGCTCGCTCATGATCGGTGTCGGTTCGCAGATTCTGCGTTCGCTAGGGCTCGGCAAATTGCGCCTGATGGGTAGCCCTATCAAGTATCACGCCATCTCAGGATTCGACCTGCACGTGGTGGACTACGTTAGCCCACAAGGGCATTCAACGCCGTACCCAGTAGAGGGAGAAATGCGCTATGGAAGCTGATGCCACCCCTCATGGTTTGCGCACCCAGTATTTCGCCGGTTCGCAAAATCTGAGGCTGACAGCCGATGTGGGCGGGCCCATCAATGGCACTCCTGTGATGCTCCTCCACGGCGGCGGTCAGACTCGCCACTCCTGGCGTTCAGCCGCTACTGCCTTAATGGCACGCGGCTACCGAGTGATATGCCCAGATTGTCGAGGACACGGGGACAGCGAACGCTCGCCCACAGGTGACTACTCAACGGATTCGTTGATAGCAGACCTCAAGCAAATTATTTCCACTCTATCGCGCCCTCCTGTTCTGGTAGGTGCCTCTTTAGGGGGTTCCACCGCGCTGCTGATGACAGGTGAAAGTGACTCACCGATTGCTGAAGCGTTGGTGCTTGTGGACATCGTCCCTCGCATGTCGCCATCAGGGATCCAGCACATTCGCAGTTTCATGCAAAACACCCTCGCAGGCTTTGACTCCCTGGAAGAAGCAGCCGAAGCAGTTTCACGGTTCATCCCGAACAGGCCGAAACCAAGCTCCTTTGAAGGCCTAGCTCGAAATCTGAACCGAGCTACAGATGGACGACTGTATTGGCACTGGGATCCGCGTTTTTTGCAAGACGACAGTCGCTCGCCCAACCCCCAGTTTGCCCAACGTATGGAGTCAGCCGCGCGCAAAGTCAAGGTTCCAACCTTACTGGTTCGTGGTCGGGAGAGCGAAGTTGTAAGCCTCGCTCAGGCACAGGCACTGCTTGACCTGATTCCTCACGCTGACCTGACCAACGTCAGCGGCGCCGGACATATGGTCGCCGGTGACCGTAACGATGCATTCAATAACGCTGTCCTGCGATTCATATCCCAAGCACTGTCGCAGTGACCCGATCAGGCAAGCTTAATCATCTTTTGAATCAGGTGTCGCTATGAAGCCAAAGCTGACCACCACATTCCGCATCGAAGATGTTGACCCAGGCAGGATGTCCGTCAATGTGGCAGTACTGATTGACGTGATTGGCACTACTTCGGTGCTCAGCCATGCACTCGAGCACGGCGCTAGCGCGGTTCACGTGATGCACTCGGAGTTGGATGCCCATCGCAGAGCTCAGCAGTGGTCTAAAGACCCCGACAATACTGAGCCGTTAATCCATTGCAAAGGGTGGGATGAATCGGGCCAGTTTAGGCCCGTGGTTCACGGCCAGCAGTGGGTAATAACCAGTGGGACGTATGCCTTGATACAGCTGGCAGCGAGTGCTCAGTATATGTATGCCGCCTCGCTACTCAACGCATCTGCGGTAGTGGCCCGACTTCTGGCACATGAAGAGCCAAACGTCGACTTCCTCTGCGCAAGCCCTGTTGGAAGGTTGAACCTAATCGACCTCTACACCACGGGTTATTTGATCGAGCAATTGATTAACGCCAGGCCGAATGAATGGGTCCTCAGCGAGAGTTCTCGTATCGCAGTCGCCGTGTACCACGAATATCGTTCATCGATCTGTCGCTGCATCGCCGACAGTCATGGAGGCAGAGCCGGTGACATCCAAATCAGCCGCGATGCTGCTCAGTTTATCGCTCGAATCGATCAACACAGCTGCCTGCCTATCTACAAAGGCGACAACATCTTTGTGGACGACCTTGCGGTTGCCCGGCGCCCCCTCATGCATACGTTGCGTCACTGACACATGACTGCGCTTTACCACCGCCGGTTTAGCTAGCTCTTGCAATAAGGACTCACGATGAATAATCCAGATGTATTCGTTGTCAGCGCCATGCGCACCGCCATCGGCAGTTATGGAGGGTCGCTAAAAAATCTACCGCTATCCGATCTTGCGACGGTCGCCGTGAGTGCAGCAATAAAGAAAGCGGACATTGACCCCCACCAAGTGGGTCACGTCGTCATGGGAAATGTGATCCCCACTGAGCCCCGTGACGCATACCTCTCGCGGGTAGCGGCGCTCAATGCTGGTGTGCCGAAAGAGGTACCCGCCTTCAATGTGAATCGCCTCTGCGGCTCCGGTCTACAGGCGTTGGTTTCGGCCGCTCAGTGTCTCTGGCTCGGTGACACTGAAGTTGCAATTGCTGCCGGTGCTGAGTCAATGAGCCGCGCACCTTATGTTCAAGCGCAAACACGTTGGGGTGCGCGCATGGGGGACATTGAAACCATCGACTATATGCTTGGCATACTGCATGACCCCTTCCAGAAAATGCACATGGGGATAACGGCAGAAAATATTGCCCAGCGTTTTGGCATCAGCAGGGATGAGCAGGACTTGCTGGCGATGGAAAGTCAGCGTCGGGCCCTCCACGCCATCGTGCACGGTCACTTCACCGAGCAAATCATCGCAGTTGAAATTCACGAGCGGCAAGCAGTACGCCAGTTCGCCATCGACGAGCACCCGCGTGACATTTCGCTTGAACAGTTAAGCCGGATGAAGCCGGCGTTTCTCGATCACGGTTCGGTAACACCAGGTAATGCCTCAGGGCTGAACGATGGTGCCGCCGCGCTGTTGCTTGCAACCAGCGCTGCACTGCGGAGTAACAGCGCACTCAAGCCAATGGCGCGCGTGGTTGCTCATGCTCATGCAGGTGTCGAACCTGAGTTTATGGGCCTTGGGCCCATCCCTGCGACCAAGCTGGCACTAAAGCGGGCGGGGCTAAGCATTACCGACATTGACGTAATTGAGTCCAATGAAGCCTTTGCCGCACAGGCGTGTGCTGTCGCCAAAGAGTTGGACTTCGACCCAGCCAAAGTCAATCCCAATGGATCGGGCATTTCATTGGGGCATCCGGTTGGTGCCACTGGGGCAATTATCGCGACCAAAGCGATCCATGAACTGCACCGCACCGGGGGGCGCTATGCCTTGGCAACCATGTGCATTGGTGGTGGGCAAGGTATCGCAGTCATTTTTGAACGGGCATGAGGTTTTAACGATGACGATTGAGCACATCGCAGTGATCGGCGCAGGTACGATGGGCAATGGAATTGCGCAAGTCTGCGCGTTGGCAGGGTATCAGGTAACGTTGATCGACCTGACCCAACAGGCCTTAGACAGTGGCCTTGCAACGCTAACCAGCAACCTGGAACGGCAACTTCGCAAGGAGCAGATCAGCGCCGCCGATATGTCTGGTGCGATGCAGCGAATTCGGCTGTCCATGGACTACAGTGTGATGCGCTCGGCCCAGCTGGTCATCGAAGCAGCCACTGAAAACCTCCCTGTCAAAAAACAGATTCTCAAGCAGATCGAGCAGGTTGTCAGCCCTACGTGCCTGATTGCCACCAACACATCTTCGTTATCAATTACCGAGCTGGCGGCAGTCGTCGATCTCCCTGAGCGTGTCATCGGGATGCATTTTTTCAACCCGGTGCCCGTCATGACCCTAGTTGAAGTCGTGCGCGGCTTACAAACCGCCGACACCACCCATTCGGCCGCTATACGCGTTGTAGAGCGCATTGGCAAGCAAGCCATCTCAGCGCGCAACAGCCCAGGCTTCGCAGTCAATCGCATCCTTTGCCCGATGATCAACGAAGCCGTTTTTGCGCTTCAGGAAGGGCTTGCCACTGCAGAGGAAATCGATCTAGGCATGCGGCTGGGGTGTAACCAGCCTATCGGGCCGTTGGCCTTGGCGGACTTGATCGGGTTGGACACTCTACTCGCTGTAATGCAGAGCTTCCAAGGTGGATTCAACGATCCCAAATACCGCCCTGCTCCTCTGCTCAAAGAAATGGTGGACGCAGGCTACCTAGGCCGCAAGACCGGCAAAGGCTTTTTCTCGTATCACGACATTTGAGCGCTGCAGCGCAAGCCCTCGCACAATAAAAAGGCACACCCTGAATGGGAGAGTAGCAACCATGCATTTTGAAACCCTGCTGTTGGAAACTCATGGGCGTGTTGGTCTCATCACTTTGAACCGCCCCGCTGTACTGAATGCGTTGAGCTCGCAGACTATCGCCGAGATCAATCTGGCGCTGGATGAGTTGGAGCACAATCCGGCAATTGGCTGCATGGTGATCACCGGCTCGAGCAAAGCATTCGCTGCAGGCGCCGATATCAAGGAAATGGCCGATTTCGCCGCCCCACAGGTTTTTTTGGACGATTTCTTTTCCGCCGCAGACCGCATCGCCGCCCGCCGCAAGCCGTTGATCGCTGCCGTGGCAGGCTACGCCCTTGGCGGAGGCTGTGAAGTCGCGCTGATGTGCGATTTTATCTATGCCGCAGAAAATGCACGTTTTGGCTTACCTGAAATCACGCTGGGAGTAATTCCTGGGATCGGCGGAACGCAACGTCTGAGTCGGGCTGTGGGTAAAGCCAAAGCAATGGAGATGTGCATGACCGGGCGGCAGATGAATGCCGCAGAAGCAGAGCAGACAGGGCTGGTCGCTCGTACTTTCCCGGTCGAAACGTTGCTCGAAGAAACTCTGAAAACGGCCAACAAGATCGCTGAGCTTTCGCTGCCGGCAGTGATGATGCTCAAAGAAAGCCTCAACCGGGCCTTCGAGTCATCGCTTTCTGAAGGTGTTCGTTTTGAGCGACGGATGTTCCATTCGACTTTTGCAAACCAGGATCAGAAAGAAGGCATGCGCGCATTCGTTGAGAAACGCCCTGCCCGCTTTAAGCACTGCTGATCATCGTAAAAGTGCTGGTGTGAGTGCGCCTTATTAATCCAATCTCGCCAGCACTCGCAACCAGATCGGCCCTTCAGGTTCAGATGTTCTCAGCACTCGAGCCTAACCACGCACTCCCGTGCTGAATGGCCATTCATGCTCATATCAAGGGATACCTCACATGCATGACCTGGAACTGAGTGAAGATCAACGGATGATTCGCGACATGGCAAAGGCATTTGCGCGCGGCGAAATTGCCCCAAATGCCCAGCGCATGGAAAAGGACGGATGGATACCCGATGACTTGGTAGCCCAGATGGGGGATCTGGGCCTGCTGGGCATGGTTGTGCCAGAACAGTGGGGCGGTACTTACGTTGACTATGTCGCCTATGCCCTTGCGGTGGAAGAAGTCTCTGCAGGTGACGCAGCCACCGGTGCTCTCATGAGCATTCACAATTCCGTAGGATGCGGCCCAATACTCAACTACGGCAGCACGGCACAGAAAGAAACCTGGCTGAATGCGCTGGCGACAGGCAAAGCCATTGGGTGCTTCTGTCTGACCGAACCCCACGCAGGCTCTGAGGCTCACAACCTGCGTACCCGTGCAGAGCTACAAGGTCATCAATGGGTCCTCAATGGAGCCAAGCAATTCGTGAGCAATGGGCGGCGCGCCAAGCTGGCCATCGTTTTTGCTGTGACCGACCCAGAACTTGGCAAAAAGGGGCTATCGGCGTTTCTCGTGCCAACTGATACGCCTGGTTTCGTGGTAGACCGTACTGAACACAAGCTAGGAATTCGCGCTTCTGACACCTGTGCGGTGACTTTGACTGATTGCAGGATTGACCACGGCAACCTGCTTGGGAGCCGAGGTAAAGGTTTGGCCATAGCATTATCGAACCTAGAAGGCGGCAGGATTGGTATAGGTGCACAAGCACTGGGAGTTGCCCGTGCAGCCTTTGAAGCAGCCCTGCTCTACGCCCGCGAACGCTCTCAATTCGGTAAAGCCATTGTCGAGCATCAAAGTATTGCCAACATGCTCGCTGACATGCATATGCAAATCAACGCGGCTCGATTACTCGTGTTGCACGCGGCGCGTCTAAAATCTGCCGGCCTTCCGTGCCTTACACAAGCCTCACAGGCAAAGCTCTTTGCCTCGGAAATGGCCGAGCGGGTTTGCTCTCACGCTGTGCAGATCCATGGAGGCTATGGCTACCTTGAAGACTACCCGGTTGAGCGGTACTACCGCGATGCACGCATCACGCAGATCTATGAGGGCTCAAGCGAAATCCAACGCTTGGTGATCGCGCGTGAACTCAGAAACTATTCATTTTGATCATCGCAGCCGTCCCGTGATGTCTACGCAGTGAGGAGACTCCATGAGCATGAAAACGTCGATGTCGGCCATCGTTTGTGCGCAGTATGGTCAACCACACGACCTGCGCCTAGCAACGGTCCAAACGCCCGTGCTGGCTGATAACGAGGTGCGCATCCAGGTCGCGGTTGCAGGTATCAATTTTCCGGACAGCTTGATTATCAAGGGTGAATACCAAGTCAAGCCGCCACTACCTTTCACCCCTGGATTCGAAGTGACTGGCAAGGTCATCGAAACGGGGCCAACCGTTACCAACATAGCCGTAGGTCAACGAGTGATGGCACTAGCGAGCAAAGGCTATGGAGCGTTCGCCGAGGAGGTTGCTGCGAATGCCCACGAGGTAGTCCCCATTCCGAATGGACTGGACTATCACTCTGCGGCAGCGCTGTTTGTCGCCTACGGCACTGCGTTTCATGCCTTGGTCCAGCGCGCGAATCTACAAGCCGGAGAAACGCTTGTTGTGTTGGGAGCCTCAGGTGGCGTCGGGCTCGCTGCGGTTGAGTTAGGCAAAGCCCTGGGAGCGAACGTCATTGCCGTTTGCCGCACACACCAGCGTGCCTTGCCCGCCCAGACAAAGGGGGCAGATCATGTCATCGCTTACGACGACGAAGACATACGCAACGGCGTACTGCAGGCCACTGATGGCCGAGGGGCCGATGTATGCATCGATATGTTGGGTGGTCAGGCGTTCCATGCTATGTCACGTTCGATGAACTGGGGCGGACGGTTGCTGATTGTCGGCTTTACCAGCGGAGAAATCCCCCAGTTATCAATGAACCTTCCCCTTCTCAAAGGCTATCAAGTCATCGGAGTGTACTGGGGGCAGTTCCTTGCTCGCTCACCCGACCTCAATGAGCAAAACTTCCGAGCGTTGGCCACGTTGATCGACACCGGCAAGATCACGCCTCATATTGCCGGGCGCTACCCACTCACAAGGGTACCTGACGCTCTGACTGCACTCCTCTCGCGAGAGGTAGCGGGAAAGTTACTGATTGATGTAACAGGACAACAGGAGGTCATGCATGCAAGCTGAATTCCAATCATTATTGGACAAGCAACAAATCTATGAAGTGCTCGCGACCTACTGCCGTGGCGTCGATCGCTGTGATGTCGAACTGGTCCGTTCCGCCTACCATCCGGACAGCTATGATGATCATGGGTATTGGGCTGGTCCGGGGTGGGAGTTCGCCGACTTCGTTGTACAGCGGCTGATGGAAGCCAACACTGCCACCATGCACTCTCTGGGAAATGTCCTGATCGACATTACTGAAGACGGCATCGCGCGGTCGGAAGCATACGTGACCGTCACGCTGGTACGTCGCAATACCAACCCACCCAAAGCAGATGTCATGGGTGCACGCTATGTTGACAGGCTGTCCAAGCGTGAAGGTTTATGGAAGATTGAAGAGCGCACTGTAGTATTAGACTGGACCAAAGTTGAGACTTGGGATGATACTGCCGCAGCGATTCCACTGGATCAGTTTGCCTGGGGAGAACGTGGTAACAGGCGTGATCCTACCTACGTAATGTTGCGCTTCAGCACGCTGCAAAATTGAATATAGGATGGGGCTTGCCAAGATCTTAAACTAAGCATTTACCTTCAAGGTTCCTATCATTTCGTATCACGCCAGCAAAAAACGTTCCAACCGCCGTAGATCAGCAAAGGTAAGACCTAGACCGCCCAGCAAAAATAGTTCACTGCTCCCATATACGCGATCAATGACGTCGAACGCAGCCTGCAGATACTCCGCAGATGCAGATTTTATAATAGCCATAACTTCAGGCTCCACTTCCTCACCCAACATAAATGACAAGTCACGGCGGTAGTCATTGGTAAGAAGATAGTCTTGCATGATAGTTTCTCGGGATACTCCGAGTGCCATCAATACCACGGCAATGGCAAAACCGGTACGGTCCTTACCGCTTGTACAGTGGATGAGGGCTGGATAACTGTGTTCCTGTAGCAAAACTTGTAAGACTTGAGCAAAATGCTTGCACTGTGTGGTTGGTAAATGCCTATACATCGAGCATAGTGATTCTCGGGCTTGGGCTGCATCAATACTGCGAGAACGCACAGCTTCGAATAAGCATGTAGCACCGTGGGGCAGAAAACCAAGTGCATGAGTCCGCCCGCCCCAGCTCGGCAACAGCCGATTGGGCTTTGCGAGGCGCTCGCTGTTATGTCGCAGATCGATTACAGAACGAAGCCTCAAAGCCTGGATTGCCGACATATCCTTGGCTGTTAGCTCAGCCAGCGAATCAGAACGATATAACACCCCACCTTTGATCTGACGCCCACAAGAAGCCTCATACCCCCCCATATCACGAAAGTTCACAGCACCATCAAGCGCCAACCGACGCGTGACGTAGGTTTTGTCTGAGTTCATGAAGCGACAACCTCTTACAAATGCACCGATGAATGTACACAAGTTCAGGGTTTTTGACATCCCTGATCTGTGATCGATCACCCCAGTTCAGGGGTGCGGTGCTTACTCAAGCCTTTCAACCATGTTCTGGATCAGCCGAGGTTCGTCTGCTTTCCTAAGTTTTCAGCGTTTCCAGCAGCCACCTTGGCTTGACGAGTGCACGCTGGCAGTATCAAACCAGGGGTGAGATTAATCCAAATCAACTAATTTTTTTCGCAGACTCTCCCACACACCGCGTGGTCGCCAGCGATTACCAAGACGTTAGCAGGGCCAAGGAAACGGCTGCTGACTCGTGACAGAGATATCGAGTTGCGGTACGACGACCCTAAGCTTTGCACGCCACGATAAGGTCGGATAAGCCGTATGTTATCTAACCTATTGAGTAGCCTGAGCTAGAAGGTTGCCAGGCCCGGTTGAGATCCCCGCCTCCCGCCCCTGTTTTGAGAGAGATGAGGTTGGTTAATCGCGTCGAAACCCGTCGTGAACACAATCAGCAAGCCGAACCAATTAAAAAACCTCAGGTCATCACCATTGGATCCAAAAAACGTATTTGAATCAGTGATGATTGACAGAAGCTGGCAAACGTTGCCCCTGCCAGCGATCAGGAGGTTTTTCAGCAGGAGGCTGCTAGCCATGGACTCAGTTAGGAGCTGCTATCACCCTATCGATGCCGCCATCCTTTGGTGCGACCTCACCGACCACACAGCGGAGATCTTGCAGGTCGAGATCTCTCATTCCGGTGAGCTACTCAGGCATTTTCCACAGTGGCCCTTCCTTCACTTCCATGTGGAGCAAATTTACGAGGCTATAGCCTGCGGCGAGCTACCGGCAACCTTCTTAGGAGGTCCGATTACGCCTAGCAACCCTACCGAACGCGTGTATTGGTCTATTCGTCGGCCGGATCTGCGGGCGTGGTTTGCGCTGAACCACCCTGAAGATAAACCCTCGTTTCTATTCCCCAAGAACACCGACCACCTAGAGTGCGTGAATCTCAGCGTTTTTATGGCTGTGCAAGCCGAGCGAGACTTTTACGCGCGCGAATACGAAAAAATGCATCAGGCTTTTGATTCGCTCGTCGAAGAGATGGCTGCCTATAAAGCGCAAGAGCACGAATTGGCATCACAGTTTGTGGCAGCTGGGCCTGCATCCGAGGCATCCACCAAGGTGCACCACACGATTATTGGCGCCCTGCTCGCGGTCATGCTGGAAAAGTCGAAAAGCGGCCAACCGCGATCAATCTACAAAACCCAGACTGCGGTAGTCGATGCCATCACTACCCTGTTCCCCGGTATTGCTGGGTTGAGCAAACGCACCCTTGATCGGAAATTTGCACAGGCTCGCCGTCTGTTAGCCCAGGCGGTAGAGGCAGAACACCGAATTGCCAGGCAATGACCGCCATTGCCTGGCAATGATTTTCTAAACCAACCGGCCTTCACTGACAGTCACATCCCACTGGGCGCCACATGGCGCTAAGGAGTGACACCATGCAACCTGCCAGCCCTGCCCCAGCTTCCGCCGATCGCCACATCATGCGCCGCGATGAGGTGGAACAGAAAACCGGCTTCAAACGCTCACATATCTACAACCTGATGAAGGCCGGACTATTCCCGCAATGTCGACGCATCGGCACGCGCGCGGTGGGTTGGGACTCGCTGGAGATCGAGCAGTGGGTTCAGGATCGCCTGTCTGTTCGGGAGTAGTGCCATGAAAGTCCTTTCACTGATCTCAACCAAGGGTGGCGCCGGCAAGACCACGGTTGCCGCTAACCTCGGCGGCCTACTTGCCGACGCCGGCTTGCAGGTGCTGCTGCTCGACCTGGACAGTCAACCGACGTTGTCCAGCTACTACGCCCTGTGCGAATCCCGTGAAGCGGGCAGCTACGAACTGATCTCGCAGCGGCTCACGGTTGCCGAACAGATCATTTCCGAAACCGCCATCCCACGGCTTGAACTGATCGTTTCCAATGACCGCGCCGGGCACCTGGGCACCGTACTGCTGCACGCGCCTGATGGCCGACTGCGCCTGCGCAACCTGCTGCCAGCGTTCGCTGATCGCTACGATGTGCTCATCGTCGACACCCAGGGGGCACGCAGCGTGGTCGTAGAGATGGCCATCCTCGCCTCCGATTGTGCGCTATGCCCGTTGCCACCGGAAATGCTCGCGGCACGCGAACTGCGCCGCGGCACGCTCGGCCTGTTCGAAGAGCTGGAACCCTACCGCTACCTTGGCGTGGACTTGCCCCCGGTGAAACTGCTGCTCAATCAGGTGAACGCCAATCGGCGGGACACCTGCCTGATCATGCAGAGCCTGCGCAACACCTTTGCCGCCGACCCGCATGTCAGCGTCTGCAACACGGTGATTCCCGATCGCGTCGCGTACCTCAATGCCGCGTCATTGGGACTGCCGGTGCATCGGGTCGAGTCGAAAGCCGCCCCTCGATCGCGCAGTCGCTGCGCGGCCGATGTCATGCGGGCACTGGCCAATGAACTGTTCCCTGAGTGGGAGCAGCGACTGGCCCAGACCAGGATCCGTGCGCGCTCTTATCCCAACAGCGTTGCCTCAGTGGAATGCATCACCGGCCGACCAGCTTAGTGCCACGTTCATCCCTCGCTGCCTCACTCACGCGGCCGATCGGAAAGGCCTGGGCAGTCCGTCTGCATTGACAGATCAAGGGCAAGTTCATGAAACCGCCAACCTCCGAAGACATCACGCGCCAGCTCCAGCACGGGCACTTCCCACAGCGGGCAACACAGCTGCCGCCCACCGATCCCGACTGCGATACACCGATGGTCGTGACCCTGGAGCAACTGCGGCCCTACGAGCACAACCCGCGCTTCATCCGTAACCCGTTATACGAGGAATTGAAGGCCTCCATCCGCGACCGCGGCCTGGATCAGCCCCCATCCATCACACGCAGACCCGGTGAGCCGCAGTTCATCATCCGCAACGGTGGCAACACCCGCCTGAGTATCCTCGGTGAGCTGTGGCAGGAAACCCGCGAGGACCGCTTCTTCCGCATCCACTGCTTGTTTCGCCCCTGGCAGTCGGAACTGCATACGCTGCTGGGCCATCTGGCCGAAAGTGACCTGCACGGCCAACTCACCTTCATCGAGCGTGCACTGGCCGTGGCCAAGTTCCGCGACATGCTGCTGATAGACGGCAGTAGCCTGAGTCAACGCGAACTGGCGGCGCAACTATCCGCCGGCGGCTACCCGATCTCGCAATCGCACATCAGCCGGATGCTGGACACGCTGGAGCACCTGCTGCCGGCTATCCCGCAGACCTTGTACGCCGGCTTAGGCAGACCTTCGATCGAGCGAACCCTTAGCCTGCGTCGACGTGCCGAATCGGTGTGGAATCGATACGTTGCGACACAGTTGGATTTCACCGCGCTATGGTTGGAGGTGCTGTCCACGTTCGACTGCACAACCGCCGAGCTGGACACCGCCGAGCTGCAGGACGAACTGCTCGCACAGATGGCGAAATCCTTGGACCAGTCACCACGCCTGCTGGCGTTGGAGCTGATCCAGGATAGCGGCCAGCCATCACGTCAGCCACTGACGCCCGACCTGTCCCTGCCCCCGCCGCTGAGCGTGGGCCAAGACACCGATAGCACTTTCAGCAGTGAGCCAGAAGTCCACACAGAGCTCGACTCACCGGAACCGGCCTGCCCTCTGCAACCTGCTGACAGGAAGCCAGAACAGGCAGACCTGACGCAGCCTCCCGCCGCCGCCCGTGAACAGATAGATAGTCCCACTGCGCCACCGCCCGCTCAGTCTGCCGATCTCGGCAATGCTGGGCTTCAGTGCTTGCCCGATTCACTAGATGCCCTCTGGCCGATACCGCCCGCTCTGGAAGATCTGGAGCAACTGCGCCACGCCTGCGCGCAACTGGCCAGCGAACTGGCCGGCTACGCCAATGCACCACACATGGTCTGCGCCACGGAGGAAGGCCTGGGCTTCTCGTTGGCGCCCGATACAGCAGCGCCTTCGACACCCCACCGCACCGGTATTCAACTGCTGTTGGGCGCGCTGCTGCGCGTGCAGGACGACGTTGCTTGGGAGCAACGTCAGCAGCTCCCGGCAGCGCTGTTTGGTCAACTGCTGCTGGGTGTCTACGACCTGCCACTGATCGAGCGCCCAGCGCTCGCGATCGGGATTGAGCGGCTCCCCGATCCTCAATTGGCGCAACTGTTTTCACTTATACGGCTCTCTCGACGCCTGATCGAACTCACGCTGTCGTCCACCCGCTGACACCCGGAGGTGCCGCATGAGCACGTCGTTCAATCTGCTGAACCACGCCATGTTGAACCAGGTCCTGCATGAACTGCGCCATGGCCGACTGCAACGGTGCAAGGCCTTGGGCCTCGGCGACGAGGACATCGAGGTGCTGCAGTCGCTGCCGCCCACGACCTTGTCCCACCTGGCGCATTCGACGATCGCCTGGGTCGAGATCAAGGTCGACACCACGGTGCTGCGTCGCCTGATCGCCCAGGCCGAACGCGACGAACTGAACGAGCGTCTGATCAACCGTGCCCTCAAGCTCGGGGCGAGTTCGAACATCATGTACCGCTGTTTCGGCCTCGACCATTCCGACACGGCGTTGCGTCGGCGAATCCTGAAGATCGAGACCCATCGCGGTCGCCCTGTCCAGCTCAGCGAAGCGCAGGAACATGCCGTGTGGAACCGTTGGCGCCAGTTGCGAGCTGAAGATCCGGACAACGAGCCGCTGGACGCGATGATGATGCTGGCCGAGGAACAACAGATCAGCCTGACCCTGATCTGGCAGCAGATCGAGCTGTACGGAGGTATCCCATGCTGAACTTCTACACCGTGGACTGGGCCGATGTGGTGCGCCAGAGCATGGTCACGCTCAAGCGCTGTCTGGAGCAGGCCGAGCAAGCCAAGGCCGCCCGTGCACTGGCTGAGGGGCCGGGCTTCGTGTACCACGGCAGCCACGAACCGTTACCGCGGGGATTGCTGCAGGATCGCCGGCTCACACCCGTGGAGCGCAATCTCTGGTTGGTGCTGCGCTGGTTGATCACCGAGCGGCAGATGCGCACCCCGCGCTATCAGGACCTGCAGCCGTACCTGGCGACCAGCCCGTGTGGCGCACAGGCTTCGCGCGAGACCGTCGCCCGCGCGCTGAACGTGCTGCGCGCCACCCGCTGGCTCAGCCTGAGCGAACGTTATCGTGATGAGCAGGGTTGCCTGCGCGGTTGCGTCTACGTGCTGCACGACGCGCCACTGACGCCAGCGCAAGCCATCGACCAAGATTCCGGCTACCTGGCCCTGATCAGCCAAAACCTGTCCCATGCCACCAAAGGCGTGCGCGATCTCGCTCAACATCTCCTCCAGGAGCTGCGGGCGGATCCGGAGGTGGCTGACGAGGCCTTGACCGTGATGACCTCGCCCCCCGCAACAGGCGCTCAACAGGCTTTGCCGCTGCCGGTCGACTGCCATGCCCTGCATTCCGAACTAGGCGAGGCGCACAGCGTTCGGTCTGCCGCACTGTCCTCGGCCGATTCCGAACCCAGCGTAAAAGGCCCAGTGCCGGCTGCCGTTCGGAATCCAGCGCACGACCGTACCGTACAAAAACAAAGCAAAAAATGTACAGTACCGCCCGCCTCGGCCGATGGCAGCGCCGATTGGCCAGAGGGTCTGCAGCTAAGTCCGACTGAACAGCGCCGCGCAGTCCAGGCGCTGCGCCAGCTCGAGCCCGAACAGCGACAAGCGGTGATCAATGAAGCAGCCGTTCGCTGTAGCCGTGGCGACATCCGCAAGCCGATTGCGTATCTGTTGGGGCTGATCAAGCGGGCGTGCCAGGGCGACTTCACCCTGTGGGCCGCCCGTAGCGATGTACCACCAGCACCACGCAAGCGCACTCGCCAACCAGAGCCAGCTGATGAGCGCTCACGGGAGTCCGGAAGCCGTGTGGCCTCACCGCTGGCCAAGGCGTATCTGGAGCAGCTCAAGCTTCGCTGCGGTGTCGTCAACGGGGCAACCTAACAGCGCGCTGAGTCTTCCAGGTCTCCAACGTTCAGCGGACCGCAATGGATTTGATCACAGTGGCATCACTCCAGTGACGTCTTCTAGCCAGACACAATCGCTCGAGGAGTGTGATCTGCGTGTTGGCTGCCAGGTCACAGCTTTGACCAATGCCAAGATGAAATAGTTAGCTGCGTTGGCACTCAGCGGATTTGATCACAGTGGCATCAATGTGAGGACCTTCGAGAGTAGGGGCAATGTGAGCCCATCGCGTTCACATTGATCACTGCCAGGTTGCCCGAGAGCGCAGATCGTCGGCGTCATTCCGACGGCGAGGATCTGGCGATGGTCGACCACTACCAGCTCAACCTGGGCTCACTGCGCAGCAGCATCACCCTCACCCTGCATACCCATCACGCAGCACGACTGTGGCAAGGCCGTACCGCACGCGAAGGCGTGTTCGGCATCATGGGCATGGCGGGCTACATCAGCGTCACCAACCTGCTCAAGCAGGCGAGCAGTCAGGATGATCCCTTCGCCGACTGGTTCATGCTGCAGCTGGAAGACAAGCTTCTGCAGGCCAAGGCAGAGCTGCTGGCGTTGACCGAACAAGTCAAACTGGTCGAGCGCGACCTGCCCTCCCAGGTCAGCATCGGCGACAACCTGAACATTCACCCTGTCACCCTGCCCCTGTTCATCGGCAGCCAGTTGGGGTTTCTCGCCGTCTACCTCCTGACCGACTACGACGCCCTGGTACGTCGCGTCCTGCTGGCCCACCACACCGCGCTGATCGGCCGGGTCGACATGGAGCACTGGATCGATCGTGGCGCTCACCTGCTGCGCAGCCTGTTCAGCATGGCGCAGCTGTACCGGCTGGCCGGGGTCAGCCGGGATGACATGGCCGCCAACAACGCCCGCGCCCGCGAAGCAATCGACAAGTTCGGCATCCCACCCCACGACGTTCTGGAAGGCACACGGCGCTCGCAATTCGCGCCACCCATCGTGCGCACCGCCAAGCCCGCACTGCCCACTGAGACCGATCAACTTGATGAAGACGTGGAACCTTCGCCCGGCGCCCCCGCCGAAGGCGGTGAAGCATGACCCTGGCCGAAGCGATCGCCCATTGCTTGTCATCAGAAGCCTATCGCGAGCTTGAACAAAGTGCCTCTCTAAAAGGCCTTTTAAAGCCTTTTAAGGGTAAGGGGGAGCTGTTCCAGTTCGCCGAGACAATCAAACAGCTGCGCGGCGAACTCGAGACGCTGATGGCCGCGATGCTGGCGATCATGGCGCAGCCACCCTTCTCGTTGCTCGAGTTGCGACTGAGCGTCCAGCACAGCTCCCAGGGCGCCTGCTTCCTCCGCTGGCGCAGCCCGGACTTCAAGCGCATGGGCGTGGAGGTCTGGGAAGCGGCGATGGAGCATCCGTTGCTTCAGCCGGAGTTGCGCCAGGCGCTGTACCAGCTGGAGGCCAACCGGATCGTCCTAAACCTGCAGATGAGCAGCCTGAACTCGCTCTATCGCCAGGTATTCATCGGCGCCATCAAGCTCGGCTATGCCGACGACGTCCTTTCCGATTTCACCACCGAGGAGAAACACCCATGAGCACGTTCTTTGTTGGCGAAGGCAACATCGGCAGTCCTCCTGAGTTTCAGGAGTTCAACAGCAACCCGGACGAGCCAAAGCGGTTGCTGCGGCTGAATGTCTATTTCGACAACCCAGTACCGCGCGAGGGCGGCTACGAAGATCGCGGCGGCTACTGGGCCCCGGTCGAGCTCTGGCACCGCGATGCCGAGCACTGGAGCACCTTGTACCAGAAAGGCATGCGCGTCTTGGTCATGGGCCGAACGGTCAAGGATGAGTGGGAAGACAGCGAGGACAATGCCCGGGTGACATTCAAGGTCGAGGCGCGGCACATCGGCATCCTGCCCCATCGCCTGGCCGGCGTATCCATGCGCGAGAAGGCCAGTGAACATGGTGGCAGTAGCCGCAAGCGGGCCGGCAAGAAAAATACCCGCAAAGCCACCTGAGTGGGTGGACGTTAGTGGAATCAGGTTCTTCAGCGCGCTACCGCTCAGCTATTGGGCCCCACGCCGCGGGCGACGCTACGCAAGTCCCCCTCGATCAATCCTTTGACCTCCAGCAGATACTGGTCCAGGGCAAGGAACGCCCGCCAGTGCGCCGGTGCTTCCTTGACCCACTCCATCAGCCTGTCGCGCGCCGCCTGATTGTCCGGCTCCAGGTGAGTGGCCATGAACAACTCACAAGCCTTGACCGCTAGTGCATCCACTTCATGCTGTTCAAATTCGTCCAAGTCACTTCCTCCGCGTGACGGGCAGGTCACGGTATTCTCATCTGGTGATACGCCCCATTGAGTTGTCAGTCAACCTTTCAGGGCGTTCATATCTTCGGGTGGCTGGTCAACCATACGGGTTGAATTGGAGAGCCACCCCGTTGCCAGTCAAAGAGCCTAGCCCACAACACATCGGCCGCCAGTTGGCCAAGTACCGCCGTGCCCAGGGCTTTACCCAGGCGCAAGTCGGTGAACGCCTGGAGATCGGCACCGAAGCGGTGTCGCGCATGGAGCGTGGCAAGGTTGAACTGACCGTGCCCAAGCTGCTGCAGTTGGCGGATATGTATGGCTGCCCGGCCGATGAGCTGCTGCTGGCCATCAGTCCTCGGCCACAGGACCAGGGGCAAAAGATTGCCTCACTGATCAAGGACCTTGGCGAGACGGACAAGCAATTTGCCTTGGACCTTCTGCAGACCGTGACCGCGCACCTCGCGCAACGGTAAGTCGCTCTCCGCTGGCGGCTACACCGATATGATCTCGACCAGTTCAGCTTTTCCCTAGCGCTCCCCTGTGACGCGACCACCCTGTCGGTACCTGACCGAGAGGGCCACGCCATGCGCCTCTACATTTGCGAAAAACCGTCTCAAGCCCGTGACATCGCTCGGGTCCTGCAGGCCCATCGTCGCGGCGATGGATGCCTGCAGGGCGCCGGGATAACAGTGACCTGGTGCGTGGGGCACTTGCTGGAGACCGCACCACCGGAAACCTATGGCCAACAGTACAAGCGTTGGTCGCTAGAGCACCTGCCGATCATCCCGCAACACTGGCAACTGGTGGTAAAACCCAAGGTCGCCGCGCAGTTGAAGGCCATCAGCCGGCTGCTGCAAACCTGCGCCGAGGTGGTGATTGCCACCGACGCGGACCGCGAGGGCGAAATGATTGCCCGGGAGATCCTTGAGCGCTGCCAGTATCAGGGGCCGATCCTTCGCCTGTGGCTGTCCGCCCTGGATGACGCCTCGATCCGCCGGGCCCTGGAGGCGCTGCGCCCGGGGGAGCAAACCCTGCCGCTGTACCACTGTGCCCTCGCCCGGTCCCGGGCCGATTGGCTGGTTGGCATCAACCTCAGTCGCCTGTTTACCCTGCTCGGTCGCCGCGCCGGCTTCGACGGCAAGCTGCCTGTAGGTCGCGTACAGACACCGACCCTGCGCCTGGTGGTTGAGCGTGACCGCGCCATCGCCAGCTTTGTAGCCCGGCCGTTCTGGGCCGTGGACGTTGTGCTGCAGGATGACGGGGACGAGTTTGAGGCGCGCTGGCAGCCACCCGCTGCACACTGCGATGATACCGGTCGCTGCGTTGATCAAGCGGCGGCCGAGCAGGTTGCCCGCCGCCTGGCAGCTGCGCGTTCAGCACAAGTCGAGCGGGTCGACGTTGAACGCGTGACGGAGGGGCCGCCCTTGCCGTTCGACCTGGGCACGCTGCAGGAGATCTGCTCGGCCAAACTCGGCCTGGGCGCGCAGGAAACCCTCAGTGTGGCGCAGGCACTGTACGAAACCCACAAAGTCACCACCTACCCTCGCAGCGACTGTGGCTACCTACCCGAGAGCATGCTGGACGAGGTACCGCGTGTACTAAAGGCCTTGGCCGCAGCCGACCCGATGCTTGGCCAGCGCTTCAAGGAACTCGATCCGACACGGCGGTCCCGCGCCTGGAACGGCAGCAAGGTCACCGCCCACCACGGCATCATCCCCACTGCCGCGGTGATCCCGCTGGATCAGTTGTCCGAGCGGGAGCGCGCCGTATACACCCTGATCCGCGCCCGCTACCTGGCGCAGTTTCTGCCCCACCACGAATACCTGAAGACCCAGGTGCAGTTGCGCAGCCAGGCCGATCAGTTGCTGGCCCGCGGCAAGCAGATCCAGGTACGTGGCTGGAAGGCCGTGATCGACGAAGCCGACGCCAGCGAACCGACCGAGCAAACGCAGCGGCTCCCCACCTTGCAGGAAGGTGCGTCGGTTGGTGTGCGAGACGCCAAGGTCAACACGCAGCGCACCCAGCCGCCCAAACCCTACACCGAGGGCACACTGGTCAAGGCGATGAAAACCATCGCCAACCAGGTGGCCGACGTGCGCCTCAAGCAAACGTTGAAAGACAGCATTGGCATCGGCACCGAGGCCACCCGCGCCGCGATCATCCAGGGCCTGATCGATCACGGCTACTTGACCAAGAAAAAGCGCAGCCTAGCGGCCTCTGCGGCCGCCCACACGTTGATCGAGGCCGTTCCGCGTGAGGTGGCTGATCCGGTGATGACTGCGGTATGGGAACAGGCGCTGGCACGGATCGAGACCGGTCAGCTGAGTGTCGAGGCGTTTCTCGCCAAGCAATCGGCCTGGCTCACCCAGGTGGTGCGCAGCCAGGCCTCGTTGGACCTGCAGCTACCCCGTTCGAAAGGTCCAGCCTGCCCCGTGTGCCGAAGCCCTATGCGCCAGCGCAAAGGCCGCACCGGCAACTTCTGGTCCTGTGTGCGCTACCCCGACTGCAAGGGTACCAAGCCGTTGAAGGCCAGCGCGGCGCCCGCCAAACCGAAGCGTTCCTGACTGCTTGACGCTGGGGGCCGTCCCTGATGTAGTGAACAGGCCCCTCGCCGTTTGGCGACCCCAGGCCGATTCGCTCCGGGCAGCTCGGCCAGACTCGTTGAGTTCGGAGCCTCTTTCACCGCGCTGTATCGCTGTTCCAGATGTCCAAGGTTCTCGAGACGGATGACCCGTGCGACCTGCTGCAGGCTGCAGGGGTCATCCGCCTCGGCGACGATGCTCAGTGCCGGTGCCCGCCGGCGAAAGAACGGGCGCCGTTTGTGCGCGGATGCGTGCCAGTTATCCCGACCCAGGCCACGACAAGGGTCGGTTGATCAGGGTGACGCGACAGCTGAAGTGAAGCGACGACTTCGCTGTCAATGGACCGGATCAAGGGTGGCCTTTCTGTTCCTAGCCCGACAACCGTTGGGCTATTTTTTCGCGCGCTTGAATCTACTGTGTACCACCCACGCCCACACCTCTGAACCCAGTCAAAACCGCTGTTGACGGGCGCTGCGCACCGTTCTATAGATGAACTGCACCGCGCTGTCGTTGACAGCACCAGGTAGCCGGAACCTGCAAGGCTACGCTCTCTCCAGAGTGGTTCCTCCCAAAGTGCGACTAGCGTTCGGCGGCTCGCACGGTTATCGCTCCCCGCGATGATGAGCGCTCTTACACCACTGCTGTTGCACCTGACCTTCCCTTGCGGACTCACCCCCGCCAGGGCCGGTGAATATCCGCGTTTCTCGCAAACAGGAGATTCACCATGACCACGGCAAACACAGCTGCCCCCAGTACCTACTTCAACCTGCACACCCAAGGCATTGGTTACTTGAACCGCGTGCGTGAGGTGCCAGTGCGGCGAGGCCAGCCCTTTATGGCCTGCGACATTGCCGCCTTGCACGGTGCGTCGGATGACGTCGAGTACACCCGCTTCGACTGCAAGGTCGCTGGCGGTGAAGCCGAACGGCTGATCCGCGAACACCACGAGGATGTCCGTGCCGAACGCAAGGTGCTGATCGCGTTTCGCATTGGCGACCTTTGGGTCGACGCCTTCACCTACGAGAAAGGTGAGCGCAAAGGCCAACCTGGTGCCAGCCTCAAAGGTCGGCTGATCTTCATCGAGTGGATCAAGGTCAACGGTCAGCTCACCTACAAAGCGCCAGCTCGGCAGGATGCTTCCTCGGCTGAACCGCCGTCCGAAGCGGCAAAAGAACATGCGCCGAATCCTTCACACAGTGCCGATCAGGCTCAGGACCAGGCCTCGCAGCCTGCCTGAGACGGATGCTCCACCACAGAGGCGCTCGCATGAGCGCCTTTTCTTATCCCCGGAGGTTGCCATGGAGAGTTACTGGCTCTGTGAGGATTGCCTGCATGCCGTGGCCTACGACGACTTCAGCGTGCTGTCGCTGTACTACAGCGAGGTCGAAGTCGACCAGCGAATTGCGCAGATGCGTATCGAACTGCAGGCGCTAATGCCGCTCAGCGCCGATTTCGATCCGCACACCGGCGTCGGCATCGACCCCTTCTCCACTCGCCCCTGCGAAGCCTGCCATTCCCCGTTGCAAGGCACCCGGCATCGTTTCACCCGCCTGTGACCGCCTGATCCCACACACCGGAGGCCTCCTCCCGGAGCGCTTCTGCACACGAGGCTCTGCTCATGAACACGCCATTGACCCTGGTCGAGCCCCTCGACCCCGCCCTGACCCAGCGCGCCCACGAAGATGCGTTGATCAACGAAGCTCTGCAGCTGCTGGACCAACGCTATTTCCAGCGCGGCGAAGTACTCATCACGCCTGCCGACGCCACCTCCTACCTGAAGCTGCGTCTAGCGCCTTATCACCACGAGGTGTTTGCCTTGCTCTATCTCGACTCACAGCACCGCGTGCTGGACTTCGAGGTGCTGTTTTTCGGCAGCATCGATGGGGCCTCGGTGTACCCCCGCGAAGTGGTGGTCAAGGCGCTGGCACACAACGCCGCCGCAGTCATCCTCAGCCACAATCACCCTTCCGGCTGCCCTGAGCCCAGCGGCGCCGACCGCGTGCTGACTACACGTCTGATCGAAGTGCTGGCGCTCGTCGAGGTCCGCGTTCTGGACCACATCATCGTTGGCGAAGGTCAGCCCCTGTCCCTGGCCGAATACGGCTGGATCTAACCCTCTCTCTCGCCACCGCCTGCATGGGGTGGCGTTCTCTTTTAACTGGAGCGCCACCATGCTCACCTCAACCCCCAACCCCTTTGCCCGCGGCTTCCATGCGTTCTCCTGCGAGCGCGTGGTTCAAATCCACTACGACGACCAGTGCCCGCCCTGCTACCGTCCTCTGCACACCGCCCAGTTGGACTTGGACGACGATCACATCAACTGCCAGGCGTGCGTGTTCGATGACGACTGTGCCGTCATCACGGAAGGCCAAGATGTCTCTGGCTTCCTTCGCATGCAATTGCCCGCAGACGACGTGGTCAGCACTGTGCTGTACCAGGTCACCGCCGAACGGCTGAGTGGCTCGGTACACATTGGCGACCTTCCCAGCTTGGAAGCGGCGGAGCACCTGATGCAGCAGCTGTCCTTCACCACCGGTCACTACAGCCGCAGTTGGGAGATCAGCGCCTCCCACCTACCGGCCGACGAGTACGCCTACCTTGAGCAGTTGGCCCGCAGCGAACGACCGGCCGGCTTCTTTGAATGCTTCCAGTTGGTCAGCAACCGCTCCGTCGGCTGCAAGCTGTACTCGACGCCCTGGCACCGCAGCGCCCATGTAGAAGGCTTCGGCTGCTCAGCGGCGGACGTCTGCATTCGCCTGTTGGATGAACAGGTGCCTCCGGTGTTGATGACCCTGTTGTTGCTGGCCGGCCAAGCCGACACGCGCTTCCTGGTGTTCGATCCCGATGCAGCCCAGCTGGCAGGACTGCCAGTGTTTGCTGACGATTGACCCAAGGCGCCCTGCGGGGCGCCTTTTCCACGTGTTGGGCTCGATAAACCGGCCGGGCAACTTCAATTTTCCAGTGGGTGCAGCTCACGCGCGTTGCCAAGGTGTCGGCACCTACTGTCGAGACCTGCTCATGCACACGCCCGCACTTTCTTACCTTGTCATGATGCTCGCGCTGGCGGGCTGCAACACGCCGCCTGCCGTCACCCCACCGATGGCGCCAGCCAAAGTCGAACCAGTTCCAGCCACCCCGTCCAAGCCGCTATCAGAGTCACCAGCGTGGGTCCGCCAGGACCGCTACACCCTGCTCAGCACGCGACCGACGCTGGAGCAACGCCAGCCATTGTTTCAACTCATAACCGTGCAGATTGCGCCGGCGCTGCACGCGACGGTCGGTGATGCCCTGCGCCACGTGTTGCAACGCTCGGGCTACTCGCTCTGCGCCAACCGCGCCGAGGTCACGAGATTGTTCAGCCGCCCCCTGCCGGCCGTGCAGCACCAACTCGGGCCGGTGGCGCTGCTGGATGCCTTGACCATCCTCGGCGGCCCGGCCTGGCGGCTCGTTATCGACCCGGTCGAACGCAGCGCGTGCTACGCCCTTCGCGCACCGGTGCCCGCCCCACCTCACCCGCCTCTGGAGATCACGCCATGAAGGTCCATCACTTTCAGGCCCTGGTGCTCGGGGCCCTGTGCCTGGGCGCCGCGGTATTGGCCGCCGTGACCTACAACCACCAGCAAAAACTGACCGCGCTCCTGGTTGCCGTTGATAGTGCGCCAGCCGACCCAGTCCCGGCGCTGCGGCGGGACCTTGATGCACTCGGCACGACCCTCGCGGCACTTCCAGCGCAAGTGAACGCGCTGGGCGAGCACCAGCGCCAGCAGGATGCGACCTTCGCGACGCTGAGCAAACAGCTGGATGTGGTGAGTGCTTCGCTCAAGGCCATTGAAGCCCTACCTCGGGGTCCGACCAAGGCCGATCTGTCCACGCTAGAACAACGATTGGGCAACGCCGAAACCGCCGTCCACGCCCTTGAGGCTCGACCGACTGCGCCATCCGCACAACCCCAGCCTGCAGCATCTGCCAAATCGGCCGCAAAAACCCAAAACCCGACGCAGCCATTCACCTTGTTGGGTGTCGAGACCCGGGGCGACGTCCGGTTTGTCTCGGCCCTACCGGCCGGCGCGCACGCCCTGTCGACCGTCCACCTGCTGCAGCCCGGTGACAGCTTGAACGGCTGGCAGCTCAAGACCATTCGCCGGAATCAGGCCGTGTTCCAAGTGCCTGGCCTCGGCGAACGTTCGCTGCCCCTGCCGTGACGAGGTGCATATGGTCCGGTTAATCACTCTTTCGCTGCTCCTGTTCACCATCTACCTGGTACCGGGATTGGGATGGAGTGCACCCGCCACGGTTGAAACGGAGCAGCAGTCCAGCGAGCAGGCCCCGCTGCTGCTAGAGCGATCCGCAGCACAGGCCAAGGCCTGGGGCCTGACCGATGACGAATGGGCCAAGTTCGAGCGCCTGCAGAGCGGTCCCCGCCACTACTGGTCACCGCAGCTCGACCCACTGACCACCCTGGGCGTGGAAGCCGATTCGGACCAGGAGCGCCAGCGCTACGCCGAGCTGCAGGTGCGACTAGAAGCCAAACGTGCCGAGCGCGAACTGGCCTATGAAAAAGCCTACACCGCAGCTTGGGCGCGGCTGTTCCCGGGACTGCTGCCGGTGCAGAGGATGAGCGATGCAGTCTCCCCGTCGAGCAACCCGCGCTATGCCGTTTTTGTGGAGGACCCGTGCTCGACCTGTGAGGCCAGCGTCCGCCAATGGTTAAGCACGGGCGCCCATCTGGACGTCTACCTGGTGGGCAGCCAGGGCGACGATGCGCGGATTCGACAATGGGCGCGCAAGGTGGGCATTACCCCAGCCCAGATCAGCAGCGGCCAGGTCACCCTCAATCACGACCGCGGCCGCTGGTTCGCCCTCGGCGTCAGCCGCCCCCTGCCCGCACGCTTTCAACAGGTGGAAGGGAAATGGCAACGCGTCGACTGACCCTCGCCCTGGCCCTGACGGGGGTGACTGTCGCCCAAGCAGGCGGCCTCCCTCCACCGGCGTACCAGTTGGCCGCCGCCCAGGCCGGCATCCCGGCCTCGGTGCTGTTTGCCATTGCCCAGCAGGAGAGCGGCACGCCGCTGCGTGGTCGGCTTGTTCCCTGGCCGTGGACCTTGAATGTGGCCGGCACGCCGCAGCGCTTCGCCACCCGTGCCCAGGCCTGTAGCGCACTCACCGTGGCGCTCACCCGGCATGATCCCAAGCGCATCGATGTCGGCCTGGGTCAAACCAACCTGGGCTACCACCCGGAGCGTTACCCCACCGCCTGCGATGCCCTCGATCCGCGCAGAAACCTCGCCGTCACCGCTGACCTGTTGCGCGCGCACTACGCCAACGTCGGTGACTGGGTCATCGCCGCGGGCCGCTACCACCGGCCTGCGGGCGGGCCCCCGGCGGAGCGCTACCGCATGCAGTTCAACCAGCACTGGCAGCGCCTTGAAGTCGCCACACCTAGCCGCGGAGGGCCACGTTCATGATTGAAGTTCGCCGGGGCGCACTGATCTGCGGGCTATTGGGGTCGTTGGCTACCGGGGCATGGCTTGTGCCAACGCCCCCTGCCATGGCCGCCGAATCGGTCGCGCCGGTTGAACGAGCCGACCCACGCACACTGAGCTGGGTATTGCCGGTGCACAGTGCGCGCCTCACGCCGGGTGAGGTGCCACGCAGAGCGCTGGATTTGCCAGGCATGGTCCCGCTGTTCCTGGTGGGCGCGGACGCCGCCTCATTGGCGTGGCTGGCGCAGCACGCGCCGTCGCTGAAGCGCTTGGGCGCAAACGGCCTGGCCGTTGAGGTCGCCGATGCGGCGGCGCTGCAGCGTATCCAGGCGGTAGCACCTACGTTGAGCATCTGGCCGGTCAGTGGCGACGACATCGCCGAGCGGCTGGAGCTGGAACACTACCCGGTATTGATCACACCAACCGGCCTGGAGCAGTGAGGAACCGTCATGGGCGATCATGCGATGGAATCTTTGCTGCGCCCAGCGGTGGAGTTGTACACCGTGGGGATCTGTGCCGGTGCCGGTGCGCTGTGCCTGCATTCACCCTGGGCGGTAGCCCTGTCGCCGGAGGTCGGTGCTGGCATCGCCCTGGCCTACACCGCCTTCGGCCTCAAGCGCCTCAATGAGGCCCGCATTGTCCTACGTTATCGGCGCAACATCCGCCGCCTGCCCCGCTATTCGCTGACCAGCCGACAGATCCCGGTCAGCAGCAAACGCCTGTTCATGGGGCGAGGTTTTCGCTGGAGCCGCCTGCACACCCAGCGTTTGCTAGAAGCACAGGATCCCGCACTCGCCCGCTACGTCAACCAGTCAGCGGCCTACCAGTGGGCACGGCGTCTGGAGCACTTCCTGGAAAAAGCGCCGCCAGGGCTCTCCCTCCTGCCACGGCTGACCGCCTGGGACAGCCCGCTAAACCCGATACGACCGCTGCCGCCCGTGGGTGGCTCACCGCTGCTGCATGGCGTCGAACCCAACGAGCAGGAGGCCTCCTTGCCACTGAGCGAACGCGTGGGCCATACCTTGGTGCTGGGCACCACCCGGGTCGGCAAGACGCGCTTGGCCGAGGTCTACATCACCCAGGACATTCACCGGCCGAGCCAGGAAGTAGTGATTGTCTTCGATCCCAAAGGCGATGCCGACCTGCTCAAGCGCATGTACGTGGAAGCGCGACGCGCCGGTCGTGAACATGAGTTCTACGTCTTCCACTTGGGCTGGCCCGAGATTTCCGCGCGCTACAACGCCATAGGCCGCTTCGGTCGCATCTCGGAGGTTGCCACCCGTATCGCTGGGCAACTGAGCGGTGAAGGCAACTCGGCGGCGTTTCGCGAGTTCGCCTGGCGCTTCGTCAACATCATCGCCCGGGCACTGATCGAGCTGGGCCGACGCCCTGATTACCTACAGATCCAGCGCCATGTGGTGAACATCGATGCGCTGTTCATCGAGTACGCCCAGCACTTTTTCGCCCGACATGATCCGCAGGCGTGGGAGACCATCGTGGATCTTGAAGCTCGCCTCAACGAAAAAAACGTGCCAAGGCACATGGTCGGCCGCGAGAAACGCGTGGTCGCCATCGAACAGTACCTGACCGCCAAGCGCCTCTTCGACCCGGTCATGGATGGCCTGCGCTCGGCGGTGCGCTACGACCGCACCTACTTCGACAAAATCGTCGCCTCGCTGTTGCCGTTGCTGGAAAAGCTCACCAGTGGCAAGACGGCCCAGTTGCTGGCCCCCAACTATGCCGACCTGGACGATCCACGGCCGATCTTCGACTGGCTGCAAATCATCCGCAAGCGCGGCATCGTCTACGTTGGCCTGGATGCGCTGTCCGATGCCGAGGTCGCCGCAGCGGTCGGCAACTCAATGTTTGCCGACCTGGTCTCCGTCGCCGGGCACATCTATAAACATGGCATCGATCACGGCTTGCCGGACTCCTCCAGTGCGTCCGAGAAGGTGCCCATAAACCTGCACGCCGATGAGTTCAACGAACTGATGGGCGACGAGTTCATCCCGCTGATCAACAAAGGCGGCGGTGCCGGTATCCAGGTCACCGCCTATACCCAGACCTTGAGTGACATCGAGGCACGCATCGGCAGCAGAGCCAAAGCCGGACAGGTCATCGGCAACTTCAACACCCTGCAGATGCTGCGCGTACGAGAAACCGCGACCGCCGAACTGCTGACCAATCAGCTGCCCAAGGTCAACGTGCAGACGCGCACGCTGGTCTCCGGCGCGACCGACACCGCAGATCCGGATGCCCGAACCGACTTCACCTCCTCCTCGCAGGATCGGGTTACCACCAACGCCGTGCCGCTTATCGAGCCCGCGCACATCATCGCCCTCCCCAAGGGCCAGATGTTCTCGTTCCAGGAAGGCGGACAGCTGTGGAAGGTTCGGATGCCACTACCGAAACCGGCTAGCGATGATCAGATGCCGGCGGATCTGCAGGCCCTCGCTACGCGCATGCGCGAGTCCTACAACGCCAATGCGGGAAGTTGGTGGAGCAGTGCCGGGGGTGCGCCGACGGTCGACTTCGATCCCGAGATGCCACCACCCGGGCGTAAACACGCCCCCTGAGCCCCTAGCAGCCAGCGAACACCTGGGAGCTTTATGCCTACTACCCCAACCAATCCGCCTCAGACACAACGACGCCCCGGGCTGATCTTCGGCACGTTTGAACTGTGCCTGCGATTGCTCGGCCTGCTGTTCGCCTCTCTGCTGTTCTCTATCGTGCTGGAGTTCGTGGGCATGCTGTGGTTCTGGCCAGAACAAGGTTGGCATCACAGCCATACCATGTGGCTGACTGAGCTTGGATGGCTGAGCAATCACTTCAGGAGTTCGCTGCTGGTACAGGAGCCGGCGCAAGCGACCACGAAAATCCTTGAGCACATCAACGACTGGGTTGTGGTCCGCTCCGGCTGGGTACAGTCCGACACCCACCTGAAACTGCTCAGTCAAGAGGAGTCATTGCAAGGACAGCTTGCTCAAGTATATGTCGCTAGCCAGAACTACTTGCTGGCTGCGCTGTTTACGGTGTTCACGTTCGTGGTGCGCTTGACCGTTCTGACTTTGGCCACGCCGCTGTTCTTGCTTACAGTATTGACCGGTATGATCGATGGGTTGACGCTCCGCGACCTTCGCAAGTTCGGCGCAGGCAGAGAGAGCAGCTTTGTGTACCATCGAGCGAAGCGGACGTTGCTGCCGCTGATCGTGAGCCCTTGGGTAATCTACCTGTCGCTTCCTTGGTCGCTGAATCCAAGCTGGGTTTTACTTCCATGTGCTGCGTTGCTGGGCTTCATGGTGGCGATCACCGCGACAACGTTTAAGAAATACCTTTGAATGTCAGCATTCGACCCAGGCTGTGTAAAAATCCCGCCACTTCCTGATGATCCTGCTTCTACGTAACATCTGAAGAGTGCTGACTGTTTAGCAGGCCTAGATTACATGTAGCAACGCGATTTTTCGGTTGTTTCTGAGCTTGGCCGATCAGCGAGGAGTGTACACGGTTGCATCTACTGTTTGGCCTCAGCCGGGAGAGTATCCCGGCTGGGCCTCCAGATTACTTCAGGGCAGCGTTGATATCTTTGAACAATGCTGCAAATCGAGCAACAGTATCATCGGTACAATTTTCAGCAATATTTCCCACCATAGCCGAAGCCACAGCGTAATGATTATAACCTCCTGAAGGGCGGATTTTTATGCTATTGGCCAAGAGGTATTTTTCAATTCTTCCGACAATTCGGTCCCCTGGTGGAAGGTCCGATTGAACAATGGTCTTATGACCAAGCTCCTTCTGAAATACACTGGAAAAGACCACCATATATCTATCGGGATCAAGCAAGTCCTCGACATCCGTTGCAACACTATCTTCACCGAGCTTTGAAAGATCACGAAACTGCGAGAAATTGAATACAGATTTTTTCTTGAGGAGCTTCTGCGACACTAAAGACTCAAGTTTTTGTTCCGACCTCCCGCTGTAATCATGCAGCACCGCAAGATTAAGTCCATTAGCCCCAAGTAAGGATACAAAGGTGGCAACATTGCTTAAACCACCAACCGGCACGATAGTGGCGTTATTCATCAACCCCACCCCTCCAGCAGTCTCGACCACATGGGACATAGCCTGCAATATCGACAACTCCGAAATACCCTCAACTAACAAGTTGAACTTTGTGACAAATAAGTTTTGGGCCAAATTCCAACCAAGTGCTGCTTGGAGGGGAAAAATGGTGCGAGGATCAGAACCTGAAAGGTTATCCGAAACGGTTGTACCAATCTTAACCTTATCCTCCACCACACGCACCTGGTGCAGTCTGTCAGAATGCACCATGAATGGTGAGTGAGTGGTGTAAATCACCTGATTACTCTCTGAGAGATGATCGATATAACTCAGAAAATCTGTCTGAGCGAGCGCGTGGAGAGCCAGTGCGGGCTCATCAAGCAGAAGTACCAAAGATTTATTACTAGCCTTACCAGTCGCGTCAAGCTGGTGCTGAACACTGTCAAACCATACAAGGAAGCTAAAGAACCAAATGAATCCCCGGCTGCGTTGGTCAAAGGGTGTCGAAACACCACGATGACGGCGATTTCTGATCCGTAGATAAATATTGGGACCCACATTGAATGGGGCGGCTTCGGAGGCGTCTGGGCGGATATCTATTTCAACTTCAAGATCTTCATTCTGCTTCCAGAACTCTAGAACCTGGTCAGTTAAACTGATAGAAACAGCTTCGATCTGCGATTTCAGCTCCTCATAGGATTTACCGTTGTCGAAATCTTCCAAATCAACCTCTGCCATCCGAAGCAGCGCAAGGACCGCTTGGTGTTTTGGCTCGATCTGTTTACTCGCATTAGCAGGATCAGCCGCAGCATTCTTCACTCGCTGCTTAAGATCCTGAAGATTCAGCTTTCCGGGGAGTAAATCGTAATCGCTAAAATACAAAAAACTAGGTATCGATGGCATGAAGTTTATCAAAACCTCATAGGCGGAAATGTGATCCCAGCCTTTTGCCCCATCTGTGGCAGCTACTCGTTTTTTCAATGACTCAATCAGTGCCGTATCCGCATCATTAGGAGACTCAAATCCAGCGAGCTTGTTGGACGCAGATCTGATGGTCGTCGCCTCCTTGAGAATACCTCTCACCCCTTCGCTCAAAGCCGTATTCAAGGTCAACTTCTTGAGTACGGCCTCATCAGTGACATTAACTGAATTGATTCGCTGATTTTGATAATCATAATTAACCGAAAATTCAAAGCCGTCTGCTAATTCGATACCGACCAGCTTATTGACCCTCTCAATCTCTCGTGCATCAGGCCGGTACGTCAATCTCACTACGACATCCGGTTCCTCTTCGTGACGCCGCCTATAGGCGGTGACATCCTTTCTTGGATAGTCATCCGTGATATTAAAAGACTCTTTACCCAAAGCATCTTTAGCCTTGTGCAACGCTTTAAGAAACACTGTTTTTCCGGCTTCATTCATGCCGACCAGCACAGTCACATCAGGATCAATTGACACCGACTGGGGCTCATTGATTGAACGAAAAGGTCCCACAGTTGCGCGTACGAGCTTCATGCATTCATCCCTTGACAATACAGACGCACCAGTTACATGGCATTGGGCCACGCCCCCTAGGTTTGTAGTTGAGAATACCCATCCCCATTGGGCGAGTCTAGGCTCCAGCTCGTGGAGGTTTACGTCCTCCTTGGACGAAGTGCCAGCAGTCATCCCATAGCTGACGCCTTACTCGCTGACCCTTCCTATGCATTCGTGATGACACATAGGGCTTGCTCAGTTGTATCTCAGTTCGCACCGTCTGCACGTTTTTACACACAAAGCATCGAGATGCAGACATCCGCAGGATTGTCCCTAGCACCCCAAGGGTCTGGCTCGAGGGTGTATAGTAGAATGAAATCCGGTGGCCTGAGCGGGTTCCCCCCAACTAAAGTCGCCGCCAAATGCACCTAAATACCCGACTCCTCAGGTAATTTCATGCCATTGAAGTCATCGTTTGCCAATGTGCTTCGAGTGCTACGCAGTCAGCGCAACATCACTCAGCGCGGATTTTCCGACACGACCAGCCGTACCTACTTGTCCAAGCTCGAAACTGGTAGATCGAGCATCACACTGGACAAACTTGAGCAGCTTAGCGAGAGATTGGAACTGAGCCCTTTGACGCTGCTGGCGTTGACGCTGAGCGAGGATACGGGGCAGACGGCAAATGAGTTGCTTGGCAGGACCAGGAACGAGATTCGAGAACTTGAATCGGAGGGTCGAATTCCAGGACTACAGGCCACGCTGGGGGATAATTTAGCTGAGCCCCCGTTGCCGACCAGTTCACGCAATCCTCGACCGAAGATGCCCCCGCGCGCTCTGTGCGCAATTCAGACGGAGCTGTCATTCTCCGACTGATGACTGACTAGCCTTTCAGGTGCTCGATACAGCGTTAGGAATAAGCGAGTAGCGCCGGCAAGTCCGCATCGCCCCTCAATACCTCTCTCCAGGCTCACCTCACTTCTGCCCAACGTCGCCAGAAAGCGAAAGGCCAAGAATCCTTTTAACTCGTGCCTCAACTCGCCCGCTCGGTAATGGTGGCGACCAGTGATTATTCTGGAGCCTGCCATGAGGACGTATGCCTTCCCGTTGCTTGTGATTTGTCTAGCAACCCTTCCGGCAGTTGCGCAAGAAAGTCGCGAGCGCTCGGATCTGGGACTCGTGCAACGCCAGTTCACTGCCATCGACCAGTTGGCCGAGCGTGCGGAAAGCAGCTCAGACGATGCAGTTGGAACGCGCTATCGCTTCGACTATCCGAGGTTTGCGGCAGACCTAGAACGTGTGCGTGAAGGCATCCAACAATACTTATCGCCCTCCCGCGCACAGCCGGCTGACCTAGTCGAGCTGGCCGGTCAGTACCGTGCTGAAGCACCCCACTCGAGCCCCTCCGATGAGCATGACTGACGCTCAACTCAGCGCGTTTTCGGCCGTGGCCGGGTTTGCCCCGCAGCTCAGTTCGGTGCTGTGGCGCTCCTCGGTGCTGGTGTTGGCGTTGCTCTGGTGCACCTGGGCCCTGTGGACCGGCTACCGCGGTTGGGCGGCCGGCAATCTCAATTTCGGTGCGCTCGGCGGCAGCACGCTGCGTCTGGCCCTAGCCCTGATCGTGCTGATGTTTTTCATGCTGTCGTAATCTGGAGACCCTGCCATGAAACTCTCCCGTCGCCGCCTCCTTCCGCTGCTCCTGCTGCGGGCTACCTTTGGAAAAGCCCTGTTCGGCGGTTTGGTGCTGCTGAGCTCGACGCTGGCCAGAGCTGATCTGCCCACCATGGAAGCACCGTCCCGCGGCGAAGGCTCGGGGTTGATCGACACCATCAAGAACTACGCCTACGACGGCGGCATTTTGCTCGGTTTGCTGATCGCGACCCTCGCCTTCCTCGGCGTGGCCTGGCATTCACTCACGGTCTACGCCGACGTGCAGAACCAGCGCAAGACCTGGAAGGACCTCGGTGCCGTGGTCGGCGTCGGCGCGCTACTGGTGGTGGTGATCCTGTGGTTCCTCACCAAAGCCGCGACGATTCTGTGAGGTCACCATGTCCGACGCCCCTGCTACCCTCCCCGACGGCACTCTGACCTTCCTGCCGGAACGCCTGAACCGCGATCCAGCCGTCCTTCGCGGCCTCACCAATGACGAGATGTGGGTCGCGCTGATTGTCGGCGCAGTACTGGGTGTTGTCCTCGGTGCGCCGCTGGCGTTGGCCACCGCCTCTATCGCTACCCTCCCCACCTGCATGTTCCTGAGCATGGCACTGGTATTGCTCGCCGGTGGCAAGCTGCTGCGCCAGGCCAAACGCGCCCGCCCCGAGACCTGGTTGTATCGACGCCTGCAGTGGCAGCTGGTGGTGCACTGGGGCATCGGCACTCAATACCTGATCCTGCATTCTGGCCCGTGGACTGTTCGGCGCACTCGCCGGCCTGCGAGGACCACTCCATGAGCCGCTTCCGCAATAAGGTGGATGCGCAGCAGGCGCACATTTTCAGCCTGCGCTTGGCCGTGGCCGTGCTGGTGCTGCTGTGCACCGGACTCTGGTACGGCTGGCAGTCCGCACCTTCCGAACTGACCATTCATGTGCCGCCGGATCTGCGCTCCGGCAGCACGCGCAAATGGTGGGATGTGCCGCCTGAGAACATCTATGCCTTCGCCCTGTATATCTTCGGCCAGCTCAACCGTTGGCCCAGCGATGGCGAGGTCGACTACCACCGCGCCATCTTCGCCCTTCAGCCCTACCTGACACCGGCGTGCAAGACCTTCTTCGACGGCGACTTCGAGTACCGCAAGGCCGCCGGCGAACTGCGCGGTCGCGTGCGCGGTGTGTATGAAGTACTGGGCCGCGGCTACAGCGATGCCCCCGACCTGCGAGTAAAGCAGCTCGATAAGCACAGCTGGCTGGTCAAGCTCGACCTCAATGCTGACGAGTACTACGCAGCCGAGCCGGTGAAGCGCGTCGTCGTGCGTTATCCGCTACGCGTGGTGCGCTTCGACGTCGACCCCGAGCACAACAAATGGGGCCTGGCCCTGGACTGCTACGAAGGCACACCGCAGAAGCTGACGCTGCCTGGAGGTGAGTGATGATGCGTGTCTTGATCCTGATGCTGGTGACGGTGGCCGGGTGGTGTTCAGCTGTTGGTGCCGTCGAGGTAAAGTACTGGGACCGCCTGCCACTGGCCGTACCGCTGAAGGTGGCCCAGGAACGCGTCCTGATACTGGATGAAGATGTCCGCATCGGGCTACCCAGCGCGATCGCCAGCAAGCTGCGCGTGCAGTCGGTGGGTGGGACGGTGTACCTGCGTGCGTCGGAAGTCATCCCCCCTACTCGACTGCAGCTGCAGTCGGTGAAGTCGGGGGACATCATCCTGATCGACATCGAAGCACTCGAGGGCGGTGAGGCGCTGGAACCGGTCAAGATCGTTGCCCAAGCGCAGGTACCGGACGTGGACACCGCGAAGGACACAGCACCTGCTGCGACGCCGGTACCGGTTGTGCTGACTCGCTATGCGGCGCAGAACCTGTATGCGCCCCTGCGCACCGTGGCACCCTTGCCCGGCGTGCGCCGGGTCCCGCTGGGCGATTCCTCTGGCTTCAGCACACTGCTGCCGACCGAACACGTGGCCATCAAGGGGCTCGCCGCCTGGCGGCTGGGTGATTATTGGGTGACGGCGGTGAAGATCGTCAACCGTGGATCGGCCAAGGTCACGCTGGACCCGCGTCACCTGCAGGCCACGCTGTATGCCGCCACCTTCCAGCACGAGTACCTGGGGCACGTCGGCACACCTGAAGACACTACCGTGGTGTACCTCGTCACCCACGGCGGCGACCTGAAGCACGCGCTGCTATTGCCACCGCCTGCACCGGAGGCCGCCGATCATGAAAGCTAACGGCTTGCTGAAATGGTTGGTACCGGCGGTCCTGCTGGGGATTGTGCTGATCATCGGCAAATCCTGGATGGCGGCGCCAGACGCGCAACCTGCCCATGACCCCGAAAATACTGCCCTCAGTCCGGAACAGGCCAAGGCACTCGGCATTGCCGGCGACACACCGCGCGACACCGTGGCCACGCTGATCGGCCAGGTCAAGGCTATGCGCAGCGAGATGCTGTCACTCAAGAAAGGCAATGAGACGCTGCAGACCGAGAACAACCGGCTGCGCACGCGCGAAGGCAATATCGACAGTCGCATTCAAAGCACGCTGAGCAGTGTCACCCAGCAAGTTACCGAGCAGCGCCAGCAGGCCAACGATGCCCGGCAGAAGGCCGAGCAACAGCACCGCGAGACCCAAGGTTTGCTGTCCCGGCTCAAGGACCTACTCACCAACAAGCCGACCGCGAAGTCCGATATACCCGTGGGCTTTGGACTCGAACCTGGTGACGAGCAACAATTCTCCGGAGCACAACTGCCGGCGGATGCGGTGCAGTGGATCGAGCCATCCAATGCACGTGCTGGCCAGGAAGGAGCCAGTAAAACTGAGGGACCGTTGTCGGCGCTGACGTCAAAGTTCAAGGATCTGCATGGCCTGGACAACAACGCGATCGACCGGGGCCAGGACCATCTGCGCGCCGTGGCCAAGGGCGAGCGCGACCTGGAAAACACTGAGGCCCGGACTGAGGGTGCCAAGCCGGTCTACACCATCCCTGAGAACTCGACCCTGATGGGTTCGATTGCCATGACCGCCCTGATTGGCCGCGTGCCGGTGGACGGCACGGTGAACGATCCCTACCCGTTCAAGGTCCTGGTGGGGCCGGACAACCTCACCGCCAACGGCATCGACCTGCCCGACGTGGTCGGTGCAGTCATGAGCGGGACTGCGGCCGGTGACTGGACCTTGTCCTGCGTACGCGGCCAGGTCGAGTCGATCACCTTCGTCTTCAGCGACGGCACCGTTCGCACGGTGCCACAGCCGCAGAAGGTGGTCAGCCGCAACCGCAGCAGTACCCAGACTTCGGACACCGAGAAGATCCGCGGGGGCTTGGGCTACATCTCCGACCCTTACGGCATTCCCTGCATCGCCGGCGAGCGCCGTTCCAACGCCCAACAGTACTTGGGCAGCCAGAGCCTGATCACTGCGGCCGGCGCCGGCTTCGCGGCAGCGCTGGGTAGCGAGCAAACCAACACCTCGTTCATCAACTCGGCCAGCGGCAGTCTGGGGCTGTCGCAGAACAGCGGCAACAGCGCGCTGAACTCGGTCATCAGCGGTGGCATCGGCGACATTCGTGACTGGATCAACAAGCTCTACGGCGAAGCCTTTGCCGCGATCTACGTCCCGCCGGGGGCCAAGGTGGCCTTGCACTTAGATCACGAAATCAGCATCGACTACGAACCCAAAGGCCGGAGAGTGAATCATGAACGCACATCCGTTTCGGTACTGGACCTGGATTAGCCTGCTGCTGTGCCTGCACTTGGCGGGCTGCACCACCAGCAAGGACGAAATGCTGCCCCATGGCGACCACACCATGCTGGACATTTGGAACAGCGGTGGCGCGGTCGGCACGCAGCAGCAGTTGCAGGAGGCTCGCGGCGAACTGCGTCGGCCGGTGCTCGATCCTGAGCGCCTGATCAAGGACCAGAGCGCCTACACCCGCACGGCCGCCAACGAGATTCGCGCTCAGTTCCCGCGCCTGCCAAATCCTGACCTGGTGATGTACGTCTATCCTCACCTGGCCGGCACCCAGCAGGCGCCGGTGCCCGGCTACTCGACCGTGTTCCCGTTGTACGAGAAGGTCCAGTACGCACTACCCGGCGAACGCCTGGACGATCTGTGATGGACGAGGATGCAGATCGCACATCGCAGCGCTGGCAGCCCTGGCGCGCCGCGCAGCGTCGGCGCGCAACGCGTGCGGACGAAGCTACGCAGTATGCGCACAACCCCAGCTTTACCGACCACTTGCCCTGGGTCGAATACCTCGAGGAGGAGCAGTGCTTTCTACTCGACGACAACCGCTCGGTGGGCGCCGTGTTCGAGTTGCAGCCGATCGGCACCGAAGGCCGTGAGCCCGAATGGCTGATGGCGGCGCGCGATGCGTTGGAGGATGCGCTGCAGGACAGCTTTGACGAGCTCGACCAGGCGCCTTGGGTGGTGCAGTTCTTCTGTCAGGACGACAGTGATTTTTCCCCGTACCTGGAGCGCCTGGAACAGTACGTTGCACCACGGGCGACAGGCACCCCCTTCACTGCAGCTTTCCTCACCTCGATGCAACACCACCTCGATGCCATTGCCAAGCCAGGCGGCTTGTTCGACGACCATGTCGTGTCGCACCTGCCCTGGCGCGGCAGCAATCGACGGATTCGGCTGGTGGTCTATCGCTGGCTCGGTGACCAGGCCGACGACGAAGGGCAAAACCCCGCTCAATTGCTGAGAAGGACCTGTGACCGCCTGATGGCCTCGTTGCAGGCCTGCGGGGTCAATCCTCGGCGGCTGACGGGGCAGGATTTCTATGCCTGGTTGCTGCCGTGGTTCAATCCGGCCCCGACTCTCACCGGTGAATCACCAGCGGCGTTCTATCGACGCGTGCCCTACCCGGAGATCGATGACGGCGATGGGCTGTCGCTACCGTTCGACCACGACTTTGCCGAGCGACTGTTCTTTCAGGAGCCACGCTCGGACAGCGAGCAGGGGCTGTGGTATTTCGATCAACAGCCGCACGCGGTGATGGTGGTCGACAAACTGCGCAGGCCACCCCACATCGGCCAGCTGACCGGCGAGACCCGCAAGGGTGAAGCGCTCAACGCTCTGTTTGACCAGTTACCCGAGCAGGCCGTCCTGAGCTTGACCTTGGTCATCACACCTCAGGATGTGCTCGAGGAGCAACTCAACCGCTTAGCGCGCAAAGCCATCGGCGAAAACCTGGCCTCGACCCAGACCCGCCAGGACGTGGAAGAGGCCCGCGCGCTGATTGGCCGCCAGCACAAGCTATACCGCGGCACCTTGGCACTGTACCTGCGTGGCGCCGATGAGCCGCAATTGCGCCAGCGCTCGATCCAGGCCGCCAACGTACTGCTCGGCGCCGGCCTGCAACCGGTGCGTGAGGGCGATGAAGTGGCCGCCTGCAACAGCTACCTGCGCTGGCTGCCGATGGTCTACAACCCCGCTCGTGATAAACGGAACTGGTACACCCGCCTGTTGTTCGCTCAGCATGTCGCCAACCTGTTGCCGCTGTGGGGGCGTAGCATCGGTACCGGCAACCCAGGGATCACCTTCTTCAACCGAGGTGGTGCGCCGCTGTCGTTCGATCCCCTATCCCGCTTCGACCGCTCCATGAATGGTCACCTGCTGTTGTTCGGCCCGACCGGCGCTGGCAAGTCAGCCACCTTGGTCTCGATCCTGATGCAAGTCATGGCGGTGTATCGGCCGCGGCTGTTCATTGTCGAAGCTGGCAACTCCTTCGGCCTGCAGGGCGACTACTTCGCCACCCTCGGCCTGACCGTCAATAAGGTTCAGCTCAAGCCCGGCAGCGGCTTGAGCCTGGCTCCCTTTGCAGATGCCCGGCGGCTGATCGAGCGCCCCGACCAGGTCGCCAGTCTGTCGACCGAAGACCTGGATGAAGACGCTTCGGGCAGTGACGAGCAACGCGATGTGCTGGGCGAACTGGAGATTACCGCTCGCCTGATGATCACCGGGGGCGAAGCCAAGGAAGAGGCCCGCCTCACCCGGGCTGACCGCAGCCTGATTCGCGAGTGCATCCTCGACGCCGCCAGGCACTGTGCGGCCAGCGATCAGCAGGTCATGACGCGCCATGTTCGTGATGCCCTTCGAGTGGTGGCCAGCGACGCCCATCTGCCCGACAAGCGTCGCGAGCGGGCCCAAGAAATGGCCGAGTCCATCGACCTGTTCTGCCAGGGCTTCGAGGGTGCGCTGTTCGACCGACCAGGCACCCCTTGGCCGGAAAGCGATGTCACGATCGTCGACCTCGCCACCTATGCCCGCGAGGGCTATGAAGCGCAGATGTCGATCAGCTACATCAGCCTAATGAACACGGTGAACAACCTTGCTGAACGCGACCAATACCTCGGTCGTCCGATCATCATGGTCACTGACGAAGGTCACATCATCACCAAGAACCCGCTGCTGGCGCCCTTTGTGGTCAAGGGCACCAAGATGTGGCGCAAGCTCGGTGCCAGGTTCTGGCTGGCGACGCAGAACCTGGCCGACTTCCCCGATGCGGCGCAGACCATGCTCAACATGATCGAGTGGTGGATCTGCCTGAACATGCCACCGGCGGAAATCGAAGAGATCGCGCGCTTCAAGAAGCTGACGCCAGCACAAAAGACCCTGCTGCTGTCGGCGAGCAAGGCCTCGGGCAAGTACACCGAGGGCGTGGTCTTGTCGAAGCAGTTGGAGACGCTGTTTCGCGCGGTACCACCAAGCCTGTACCTCGCCCTGGCCATGACCGAGCCCGAGGAAAAGGCTCAACGCTGGCGGTTGATGGAAGCGCATCAGCTGTCCGAGTTGGAGGCCGCGCTTCGGATTGCGACGGAAATCGATCGCCTTCGCGGCATGTCCTGAACCTCGGAACACACGATGCTCTGTGCCCGCTGATCAATAAAAATCGACATGAGTACATTTGTACTCCTGCGGTTATTTTGGACAAACCGCAGCCTCCCCCTGGCGACTGAAGAAACCGAACGTACGAGTCTCGGTTTGTCCGTCCCCCTCCTCAGCCTGATCCGCGATGCTGCAACTCGGCGCATGGATGCACACCGTTGCCCTTTGCCGAGCGCTGCCGATGAACCTGAATGTCCCATGCCGAACGCCACAGCCGAGCAAACCTAGCCGAGGTCGCGCCTTCGTCGCGATCGCGTTGTTCATGGCTGCCGAGCAGTGCCTGGCGCTGACCACCCCCGCGATCATTGCCTCCGTCACATCACTGCAGTGTCTGGAGTACCGCGTCGTCGGGATCTGCTATTGGCTACTGTGTACGCCCTTCGGCTGCACGGTGCGAACCTCGCCCAAGGTAGGTCACTTCATTCCCGAGCTGGTGGTGTCGAGCTATTCCGACACCGGCAGTAACCCGTGGGGCGAGATGTCTGCTTTGTCGGCGCCGACCACCCTGTCGCAAGGCGGCGGCAACCTAATCACGCCCTCGCCGCAGCGCAACAACCTGCCGCGCTTCAAGAATGTCGACGGCATCGGGCACCCCGGCGGCGCGGCCCTGACGGCCCTGGCGCACAGCTTCGGCTATGCGTGTCCCAGCGGGGCGGTACCGCTTGCGCCCTACTACCTCAGCACGCTCGACCCACTGGCCTGGCGCCACGCCATCCCCGAGTCCGTTTACCCGCAGTCGCTGACTCCGGGCATGCGCGAGATCGGTAGCCAGGCCCTCGGCAACATGTGGGGCAACGTCTACCCACGCCAGGGATTCCTGGTACAACCCGATGACTTCAAGGCCGCCGCGGTGATGGCGCAGCGCGCCAGCGACTTCATCACCCGCGTTGGCCAACCACACGTCTATCTGCCGCTGCAACCGATGCCTTCGCCCGGCTATTGGCCGCCGCAGCCGGTGATAGAGAACAACATAAACAACCACCGCTGGCAGTTGCTCGCACCGATGCTGCAAAGCACCTGCGCCATCTTCCCTAGCGCCACCCTCCAGAGTGCCGATGGCGCCTACGCCTGGTCGTTGTGGCGCCCGTACAGGTGCTGCCAACGCATGGGCCAGACCTTTCTGTTCAGCATCGACTTTGATGGAGGCCAGTGATGAACACTCTCTCGTTCGGGTTGGTATGTCTCTTCGTATGCGTTACCGGCAACGCCGCCGAGAGTGGCTACCACTTGGGCGACCAAGCGCAAGTATTGGACGACCGTGTGATGTACACCATCGGTGGCGGATCGGCGGCGGGCGCGCCCTCCTCGCTTTACCGCCCCAGCGGACTCGGCGTCGGCCTGTCCTGGCGGGCGAACATGATGTGCGGAAACATGAACCTCTCCAACACCCTGCAGAACCAGCTCAACGGTGCCACCCAGGGTTTCCAGCAGATCATGGGCAACGTCATCCAGAACGCCACCCAGGCGGTGATGTCACTGCCGGCAATGATCATCCAGCGCGCCAACCCCGGGCTGTACGAGCTACTGAGCAACGGCGTGTTGCAGGGGCGCATCGACTTCGACCGCTCCAAGCTCACCTGCCAGGCGATGGCGGCGAAAATGGCTGACAAGGTGGATCAGGCCGGTTGGGGAGCACTGGCACAGAACCAGGAAATGCAGCACAACCTGGAGCAATCCGACGGTGATGCCGTTACGGCGGTGAAGGACACCGAATCGAACAACGGCAACAACGGTGTCAGTTGGGTCGGCGGGCAAAAGGCCGGTGGCCATGGCCAGGCGCCGATCCGGGTGACCTCAGACGTGGTCAAGGCGGGTTACAACCTGCTGCACAATCGCTCGGTCGAAGACACCTCGGCTGTCGGCTCAAGCTGTCAGAATGGCGCGATCTGCCAGGCCTGGACGAGCCCCGAGGAGGCTGCCGAATGGGCCACTCGAGTGCTCGGCGAAACCGAGGTGGAGACCTGTGACGATTGCGAGACGCTGCGCGTTAGCGCGGGTGCAGGTCTCACGCCACTGATCCAGGAAACCTACACCCAGCACCTCGAGGGCTTGCAGCGCATGTTGTCGGGCACTGAGGAGCCCACGCCAGAGAACCTAGGCAAAGTCTCCAGCCCGTTGCTGCAGGTCTCACGTGGCGTCATCGAGGGCCTGCGCGATGACCCCGACCAGAACCTGCTGGCCCGGCGCCTGGCCAGCGAAACCGCGTTGTCGAGCGTGATCTACAAGGCGATGCTGCTGCAGCGCACGTTGCTGGCCGGTAGCCGTGAGCCCAATGTGGCGTCGGCGCAGCCTGCCACCACCGCCCTCAACAGTAACGTCGAAACGCTGGAGCGCGAGATCCGCCTGCTGCAAACGGAGTTGCAAGTGCGCCAAGCGCTGGCCACCAACACTGCCAGCCTGGTCCTCGATCGCCACGCCGGTGGCGCTGATGCCTCACGCAATATCGACCAGCGCGATCCACGCCCAGACCGCCTGCAGCGAGCGGATCAGGGAACGAGCACGCCATGATGCCGTTTTCTGTGAGGAGCTCGGTCGTTCGGGGCCTGCTGATCCTCGGCGTCGTGATGGTCATGTTGCTGATGGCCTCGATGGCGCTGCAATTGAGCGGCCCCCAGTTGGAATGGATCAAGGAGGCACGGGGGGGTACGCCGTATCTCGCCTACTGGCGAGCCCTACTGTACACCCTGATTTTCGCCGGCTGGACCGCAGCACTCCGCTTGCGGCCAACCTCGGAAGACCAGCAACGGCTCTTGCGTTTGGGTCTGATCGGCTTCAGCTCGATCATCCTGGTCGAACTGTCGCGAGTGTGAGGTGCAGCCATGAACATGAGCACCAACAGCTACCTCGAATACTACCTGTCGCTGCTGGCGTGGATCATCAACAACGGCATCTGGAACACGCTGGCGGACACCGGGCTGTTCGCTGCGCCGTTTGGGGCGATTATCCTGCAGGAGTGGTTATCCGCCCGCCAACAGGGGGCCGACGAGGGCAACAAGGGCTTGCTGTCGATCCCCCGCGTCGAGAACCGGCTGTGGATGAGCTACGTCGTCATCCTGTTTGGTTGCATGCCGTTTTTCCCGCTCAACCTGTCCTCCGTGACCTTCGACGATGCGGCGAGCCAGCGCTGTGGCGTGTCGATGGCCAAGCCCGCCGACACGGCCTGGGGAACCACCTTCAATACCATCGGCGAGAAATCCGCCAACGTGCCGGTGTGGTGGTACCTGGTGCATGCCATGAGCAAGGGCATCACCGCCGCTGCCACAGCGTCGATTCCCTGCGCACCCGACATTCGTGCAATGCGCATGGAGATTGACAGCTCGCGGATCAATGACCAGGTACTACTGCAGGAGGTCGCCGACTTTACTCGCGACTGCTATGGCTTTTCGCGCTCGCGACTATTTACCAACCGCCCCGAGCTGGACGAATCGCAGAGCTACGATGCGTCCTGGATTGGCTCGACTTACCTACTCGACACGCCGGGTTACTACGACACGGATCGCTCGCGCACGCCTCGGGTTGATTGGCCATATAACGAGACGCGAGATACCTCTCTGCCCCAGGTGGACAACGGAGCAGGTTACCCGACCTGCAAGCAATGGTGGAGTGATGCCACAGTCGGCTTGCGCGATCGCCTGGTCGCCAAGGTCGATCCTAATCTGCTCACGCAGTTGCGTGGCTGGCTGACCGGTCGGAGCTCTGCCGAAATCGAAGACGCCACCCTGCGAGAATTGGTGAGCCCGCGCCAGCAGTCATTGAGCATGGCCCCTGGCCAGGTGTTCCAGGACTACGGCAGTAGTGCGCGAGGCGGCTCGTTGACGCAAGGGATCAACAACCTCGCTACCAATACCGGCCTAGCACTGGGCTCCTTCAGCAATTTCCCGGCGATGAATGCGCTACGCGCTGCACTGCCGATGGTGCAGGCCTTTCTGATCATGGGTACGATCATCTGCCTGCCGCTGGTGCTGCTGATCAGCACCTACCAGCTAAAGGCGTTGATGACGATCACATTCGCGCTGTTCACGCTGCACATGCTGACGTTTTGGTGGGAGCTGGCCCGCTGGATCGACTCGAGCATGCTCGACACGCTGTACCACCAGGTCTCTGCCACGGACCAAGCGCTAATGTCATTGCCAACAGCAGGGTTCATGGATGGGACGGTCACTGCACAAGTCATCGAGTATGTGATGGGAGTAATGTTTGTGGTGTTGCCGATGTTTTTCCTCAGCGTAATGAGCTGGGCTGGATACAACGTGGGCAGTGGCGTCCAAACTCTCTTGACGCGCGCAACGGAAGGGGCTCAGGCACAGGCTGAAAAAGGGACATCGCAACTAATGTCGGCAGCCCGCAAATCGAAATGACTGCTTACCTCGGGGTGCCATCGTCATCGTACATTTCTGGATATCTGAGATGATGTCGAGGGTGACTCATTTCATGTATCCGAGGTTGCCTATCAGTACTGATAGGCAGCGCCGCGATGGCCCACAGAGCAACCATTCCGATAGCCAGGATGAATGCGACTGATGCGAAAGCAAGCAAGAGAATCAACTTAACAGTCTGCATACCGAGCCGGCGATACCCAAGCGGCACGCTCGCCAAAATCGCTGAGTGCATAACGCTGGCTTCTAGCTGATTCACCAATCGGCCCGCTCGACCTGCGGCACAAATCAAGTACCTGCCGAATGGAGTACGGCTGGAGTTTGAAGTAGCTTGGGCCGTCATTTTCGTACCTCCGTTTACTTCACCGCACTTGCGGCCAAACCGCTACAGACAGTTTGGATCCAAGCTCTAGCTTACTCCTCTCCCACTGATTTCCATGACCGTTGATCACTTGGTTTACGCTGGTCATCGTCAGTGGCATTGCATGGATTGACGCAGTGCACCCTGCTGAAAAGCACCATTGACGCTATGCCAACTCGCTTGATAAACCAGACATGCAAGCGCTGGAATTCCAGCACCCAGGTGGCCTCAACCTTCAAGGCCACGTCACTCCCGTGACGGTTGTCCCAAGGGCGATTAGCGTTCGGTGGCTCGCCCGGTTACCGCTCCCGCGGTGATGAGCGCTCTTTCACATCGGCCTCACTGAACCCTGCTCCGTTGAAGCTCCTTTTCCACCGTGCTGGGAATTCTTCCCGCATGGGTGGCATTCCTCCGCACTGCCTGGAGGATCTCACCATGTTGCGCTTCACAGGAACTGAACTTCATGCTGTCTTGACCGAAGCGGCCGTCATCGGCTGCCGAGTCATCCTGGTCAAAGACCACGGTGTCTACCTCATGTCCGAGTTCGGCGAAAGCAAACCCGACGGAGGTAGCCGCAAACACATTGCCTACGCCATGGGCTGCAACCCTGACGTCGACGACTTTGACGCCTGGTGGAGTCGCGCACACAGTGAATTCGGTGGCGACGATTTTGCCGAGTACTTCGACCTTGATGATCCCGTTCTGGAAAGCCTACGCGGCACCGGCGGGGCATTGGTGATTGAGGCAACATCCACGCACCTGTACATCGCTGCTGAGATTGCCCTGCCCGGGAAATCCTGACTGCCCTGGAGACACATGCGATGTTCCAGGGAAGCACGAGTTTGTGCCTCTCTGGGATATCGCTCATTTCACTCTCTACGCCCACAGCAGCGAGCCATTCATCTGAAATTTTGGGATGGAAAACCTTCGCTGGAAGCGGCTGGAAACTCGACCTGCTAGCCAGTCTGGATTAGGCATTGACCCCACAAGCAAGCGCGTTTTAATGCCTGGACACGCACAGTTTTCAGTGAGCGTTGTGGCGATGGAACTAACCCGGAATGCTCCTGGAGGCCATCGCAGGATCAGCTCCCGGGAGGCACCAGTGTCCAGAAAAACCCGCTCCTTACCCGCCATTGTCCTGAGCCCAGGGGTATGGCAATTCATCGCCGAGGTTGAAACGGCTACTGACGCAGTTGAGCAATCAGGACAGCGCTTACAAGCCGTACTGGGCATCGCTCTGGCTTCGGTAGATCATCACTTGCGCCAGTCGCTCGAGTTGCTACTCGATCAAGCTTCCCAGCGCAAATCACGCTCCTCGGTGACAGCCTCTCATTTTCAGGTAACTCACATCACGCCAGAAACCGGCCCGGTTTTTCTTCACATCAGGTTGCCACATGAGATCGGTGTGGACATCTCATCGGCCTGAACACCCGCATTACCACTGTCCACTTACCCCACCGGGAACCCTTCCCGGCCGGGCAGCGTTCCCCCTCTTTGACTGGAGAACGTCATGTCCGATATCTACCTGGACGTCACCAACAAGATTGTCAGTGCCCTGAGCCAAGGGGTCATCCCCTGGATCAAACCCTGGACCACTTCTGGCTTAAGTGCTGACGCACCTTTCCCGATCAACGCGATCACCCGGCGCCCCTACGCCGGCATCAACATTCCCCTGCTATGGGCCGAAGCCCGCCTGCGCGGGTACCGCCAGGATCGCTGGCTCACCTACAACCAGGCCCGCAAAGCTGGTGGCCACGTACGCAAGGGCGAGCAATCGACCCTCGCAGTACTGTACAAGCCCATGAGCAAGGAAGCACACGACGAAGACGATCAAGTCGTCCGTGATGAGCAAGGCAACGTCAAGATGGTGCAATTCGCGCTACTGCGGACGCATTGCCTGTTCAACATCGAGCAGACCGAGGGACTACCCATCGAGGAACAGCAGAACGACGAAGGTGAAGATACGATGGCGTTCATCGATCATGCACCTGCCGAGCGACTGTTGGACGCCAGCGGCGCACACATCGAGCATCGGTATGGTGATTCCGCGTTTTATCTACCGATCCGGGATCTCATTCAATTGCCCACCAAGGCCCAGTTCGTGGACGATTATCTACCGATCCGGGATCTCATTCAATTGCCCACCAAGGCCCAGTTCGTGGACGTCGGCAGCTACTACGCGACCGCGCTGCATGAGCTGACGCATTGGTCGGGTCACCACTCCCGCCTCAACCGGGAAGGCATCACGGGCGGTCACGCCTTTGGCTCTGCAGCCTACGCCTTCGAGGAATTGGTCGCGGAGATGGGTGCAGCATTTCTCTGCGCCCTCACCGGCACCCAGGGCGAGCTGCGCCACGAGGAGTACCTGGCGTCCTGGTTGAAGATCCTCAAGGAAGATAAGCGGGCCATCTTCCGCGCCAGCGGTTTGGCGCGAGAGGCATCCGAGTACCTGTTGGCGCTGATGCCGGATCAGGCTACCGAGGCAACGGAACGGCTCACGGCATAACTTTTCACCTTCAATAGAAAGGCCCCAACCGGGGCCTTTGTTTTACCTGCAACGCCAACCATCGGCCGCTGCAATTGAGCAAGTGATTACTGCAGCCAGCTCTCGACGACATCCGAGCCGTGCTCTTGCTTCCACTGCTTGAGGATCTTGTGGTTGCCGCCCTTGGTTTCGACGATCTCGCCGCTGTGCGGATGCTTGTAGCGTTTAACTTCACGCGGCTTGCGCTGAGCGCCGGTGGAGGCGCTGGAAGTGGTCACGCTCACGCCTTTGGACGGGTCAAGAATGGTGATGACCTGGCGCAGGTTCATGCCGTACTGATCCAGCAAGGCCTTGAGTTTTTGTTCGAACTCGATTTCCTGCTTCAGGCCGGAATCGTTTTTCATCGCGTCCAGCTGTTGAAGTTGAGCAGCCAGTTGAGCTTCCAGTGCTTTGAATTCGGCAAGTTTGGACATGTGAAATCTTTCCTAGGGTTGGGGCATGTGAGCCGATATTACCTGATGCACAAGTACTAGCCGAGCGTGAATTGGCTCTTCAGCTAACTTTTCATCCTTCCATGTTCACATATCTATGTGACTAATCAGTCCGGCAAAAACTGGCAAAGGTGGCCCACTAGTTCACGAGGTGCAGCACTGTTGCCGATCTTGAACAACATGTCGCGCTGACTGCGTGGCAGCTGTTTCGCACAGCGCTTGGCTGCTGATCGAATGGCAGCATCGGTCCCATGAATCCGGTCGGCCAGTAGCACGATTAAAATGGCATCGTTCAACGTCATCAGGCTACCTTCCCCCAAATAGTGCCGAACAGTCTACCTCCCGAAAAAAGGACAGGCCATTCCCGCACCACACGTAACCCGATGCGCCAAGCTTCGAATTTACGCGTTCGCGAAAAGGGCCTAGAGGGTAAAGGATAACGGCAGCAATGGAAGGGGGCACAAGGGTAAGAGCTCTATCCGAAAAGGCAAAAGGACCTTCTGAATGCAAAGCAGGTAATGCGATGAAGCGCTGGTGGTTCAAACATCAAAAAGGCAATGCCGCGGAGCCCACGCTTGCTGCAGCGCCCGAGGGGTTTCTCCTCCCGCTCCCCGCTGAATCCCTGCTCTGTGCCGACCACCGGAAAAAGCTGCTGGAGCGCATCTGGCAATACACAGCGCTCTCCGAGCCGCAGTTCAATCAGCTCTACCTTGACCCGATCCGCCGCTACGCCGCCTATGTACAGCAACTCCCTGCCAGCGAAAGTCACCACCATGCCTACCCGGGCGGCATGCTCGACCATGGACTAGAGCTGATGGCCTGCAGCCTGAAGTTGCGCCAATCGTACCTGCTACCCAGCGGCGCCGCGCCAGAAGACCAGGCCGCGCAGGCCGACGCCTGGAGCGCGGCGATTGCCTACGGCGCCCTGCTCCATGACATTGGCAAGATTGCCGTCGACCTGCAGGTGGAGTATCAGAATGGTGAGGTATGGCACCCGTGGCACGGTCCTCTGGCCCAGCCCTATCGTTTTCGCTACCTGGCCGGCCGCGACTACAAGCTGCACAGCGCCGCCACGGGGCTGCTGTACACACGGATTTTGACGCCTCTCCAGCTCGACTGGCTCAGCAGCTATCCACTCCTGTGGGGCCACCTACTGTTTCTGCTGGCCAACCACTACGAGAATGCCGGTACCCTCGGGGAACTGGTGCTGCAAGCGGACCGGGTCTCCACCGCGCAGAACATCGGCGCCAACCCCACTAAGGCCCTGCTGGCACCTAAACACTCGTTGCAGCATCACCTGCTCACGGGCCTGCGTCACCTGGTTAAAAACGAGTTCAAATTCAACCAGCCCGGTGCAGCCGGTTGGCTCACCGAAGACCATCTGTGGTTGGTCAGTAAAACCGCCACCGACAAACTGCGCGCCTACCTGCTGGCTCAGACCGTGGATGGCATCCCCTCCTCCAACATCGCCTTGTTCGATGAACTGCAGTCGCATGGATTGGTGGATGCGACACCTGAGGGCAAAGCGGTATGGAATGCCAACGTAACAGACGATGACTGGCAACATCGCTTTACTTTTCTCCGCCTGCAACCGAGCCTGATCTGGGCCGATGCCCCCCGGCCAGACTACTTTAAAGGAACGGTTGAACCGATGATGAAACATCCTCTGCCGGCCGGTGAAACCTACGAGTCGACTTTGGATCGATCGCAACCAACGCCGGAAAAAAACCAGCCCGTATCCGAGCACCAGAACCAGGATTTTGACTATCTCGACGATTTGATGGACATGTTGCAAGAACCAAGCGAGGTCGAAATTGGACCAAGCGCGGGAAGCCTGCAATCCACCACTGCGTCACCCAAGGATCCCGAGGGGCTGGCCTTCCTCGAATGGCTCCGCGAAGGAGTTCTCAAACATCGCTTAGTGATCAACGACAGCAAGGCCAAGGTCCATACCGTAGAAGGCACTTTTTTCCTAGTCACCCCAGGCATTTTCCAACGCTACGCCGCCGAACACCCCGAGTCAGCCGAAGCAGACTCTCAAAGCGACGCCTGGCGACGAATCCAACATCACTTTGAAAAGCTAGATGCTCATCTGAGAAAGCCTAATAGGCAGAACATTTGGACTTGCACTGTACGAGGCCCGCGGAAAACCACATCCCTCAACGGCTACATCCTGCGTGACGTGAATCTCCTTGGTCTGCCGCCTCCTCCAGATAACCCGTTCCTTTCTCTGCGACCTCCGATGCCCTGAGGATCTTCGTTTGTTGTCCCCCGAGCGACTGAGATCTGACGCGGTACATCGGCCAAGTGAGGTTGCCCACCGAGGTGGCTTTCCTTGAGCGCCTTTGGGGAAAAATATGGGCGTCATACCGATGCTGTAGCGTTTGGCCATAACACGCATTGCCGATAAATGCTCCCCTCCTGACACGCAATTTTACAACTCCATGACCTCACTATCACTTCGCACTCCTACGTGACGACAGACGTGTCTAGCAGACCGCTCGCCCTTGTAGTAGCTTTCAGCCATTACGCTCGGTATCTATTTCGTAATCGACTTATTCAGGTTGTTTGCACTGTTCCGCGCCAAGAGGTGATCTCAATGCGCCGAGCAGGCAAGCCATCACCCTCATCTGATATGGACATCAAATGCCAAATCTGATTTGTACTACTGAAGTTGAATTGACTCTCGTTGATCAGTTTTCTGCCCAGGGCATCGGGTTTCCAGATCAAACCATGCTCAATTCTGACGGTAAACCCGATCCGTCCGTGCTGGACAAGATGCTTGGCATGTCACGGCACCTTCGCCGAAAGGAGCAAGCGAAAGCGAAACCAGGTGCACGGGTGATGGACTTTCAAAAGACCTCCAGCGGGCGCCTGAAGCTCTTGGTGAAAGACCTCTACAACGCCCAGCAGCGTTTGCTCAACAAGACTAAGAAAATCGACGGTTACCGAAGCTGGGAACGGGTCATTTTTAACGACATCGATCCAGCCTGGTACGATCCAGCAGGCAAAGTATCCCAGCGCTTCGATCAGTTTGATCCAGAAGACCAGGATACGCTGGACACCATGCTCCACCACCGACTCGATTGGGTCGAGAAGGGTAAGAGCTGGGATGTCGATTTACGAGAATTCATCAGGGGTCGTACATACCTGAAGCAGTTGGGCGGCATAGTGGGAATCCTGCTGGATCAACTGGCCAACTGGGATGAGTTGAGCAGTGATCAGAGACAAGCACTCGCTGACGGCGCGTATGCCGTGGCCACTCCCTTTGGTAACGAACTCCTTGGCGTTTTCGTGACGCGCCAACCGGATCTCATGAAGCACTACACCACCCTGTTGGCTGACGAAAGAAAAGCCAGGCAGGAAGGCGTGATGGTTTCGGAAGATGAAGCAGATCAAGCCGAATGCACCATCGAGCCATCGTTGGCATCTGCAACTTCGTCCGCCCCACTCTCCCTGTACGACCTCTACGCCGAACTGTTCCAGCTAGCCCAGCAGGCTAAAACTGATGCCGGCAATCTCCGTTACGCCGAGCAGATTGAGTCTCTGATCACCTCAAACCTTCCTCGCCTAAGGGAGGAGTACTCGCTCTCAGAGGACACCATTCGCAAGATTTTGGGTGAGTGCATCGACGTCCTGATCCAAATAGGTCGCGAGCTGTCACTGCAAGACTTCGAGGATGACGAATTCTTGTCGGCCTTCAAAGCGGCCTGGTTGGAGTACTTCAACGAACGTCTGAAGGATGAGGTGCCTGAATCCTTCCTGGCTGATTTGACCGAAGAGAAAGAGACAGACTCGGTTGAGATCAAGGCTCGCCTCGCAGAGACAGAAGCGCTCTGTGCTCAAATCGAGAGCGACCTGACAGACTTTACAGAGAAACTCAAGACTGCCAATTTCCGCGAGAAAGGCGATCTGCGCAGCAAGATCACCGAGGCAGAAGAGTATCGTGCCAAGAACAACAGGCAGCATCAAGAAGTGGAACAGGAGGGCTTGGATCTGCTGTTGCCGCCTGGTTACCAGCTCGAAATGCTTTCAGCAGACGACGAAGAATTTGCACTGACATCGCAGGCCTTCCACCCCTCAGCCAAGGTGGCTCTCAAGGCATGGTCAAACTCACTGTCGGATGGCCGGGTAAATGATCCCATCCTCGATCATTCCGATACAGAAAGCGCAGCCCTTGTTGATGAGCAACCTGAGATTGCACCAACGGAACAGACTGCGGATGAAGTGACCCCAGATGACCCAGCGTCTGGTGTCTCTGACGAGCCACAACAGTCTGCTGCACCTGAACCTGCTCCCGAGCCGATAGATGAGCCTGAGATCGTTGTAGCGGACGAGCCCGCGCTTCCCCCTGTTGCCGACATTGAGGAGCCAACCACGACCACAGGTGCGGCTGACAACTCTGCAGACGATGACATCGCGCAGGAGCAAACATCACCCGAACCGGTGGAAGACGAAGTCAACGTCTCTCATTTCTTCAATAATCCACAGGAAGCCCGCGAGCGGCTTGAGCATTGCCAGCAGACCATGGATGTTATCCCCGCCATTGCGGTGGAAAACATTGCAATGCTGTGGCTCAAGCGTGGGGAGCTCCCACTGGCCAGTAAGACCCTTGAGATCGCCGGTCGAATGGGCGTTGCGGGTGATCTGCTGTCGCTACCATTGGTTCAGGCGGCCTACCACGGCATGCATGTCTGGCGTGGTGATTCCGCAACCGTCACCCGGGTTCAGCAGAACCTGCACCAACTGTCCTCTGAGATCATCGAGAGCTGGATCTACCGACGTCCAGGCGGTCGGGTTGTCCCTTATCTAGTCTTCGCCGCCACGCTTCAGCCGACGTTGTTCTTTGGCATGATGACGAACGCACCGCGCCTACTCTCCTCGGTCATCAGCAACTTCGATGGCCCAGTCGCCAGACTGATCGAGGAAGTGGTCAGCTTCTCCAGCCACAATACTCGCATGGATATAGATACCTTGCGGGAGCAACCAACCAGGAACGACAAAGAAGCGCGCGAAAGACTTGCGGCTCGCCTCGTTGAATGGCAAGACCGCATTCTTAACAAGCAGACTGGCTGGGCCCCGGCACGTAAGGCGATGAAGGAGTGCCTGGCACGTGAGGACTTTACCCTCGCGTATGAGAGCATCACCAAAGATGATCCTTCGCGGATAGATGAGGTGCGTGCGTTTGCCGATCAGTATCGAGACAAGGATGAGCAGTCTCGGTTGATGACGGCTGAAATCCTCAAGATGATGAACGAAAGCAACGCCGCTTCGCAGATCGAAGGCAATGCCAAAAACTGGTTCCTGCGCTCAATCGACGAGATCGTAGACGTTGCCGACCGCTGGGTCGAAAGCCACAGTCTGTTAGGCCAGCGCACCAGTGAAGTCAGTAAGTTCGCTCCGCGCTTCCTCACGATGCTCACGACGGCTTGTGCGCACCTGGAGCAACGCTTCCAGAAGACCGAAGACCCTGAGCAGCAAGCCGGATTGCTGCTTGCCATCAGTGTGCTGCGACGCATCAACAGTGTGGCAGAACGTCACGAGGATTCGATCTGGGAGATCCCTCGACTCAATGGTTGGCTTCAGTGGCCATCGGAATGGCTGGCCGCCTCGACAGATGATGATGCTCATCACCAACTGGCGCACCTGACCCACCTGCTTGAAAACGGCATGAGCGATCTGGATCTCGCCGACCAAGCGCTGGATCGAAAGAACTTCCGACACGCCCTGCTTCTGACGCTCAACCATGAAGATGTCTACAAGGGCTCGATGACGGAGAACATCGAAGCAATCAAGCGCCTGTTTTCGGAAGAGGTTCGCCAGTGCAACCTGCGGAGCGACCAGATGAGGGGGCTGTTGGACAATGCCAACATCGCTTCACTGATCGACGATGAGCGCCACTATCAACTGCGCGGTGAACTAGAGCACCTTCAAGATCAGCTCAAGAGCCTCAGAGCGCTGGATGACCTGGGCGAGATTCACCGCAGCCTGGACGCCCTTGAGTCGAGCATCGTGACCAAGTTCACGGCCAAGAAGCAGGAACTTGAAGCCTCCCTGGATGCACTGGTCAACCAGGCCTTGGTCGAGCGCGGAACGGAGTGGGTACCTACAACGTGGCAGGAGCAGATCCGATCAGCACTCAACTCGCACGACACGACTGTCGCCGAGGAGATGCTTGAGCACCTCAAGCACTCACTGGAAAAAGGCGAGGCACTGCATAGCGACACCGATTCCGGCACTGAACTGCTCAAACGATTCCTTTTGCTCGAACCTCAGCTCCACGCGATGCTGAGTCAGCATCGCAACCCGCGTGAGGTGATCCGTCACCTTTCAAGCGCGAACGTGAACGGCTTGTCTTTGGACGCCTTGCCTTCCTGCTTCAAGCTGGCAATCGAGGATCTGATCAGCCTACGTCGTCGCGTCAAAACGTTGGACAAAGCGACCTACGATGAGCTTGTGCGCATCCTGCATGCGTTGGGGCTTGAGGCCACCACGCCCGCCTTTAGCAGTGCGATCTCGCAGCGCACAACCTTCTCTTCGAGAAGCCACATTACCCACCTGACCCTGAACGTGAAGCGACGCGATACAGGACGTGGGATCGTGTTCTTCAGCCAGAAATCGGAAGAGCAAGCTATCAACATCTTGCTCGCCAACGGCGAGTGGACGATCGGCGAGCTTCGCACGCTGCTGACCGAGCAGACTCAGTTCCTGCACGACCGGACGGTGCTGATTTCGGCGAAGGAGCTTTCGAACGAAGAGCGTAATGAACTCGCCAAGTTCTCAAAACAGAACAAGCATGCGCTGCTCCATGTTGACCCTGTTCTGATGACGATGCTCGCCGGCCTTGGTGTTTCCGACCACCAGCGGCTCAAGACCTTCTTGCAGCTCAGCCTGCCTTGGACGTTCAGCAACCCGTACACCGGCAACCAGATGCAGCCGGCACCACCGGAGATGCGTTATGGTCGCCAAAACGACATCAAGTCGCTTACCACCATGCGCAATGGCGCCGCCATGATTTTTGGTGGACGCCAGCTGGGTAAGACAACGCTGCTCAATGAAACACAGCGCTGGTTCCACAACCCTGAACAGCGTCACCATGCTTTCTTGTACCAGATGGATGGAGACCTAGATCGCGCCAACCTCTCCGGTAATGAGCTGGAAAAACACCGGAACCGTGTCTGGCAGATGATCTACCACTCTGCAGTGACCAGTGGCCTGATCAAGAACTCGTATCCCTCTGACGCTGACGGCATGGTCGATGAGCTGCGGGATTACTTCTCCAAGGACAACCCCGACGCACTCATGGTTTGTCTCGACGAGATCGACCCGATCCTGGGGCTCGATGCTGCCAACGGATTCCGGATTTTCCGTGAGCTCAGCGGCCTGGTTAACAACAGCAACGGTCGATTCAAGGTCGTCATCGCGGGCCTGGAAAACGTGCGCCGGTTCGCTGACGCCCCGAACTACCCGCTGCACCAGCTCGGCAGCGCTATCCAGGTATCGATCATGAGTCCTGCCGAGGCGCTTCAGCTCATTCGCGAGCCACTGGGGCATTTGGGCTACGAGTTCGAAAATCCTTTACTCATGAACAGGATTCTTGTCGAGACAAACCGCCATCCCGGCCTGATCCACATTGTCTGTCATGAACTGATTCAGACCCTGAACGCGAGGCACAAGGGCCGCGTTGGCTCGGTCATGATCACCGCTGATGACATTGAACAGATCCGCAAAGATCCGAACATTCGACAGCTCATCTGCGACCGATTCGACATTACGCTGAACCTTGACCTGCGCTACAAGCTGATCGCCTATAGCCTGATCTCGCAAAGCACCAGTAGCTTCTCTCCCAGCCGCGCAAAACTTATTGTTCAAGAGTGGGCTCCACACATCTTCGAGCCGATGACCGATGCGCAGTTTGAGGCGTTCCTGGATGAACTGTGCGGCCTTGGCGTACTGCAGTACATGCGACGTACCGAGGGAGGCAAGGAGTATGCGCTGCGCAACGCCAACATCATGAACCTGGTTGGTGGCCAGCAGAACATTGAAGACAAGCTGCTGGTTGCTGTGGATGCGATCAATGAGAACGATCCATTGTCCGCCCATGCCTACCCGATTAACGCACCACGCCCCTCCCCGCTCACGCTGCGAGACGAGAAACTGCTCATCAGCGAAGAGGTGCGCGAAAAGCCTACGTTTGGCGCTATTGAGGCACGCTCGTCGAACTACTCCGTGGGCATCATCACCGGATCGGAGGCCTTGGGGCTGGATCCTCACTGGATGCTTGAGTCTCTCTTGGCGATCGGGGAAGAAGAGCCTGCTCTGACTACCAACCAGAATTCTGGTCGCTACGTCCCAGCCCATAAGAAAGACACCGATCTCGGCTCCGCCAGCGAGTTCAAGAAGCAACTGGTCGAAAGCGTCATCGGTGTTCAGGCGCTTCGCAAGAACATCATGTTCTTTGTAGAGATCACCGGCGAGCAGCCGATCAGCATGATGTTGGATCTGCTGGACGTAGCGCACGAAGCGCGATTGAGCACCAATGCCAAGCGCAACCGTGTACGTGTCATCTTCCTGATGTCGCCACGCGCCCTGTGGCAGTGGGAGTCGAACCCTCAGCTTACCCAGGGTCGGGAGACCATGCAGCCTTTCATTGCCCTGGATATCTGGAAGAAGACCGCACTGGCTCATCTGCTGAACAAGCTCAACCTTGAGAATACCTCCACGTCGACTAATACCCTGGAAAGCTACAGCCAGGGCTGGTACTTCTCTCTGGATAGGCTGCTGGCTGCCAAGAAGAAGAAGCAAGATGTGGTCAAGGTGAGCGGCTTCGGTGCGGCCTATACCTCGGTACTCAGTGCCAAGCCAAAGAGCATGGAGGAATTCCTCGGCAAAACCGGCGTAACCGCAGTGAGCTGGGGGCGGCATGTGCTGAGCGCGCTCTGTGAGCAGGAACGCTTTGATGAAGAGGATATTGAGCTGCAACTAATGGACGACTATGGGGATGTCGATCCACAGCAAGCGCTTCGCTGGCTGACCCGTCTGCGCCTGATTGAGCCTTGCCGCGTTCAGAAAAAGAACTTCTACCGCATCCCTCAGAGCATCAAGGCCGCCCTGCTCATCAATACCCCTCATGAAGCCAAGGCCTGATCATGACCCAGCAAACAACAAGTCAATCAGACTGGGTGCAGGTGATGCGAGGAGCCTGGGGCGCCGTTCCTGCCGGTGAACTGCTCCATCCTGCTTCAGAAGCGTGGTCATCAATCAAGTTGCCGGCGCCTGATGAAGCCGAGTGTGCAAGTTTCGCGGTGGTCGGGCGCGCCCTGAAATACGGTCAGTCAGTGGCAATTGCACTGCCACTGATGGGCGGGGAAGGCATCACTCGGCTGATGGTCTATCTGCATCGAATCCGCCTGGATTCCTTGCAGGGGGGCATACGCTCGCCCTGGCTCAACCCCGGCAACATGGAGCAGTGTCCGGACATCGTATTCATTTCCCGACCCCGTATAGGCTTCCACGACCTTTCGCGTGTGGCGGCTTTACGCGCTCGCGTACTGCGTACTTCCGACCTCAAGCGCAACAAGGCATCCGCGTCCCAAACCCTGGTCGTGGACGGCTCCTCGGACGTGATGGAACTGGTCGAGGCGATTGGTAAAGGAAGCAAACCCTTCGTCCTGGTCGTGGATGGGACGCGGGGAGGCAATGAAAACAGCGCTGCCGTAGACAGCGCACTCTCGGAAAGCTTCCCTGACGTCCCCAGAATCACGCTGCTCTCCCTCGGAGACAGCGACGCCTTGGAGAGGATGCGCTCGAACGGAACACGCAGTCATCTATGGGTGATGCGGCTTGAAGATAAAGTGGCTCTGACATCCCCTGCCAGATCCGACCCTCAGTTCATGCTGAACGTGATCCAGGATCGTCGAGCAAACACGGAGCTCTCGCAGCTTGCTGATCGCTTCTTTGGCTTGCGCCGTGACCTGGATCGCAAGGACGCCGTGCTGAAAGAGCGGCTGGCAATCATCGGGAAAGTCTTTCGCAGCCTAAACGAATTGCCCGTCCCCCTTTCCTATCTTGAGCAAGCCTTACAGGCAGCGACCCGACCGGGACTTTTTCCTGTTCGCTGCCTGGAACGGTGGCTACAAATCACCGAGAAGGGAAGCTGTCTATTTGGTGAGTCCGAAATGGGCTCCCGCGGTCTGATTCAGCAGCTGAGAAACCTGCATCAACTGCTCATGCAGTCCATTACAGGCAAAGCGAGCTGGCTGCTGAAGCACCTCAAAGTCTGCTGCACAAACAAGGCCTATACGTTGGTGCTGTGCGGCAGCCCCCATGAAGTAGCAGCCTTGGAGAACTGGCTCGACACTGAACTCGACGAAGGCTGGAGCGAGACCGTTCAGATAACCGCAATGGACGGAGTGAAAGCCTATCGACAGTTCTCCGGGGCTGTCGATGAAGTGATCATCACGGGGATGCTTTGGCCAAATCGACAGCATTGGCTGGCAACGCCCTGTCGCCGGTTGACCATCCCCACCTACGAGTATGAAAAGCCATTTGTAGAGCGCATGTTGCAATTGTGGTGGGCAAAACACGGCGTTCAGAGCCGTCTCGATGGCGACAAGCTGACTCACTGGCTGCTCGGCTGGAGCAGTCGTCGATGCAGCGATATCGATACGCTTCCACCGTCCCTGTCGCTGGACGTGACCGACACCACAGATTGCAGCCACTATCCGTCCAGAGAGCGAGAAGCCTCCATCCCACTGGAGATGGACTACAGCAATTGGTTGGACATGCTCATGGAACAACCCGCTGAGCCTACGGCTCCAGTGCAAAGTGGCGAGGCCTTGACTCCAGACCTGGTCTGGATCTCCCTCGAAAACTCGCAGAGCGAGTTGCCCTGGAGCAAAACACGACCGGTGCTTGTGCTTCGGGATGAGGAAATCCATCCAACGCCTGCGGACGAGCTGAGTGAGGGTGATCACATCATCTTGCTCCGGCACACTGATGAGCGCATTGCCACCCAAGAAAAGCTATTCGATATGGTGGCTCTTTCGGAGGGTATGCAGCAGTTCCTCAGGGCCGCCAACCGGTGGAGAACCATGGTCGACACGGTCTCTGCGCGACTGACGGTCGTCCAGGTACAAGCCCAGTTGCGCAAGGGCAAGGTGAAGGTCTGCGACGCAACAGTAGGCAACTGGTATCGCCACAAGGTCTATGGGCCCCGCGACCGAGCAGCAGTTACCGTATTCGCCCGCCTTTCCGGCGCAAAGAACCCAGAGAACGCTGCACTTTTGGTAGCTAACGCCATCGAGCACGTACGCACTGCTCACCAGCAGGTGGGGAAACAGTTGCGCAAGGCCATTCTGGAACGAAGTGCAGGTGCAACCACGGTCGAGATCGGCGAACTGACCCTGGATGGACGGGCCTTCGACGACATGATCGAACTTGCGGTGGTGAAGTCGATTCGCGTGGCGACTACCCAAGCCATTTCATCGAAAGAGGAAGACTTGATCGACATCGCCTCAGGGGTTACGGACGCGCATCCTGGGCGAATCTACATGACCAACCCGGCTATCAAATCCCTGCGGGACTCGGTTTACCGTGACCACCCGAAATTCCGGGCTTGCTTGTCATTGATGGCCACCAAGCTGTACGACCACTACAGCACGAACACGGGCCGCCTCCATGATGTGCTTGAGCATTTCAAGCAAGAGAGCATCGACTTTGTACCCAAAATGTCCGCGGTGACGATGGGCATGTACGCGGACAACCGCCAGTACAAAGGCAAACCCGCGAACATGGACAGGCACTTCTGCCTTGGAAAAGCGCGCGATCCCTCACGGACGTTGCGCATTCATTTCGACTGGGATGCCGATGACAAGCTTCTCGTCATCCATCACGCCGGCAAGCATCTGGAAACCACACAATCTTAAGGATGAATCATGGCTCTCAATTACCGGGAAAAAATGGGCCTGACGGCTGCTTTTCTTGATGAGATGCGCCTGCGACTGAGCGACAAAGACGTCGATGTCCTGCCCCAAGACGGCAAGCTGTACGACGGCATCGAACCCAGCCGCGTCAGTTTGGTTGGTTGCCTGGGTGCAGCTCCAGATCCGGCCTATACCGGGCCGCAACCACCAAACTCGATCGGCATTGTGCTTTTGGTCTCACCCGACAAGGAAGGCTGGATCAAGTGTGAACTGAGCGGCCAATTCGACGTGGTGCACCGCTACATTCCCGACTTGCGTAGTGTTGAAAAGAACCTGGTACTCGATGCAGGCTCGCCAAGAAGGGGGCAAACCTTACCCCAGGCGTTCAAGCGCTACACGGTGAGCTTCTCATCAATCATGCTGGATCTTGATCCCGGCAGGCCCAACGAGTGGGTATCAGGGAAAGCAGCAATCAACGCCGTGCTGAATGCGGAACAACAGCGATGGGTTAGCGATCCGCGGGTCATGCGGCGTTGCCACACAAATTCGAATGGCAACGCGAGGTTTGGCTACAACTGGAGCGACACCGCTCTGCTCGATCAGACGAGCTTGAACCGCACCGTACACGAGCAGATCGCCGAAGACCGCAATGCGATCCTCAACTACTCAATCAACCTGCGCGCACGTCTGCGTCCGACTCCATCAGCATTCGGCGCGAACGCACAGGGCAGCTTCCTGCTTGAGGTGTTCCTGGAGAACCAGACGACCACTGACCACGCTCGGGCATTTGGTGTCGACGCGCCCTATCTGCTCGATGCTCGCCTTCTCACCAAGCTCGTTGCCGGCGAGAATTACAAGGTGCCTCACCGCCTGCAGCCGGAAGAGTACCGTTACCGCGATGATGATGGATTGCCAGGATACGGCATTAGCTGCGCAGTCGTTGAGGTGGAAAAAAAGCTGTTCATGACGGATGGGATGCCGACTTCCGCGCAGCCCCGTGTTGATGCCCCATCACCCGAAGAAGTGGATATGGACTATGCGCCGAGCTATGAAATGCTCGCACGTGATCCACTCAAGGTGTGCGACAGCTTCCTGAAAACCCAAGAGCGCTACCTTGGGGAGTGGGCAACCCGAATCAGCGATTTGGAGTCAGCCAGTCTGATGGCAGACAAGGAAGTGGCTCTCGCTGACCGTGATGCCTTTCAGGAGGAGACCCGTCGAATCCGAGACGGTGTTGAGCTCCTGCGCAAACATGACGACCTGCGCCAATGCTTCCAGTGGATGAACGAAGCCATGGGCGCAGCCATCATGATCCAAGGAAAACGGTTCACGGGATGGCACCTGTTCCAGCTCGGCTTCATTCTCTCGCAGATACGGTCGATCTACGAACGGCACGCCACGCCGGATGAGCTTCGTGGAAGCATGGAAACAGCAGACGTGCTGTGGTTCGCCACCGGGGGCGGCAAGACAGAAGCCTACCTCGGCATCATCAGCATGGCGTTGCTTTATGGCCGACTGAAGGGGCGTGATTTCGGCACCACTGCCTGGCTCAGATTCCCGTTACGGATGCTGTCCGTTCAGCAGTTCCAACGGCTATCCTACGTCCTCGCCCAAACCAATATTCTGCGCCAGCGCGAGCGATTGAACGGCTGGCCTTTCACCATTGGCTACTACACCGGTGAAGGTACCCCAAACCGGGTCAGTAGTACGTATGGCGAAGACGTGCAGAAGGCCTTCCTGCCATCGTTCAGCGATGAGCGCCTCAAGTCCTACCAATTCATCACTGATTGCCCATACTGCGGTATCGCGGACTCCATCAGCATTGCCACCGACATGGCTCGCGCGCGTATCAAGCATGTCTGCAGCAACCCCGAGTGCTGGTCGAACTGCCAGGCCGAACCGGGAGAACATGGCGAGGGCATACGGGGTGAGATCGGTATCTACGTCTCGGATGAAGAGTGCTATCGGTACCTGCCTTCCGTCCTGGTCGGTACAGTGGACAAGCTCGCCGTCATCGGTCACAACCATCGTTTCGTGAACTTTTTTGGCGGTGCACGTTACTTCTGCCCTGAGCACGGATTCTCCCAGCGATCCAAATGCGAACACCGCCGAATCGAGCACCGCGCTGAAAAATGGGAAGCCCTGGATTGCGGCAACAATACCCGTACGAGCACGATCAGGGTTGTGCCCACAGCCCCCATGAAAGACCCGGGCTTCTCCTTGCTGGTACAGGACGAGCTGCACCTGCTTCGAGAGTCCTTGGGTAACTTCGACGCCCACTACGAGACCTTACTCAGCACACTGCAAATCAGCCATGGCGGTCGTGCGCCCAAAGTGCTTTCAGCAACAGCGACCATCAAGGACTTCGATGACCACATTCACCACCTGTACCTGCGCAATGCCGTTCGTTTCCCAGCCCCGGGCGTCAATCAAGGCGAGTCCTTCTATGCCCGCAAAGCGAAGGATGATGAAACAGGCTCCCACCTGATTCGACGCTGGTTTGCCGGGATTCTCCCCATCGGTCGAGGCCGCGTGGCCATGAAAGCCGTGGCTGAAGCCAGCTCTCGCTTTTTGGATCAGGTAGACGACTGGCGGGATAAGCTTGCACATGCGGACGCGAAACTGCTTAAGGCGATTGGTCTAACCAGCGGCCAGAGCCAAGATGCCTTGCTCTACATCGAGAAAAACCTGAACACTGATCTGGTGTATGCCAACAGCAAGCGCAGCATCACCGAGATCATGCGCTACATGGAGGAGGTCAACAGCAAGACCGGTGCTGAGCGTAAGGCACGGCTTCTAGATGGCGAGACCCGCCTGGACATGATCCTCGACGCCATTCGCCATGTCGAAACCAAGGGTGCAGATGACACTTGTCGGCACATCATTGCCACCAGCGTAGTGTCGCACGGTGTCGACATTGCGGAACTGAACTTCATGATCGTCGCAGGCTGGCCGAAATCGACAGCAGAGTACATCCAGGCTTCTGCACGAAGTGGACGTGTGCACCCTGGCATTGTGCTCTGCGTGCTGTCATCTCACCAGCTGTTCGAGTCGGGCGTGTTCATGAACTTCGGTGATTACCACACGTTCCTTGATCGCCTGGTGGACTCGGTACCGATCAACCGTTTCGCGCCCAACATCATCGACCGCACTTTACCCGGCGTGATGTCCGCGGTGCTGCTCAATTGGGCCCCGCAGCAACGCTGGGGAGGCGACTTGAGTCACAGGGTGAAAGACCTCGTTACGTTGCTGCGAAGCGACAAAGGCAAGGCCGCGGCCTCAGAGATCAAGAACATTGTGATCAATGCACTGCGCATTCCAGCAGGGTTGGTCGATACGTTCGACTCGCGGGTCATCACCGGCTTCAACGCCGCCCTGGTTGGTCGGGTCGACAATGCATTCTTCGAGCTGGAGCGGTGGCCAGGCAGCAAGACCGAGCAAACGCTGAGCGACGCCTTAGGTGACATCTTCGGGTACGCCCCCTTCCGCTCATTCCGCGATATCGAAAACCAGATTGTGATCAAGCCGGTCAACAGTGCGGCTGATCAAGTATTCATGGCTATGGCCAGGTGAGGAAGGAAGCATGGACAAGGAATATGTAAGCCGCAGCCGCCTATTCAGGGAAGCCTTCCTCCCAGGGGCCTACACCCGCCTGCGAAACCAGGCGTACGGACGCGTCATGGGCATCCTCAACAACAGCGGAACGGCGCTGGAAGGCGTTGATAAGGAGCAGTTGCGCGAAGCTGTTCTGACATTCGTGCACGACTGGGAGAGCGCCGGTGGAGAAGTCGACCCAACTTTCATGACCGCCGCGGAAAAGAAACGACTTGAAATCCAATCTCCATCAGAAATCTTCGTCTCGCCAGCACCGCTGATCCTCACCTGCAAACGATGCAAGGTGCTCGATTACTACGATGCTCGTGAACCAGAGGACCGGACGCTCTCCAAAATGCAGTCCCGGATCAGACAGCACAACGGCAGGAGCTTCATCCCCTGCAAACGCAGCGGTTGTTCGGGAGAAATGATCCAGCTCCCTTACGTTTCAGTGCATCGCTGCGGGTACGCAAGCCCCGTCCACATCCCGCACCCTGCCCGTCGATCCAGCAACATCGGTTACAAGGATGCGGGCACGTTCTTCCACTCTTCGTTTTTCGACGTGGAGACCGGAGAGAAACTGTCGGGGTCATACCAGGACGATTGCCCTGCCTGCACCGCTTTGTTCGGCGCCGAGATTCAGAAGCGCGGCACGCCTCTCACCAGTGGTGAATCATTCTATGCCCAGAGCACCCAGTACATCGCATTAAGCGAAGATAGGGGCAAGCTCATTGCAAGCCTCCTGCAATGCCTGCAAAACGCGCCAGAGGGCGCAGAGGGCTTGGCCCAGGATGTCTCCGAGGGCGTGGCGCTCGCGCTGCTAAAACGGCTGTCTGGTCGTGAGCTTGAGCAGAAGCTTGACCTGCTGCTCTCGACCAACGTTGGTGATGCAGATGAACAGGCTGCCCTGCGTTCGCTGCTGGAGCGAAAAAAGCTCAGCATCGCGAAGTTCGAGGTCATGGCGGCAGATGACGACGACATGACGATCGTACTGGACTCCGCTCGGAAGGAAGTGGCCGAGATAGAGGGCAAGCTCGCCGCATCTTCCGGATGCTTCCGAACGGTACGTGACCTCATCCCGGAACTCACCACACTGATCGAGTTGGTCGGCAATCGGCGCACACTCGAAGCAGTCTTCTTGCCTCACGACGTTCAAGGCAAGACGATCGAGCAGGAGATCCAAGAAACCGCGGATATCGCACAAAAGGACTTGCTGGCAATCCAGTGGCAAAGCGTTCAAGAACGCTATGGGATCGATTCGATCACTCACATTCCCGATCTTCGAGTGGTCTTGGCTACACTGGGGTACTCACGGGAGCGAAGCACGCCGACGATCAACCCTGAGGCACCTCCTGTGGTGCTCAACGCCTTTGCCGATCGGGTCGATGAGGGCATGAAAGGTAAAACATCGATCTACGCGATGTCGGCAAAAACTGAAGCCTTGTGGATCCGTCTGGATCCTCGCAAGGTACTCAGGTGGTGTATCGACTCGGCATATCTTGAATCACCAGGCGACGACGTACTCGGTGATAAAGCTCGCAGTCACGCCCACCTGCTGAGCCACTATCACGTCCTGGCCATGCACCCAGGCAAGGCAGCCAGGGAAATCCCGGCACGCAACCCTGAAGAAGGCGCCCCCTTCAACCTGCTGCACTCGATCAGCCATGCGCTCATGCTGACTGCGCGACGCCATACCGGGTATGACTCCAAGAGCATCCAGGAATACCTGATCCCCATGGATTTGTCGGTCATCCTGTACGTGTCGTCAGTCCAAAACTACACCGCGGGAGGGCTGCTGACCCTGTTCCAGCACTACCTACAGTCCTGGTTTGACGACGCAAGCATGTTTGCCTTTAACTGCGCCTTCGACCCCGTGTGCACGGACGTCGGCAACTCCTGCAGCGGCTGCGTGCAGATTGAAATCGGCTGCGAAACCTTCAATCAAGGGCTATCTCGCGCCTACATTCACGGGGGGCCTGCTAACAGGGAAGGCTCGCTGCTCATCCGCAAAGGCTACTGGGAAGCGCCTGCACCGTAAACTCACTGACCGCAATAGAAGTCAGGTCACGAACTCAACCTGACTTCTGTTACGGTCAATTATGGATCTGGCTTATGTACTCACTCCCAGCCGCCCCCAAACCATTCGAGTGCGAGCGACCGCATCACTGCGAATCCGCTCTTTTCGGCCAGTCGAAGGGTATCAGTGCATCCCCCGAAATCTTGTTCCAACGTTTACGAGTAGCGGCGACATAGCGCTCGTCATCACCGAAGAATGCATGCTCGATCAGCAATACTTGCAGTCCCTTCTGCTCAGCAGTCGCAGTAAACAAGAAGTCCAAGTGCTTGCGCATGGCCGAGACCTCCTCATTTTCACCAATATCAGATTCGTCTTCCCCGCGCTGTGGATAGTAAGGTCGGCTGATTTGGTCAAAGGCAAGGAATGCTGGCACTGGGGCGTTCACCTGGCCAAGGTATTTCTGGATGGCGAAGGAAAGCGCGATATGGATGGCCAAGTAGTTTTCATCGGAGCCGGCATCAGGCAGCCTCAACACAGCGCCGGAGTCCTTCTCGATGATCGCGATATCCGGCGGCTTGGACGAGAACTCAAGCTCAGCACCGATACAAGGCTTCACCGTCGGTAGCACAGCGAAGGCTTCGGACAGATATTGAGAGATCTTGCGCTCGGCGCGGGATACCAGGAATTGCTTGGAATCACCATCCAAGAGGCCTTCCAGCGCTTGAATCTGCTCACGCAGAACCTCAAGGTCGGGGCCAGGCATCGGCGTAGAAGGGTAGATCTCCATGAACTGCTGAATTCTACCCGTCAGCTGCACGCAGTACTGAGCAAGACTGTCTAGCTTTTTGGCTTCCTCGCTCTGCCTGATCCACGTCTTGATACGCTCATCGACACCGTTGAGCGTGAGATTCAGTCGGGAGAGCTCCATCTGCAACGAGTCTTCATGCTCCACAAACCGTGGACGGACATTCTCGACGGCCACGGTTTCTGAACGCACGATGTTCATGGAGCGTTGGATGGCCTCAGCAATCGCTACACCGCGCTCACTCGGCGTATCGCACACAGGACATGCAGTAGCCACTGGCTGAAGATGTTCAGCAATCTTCAGTTTCTCGTACTGTCGGCGTACCGCGCCCTCAAACTCAACCATATCCTGCAAAGTCTTGCGGGTCGCCCGGGACTTACGCCGGACGTTTTCGATATCGCCAAGCAGGCTACGGCGCTGCGTATAAAGGCTGCTCAGCTCGGTCTCTTCTGGGTTTTTGCCCGCTCCGGGCTCTGCATTCTTGATACGAATCAAGGCAGCTTCCAGCTCACTCTCGGTCGCAGTGTCCGATGGGGAATCACACAGCCCGTAGTGATGAGCATCCAGCAACAACCGCATGGCGAACTTCTTGTAGTCGCTGCTGGTACCCCGCTGGTTCTTGAGCTTGCGCTCCTCGCTCTCAAGCTTTTTACGAAGATCACGCAGCCGCCGCTCCTGCAGCACGGTGTTTTCGTTCACCGCACCCAAGAAGTAGGGCATGGTTTCAATAATGTTCAGCGCCTCGTCGGCTTGATCAAGCCCATGCAAGAGTGCCGTTTCGTTGTAGATGACATCCTTAGGGACAAACATGTACGCCGTCGCATGGCGCACACTGGGCCGCCATTTGCGGGCTGTTGGATCATTTGAGGACTCTGGCAAGCCCCCGATGCCGAATGCCCGCTCGATGAACGCCTTACCGGCAGCGATCGTGGTGGCGCCCTGCAACTCTTCCAAAGTGCAAGGAATGGGAAGATCTCGCCCATTGCTCACAAACATTCGAGTACTGGTGGTCTGCCCTACAGGTGGAATCAGACGAGCAGTGATCATCTGTGCGTCACCCATCACCCACTTCAAGCCAACCGCAACACTGTGGCGTTTGACATGGGCGGCTAGCTCACACTTGCTCGAGCCAAGGCAGTAGTCAATCGCCTTGATCAACGTCGACTTACCCGTACCGGATGCACCGGTGATGATGTTCACCTCTCCCGGTTTCAGGTCGAGTATGCGAACCCTTCCGCCTTCGCCGATGAAGAAAATGTCCGAAATGTTCCAGCGGCTCATAGCTCCAGGCCCATCATGTCGAATGCCGTCCTTGTAGAACCTGCCGAAGCTATCCAGCAGCCCAGGCGGTCAATGTTCTTGAAAATTTGCTGAGTGTTCTCGCTGAACTGCTTCGGGAGATGTTTCGGCACAGCTTCGGCACCGGGAACCAATCGCCCCTCTGTATCGATCGTCAGCAGATGGCTGAAGCAGGCAAAGCGGATCGCTTCGGTCACGATATCGAGCGAACCGTTTATACGGTCTGCAAGTCGGATCTGAATGGCCGGGCTTCTGCGTAGCCACTCCAGAAGACCCGTCCGGCGGTCGGTGCGGTCAAACGTCGATGCAAGGTCTCCGGAGATCGCCAGAGGGAGCGCTGCATAGCAGAGCGAGATATCGGGATCCGTGCCGTTACGACTGCGGTAGCCGCCAACAAACGTTGCCAAGAGTGCAGCACAGTAGGCAGGGTTAGTCTCGGCGAAAATGTCATGCGCAATAGCCATGCCCTAGTCCTCCAGCAGCTTGCGGTAGTTGGCGTGCCAACCCACCTCGAGATCGATCGCCAGCACTTGGTAAGAGCCTCGGACGTAGTAATGGCCATTCCAGCTTTTAGAGATGGGCTCGACCTGGTTCGGGGCATGCTTATGAGTCCAGCGCAATAGCTCCAAACCCTTTGCCTCCACTTCTCCAGCCTCAAGATCTTCCCAATCCTCGAAAATCTCGGAATGCAGGTCTTCCCAGAACTCTGTGAGCTTTGCGTCGTAACCCGCAATCTTGGAGCGCATACTGGGGTTACGCTCGATCCACTTGGATCGCTGCATCTTCGCTCGCCATTCTTCGCGAATCGCTTTGCTCACATCCAAGGGTTTGCCACCGACCAGATCTATCTGGCGATACAACATGCCATCAGCTTGATAATCATCCGGATGGGAAACCGTATCGAAGTCAGCAATGAGTTGATCGTCTTCCAGTTGTGCCGAAATCTCAGAGATGGTGTGCTGCAACTCGCTGCACTGGATGACCCGGTCGCGCCTGTCACACATGGTGTAGACGACTTGCTGATCCCACCATGCCAGCAGCCGCTCAGCAACCTGAACCCGCTGTTGCTTTGGCAAAATATGCAGCCTTTTGGCGACTTCATTCTGGATCTGATCGATGGTGACGCTGTCCTGCTGAATACGAATGCGCCTGAGCAAGTTCAGCTTGGTAGAGGCATCCAATGCAAGGAAGGCTTCGCAACCCGCAGCACGCGTTGCGTGAGGAAGCTTGCCACCAGCGGCTTTTGCCTCTGCCCTCATTTTGACAACCCGAGTGGCCTCCTCGGTCATCGCTTTCAGCAACGCCTTTCGATTGGTCGTTGAATCACAAAGTGCCGTCAGAGGACAGTCGCTCGGTACCTTTCCCACCGATACGAGGTGGAATGTCGTGTCGGCAAGCGAAATTAACCGTAAGGCATCGATCCAAACGCGAATCGTCTTCCAAAGCGCGACTGATGCCAGAGTGACAGGAGGCGGATTTGCCTGGACAGAGTGCTTCAGCTGGTAGAGCAGCGTCTGCCCATTCGCCTTCAGCTCCACATCGTCGAGCCTCTCCACCGCCACTGCAGCGTCGTCACCCGTCTGAGAGAGGAGTGTCAGTAACGCAAACTGGCTCTGGTAGTAAAATCCCAACGCGGCAGCCGTCGCCTCATGAACCGCATTTGAGTCTGTGTTATCCATCACCCTTACAAGCGCCTCCCGCTGCAGCATGTGATCCGTAATTTCACGGCGCAGGATAGTAACAGAATGCCATCACCCAATCACAACCAGCCGGTACAACTACCACGTCATCCTTGGGGGCAATCGTTAAGAGATCAACGCTCTGCCGCTTGATAGATTCTCTTGCAATGATCCTTTAATCCGTAGTGACGGCAAACCGAACGTCCTGATAGATGATCGGGTAGCTGCTGCCTTGCGCCCACTGATCGTGACGTAGGCGCGGCCGAGGACGATCCGAAGCCAATTTGGCCCGTGCCCCTTTCAAGGGGGGGTGTCGACTACAAGAAGGCACGCCGATCCGGATACCTACTTCGCCAGTTGTCCTAAGCGGCAGAGCTCCCTGAGTCAGCAAGGCCGATAGCGCTGCTTCTACTCCGAGAGGCGCAGGCTTACCTCTGGCGGTTTTGCTCTGCAGAAACAATTTCATCAATGGTCATTATGAACACAAGACGGTCCAACAGAGTCCCTAGAAGGCCAAAGGAATCCGAGCTAAAAATGGGGGACCAGATGGGGGACCAAAAACTTACAGGCACAAAAAAGCCCCGAAAAATCAGGGCTTTAATGAAAATTAGTGGCGGAAGCGTAGGGATTCGAACCCAGAAACCATCACACATCCGTTGGCAGCTTCTGTCCCCCGCACGGAACACTTTACCAGCGATGGTAGCCTGCCCCCGCCAAGCGATCGCATACGAACAGGATCCATCTCGATTCCGCCGCCCTCGCCACGGAGGTACACTGAGCTCCATCTGGTTCCATCTCGGTAGCCGTCAGAAATCGCCATTCTAGATCGCGGATCCATGTGAGGGTATCGAGGGTATTTTTGCGGGTATATTTCTAGTTTTTTTAGCTGAAAACACCGTTTTAGAGGCTAATCCAAATGTTCTTCGGGGACCCTGACAGTCTTTAAGGGCTTCGCGCATGCTTGTTGGCTGATCATTTCTGCCTTCTCCTAGGATCGTGTCCCAGGAAGTGGTGTAACTCATCCTGCGGCGCTATTGAGCGTCCTCCCCGCCTATGCTTGATCAGCAGAAAACCAGACATGGCTGGACACTGTTGTTCCATGACGGAGTGACTTTACAGCTACTCAAATTGCAATGGCGGCGGGCAAAAATCGGGAGGCGCCTTCGGCTGTTCTTTCGCTATAACTCAAGATCCAACATGGGTCTATGCCGAAAACACCCTACGGCCTGCAGGCAGCAAATCCGCCCCCTACGCCGTATTCGAGAAGATGCTGGGCCGCGGCAACCCTCCTGATGGCTGGGATGCGCTAATTAACGGTCCAGTAGGCGCCCACACCCAACACCCTAGGTTTCCCCTTCAACATTAGCCAGGCCCTGCTGAGCTGGAATCTGCTGTTGTTCGACAACACCCCGTTCGTGCCGCAGCCCGATCAGACCGCGCAATGGAACCGCGGCGTTACCCGGTGGACGGCGCTATCATTGCGCAGCCTGCCATACGCCGGAGAACCTGCTCGGTGGCGACATCGGTCATTACCTGCAGGGTGCCGAGCTGCTCGGCAGCTACGCACCGGAAGTCACCGGCGACCCTTATCGCGGGCTGGGACGCTGGAGCGCGGATCCGATAGCGGTCTACCTCAAGACCGGGGCCAACCATCAGGAGATTGCCTCGGGGCCAATGGGTAAACCGGTCGAGATTTCCACTCAGCACCTGAGATGTTAAAAAAAGCCGGTAAAAGTCTTTACCGGCCTCACCGCCAATACCCGGCGATTAATCCTCGTACATGACCTGCGCGATCAGAACAGCGGCAAGGTGTAGCTCACGATCAGCCGGTCCTCATCGATATCGCGTTGATAGTTGGAACGCAGCGCGGCGTTGCGCCACAGCACGTTGACGTTCTTCAGCGGCCCGGACTGGATGGTGTAACCCAGGTCGGTATCACGCTCCCACTCGCGCCCTTCCCCGGCGAAAGTGACCGGGTTGGCATGATCGGCATGGTTGTATCGGGTCGAGAACGTCAGCCCTGGGATGCCCAGGGCAACGAAGTCGTAGGCGTAGCGCAGTTGCCAGGTGCGCTCGCCGGTTTCCATGAAGTCGGCGGCCATCATGTAGTTGGTCAGGTAGGCGTCGGTGCCGATCAGGTAAGGCATGGCCGTGGAGCCGGACATGCCTTGGTAGGCGACGCCGAAGGTATGCCCGGCCTGGCTGTAACTGAGCAGCACGTTGAGTGTGCGGTTGTCGACCCGACCGGCCATGGCCTGGCCCTTGTCGTTGCTGACGAAGTAACGCGCATCCAGAGCCAGCTTACCGGGGCCAAGCGCGGTACTGCCAAGCAGGCCGAGATAGTGCTGGCCGTAAACCTCGGCTAGCTCGCCGTACTGGTAGCTAAGGCTCAGGTTGGGGTTGACCACGTAGTCCACGCCGCCCATGCGAAAGTCGTCGGCCTCGGGGGTGCCGCTGAAGCGGCCGTTCTTGTTGACCAGGCTCATGGCCTCGCTGTGCGAGTAGTCGCGCTTGGTGGTGCGGTCGATCTGGGCGTAGGTGAAGGTCAGGCTGTCCAGCTCTTTGGAGGTCAGCACACCGCCCTGGAAGGTCTGCGGTAGAATACGACCGGTGCTGGAGGCGATGGTCGGGTACTTGAGCAACTGGGTACCGATCTTCAACTCAGTCTTCGACAGGCGTGCGTTGGCGGTGAGGCCGAATTTGCTGTACTGGTCCGGGGCACGGCCATCGTCGCCTACCGGCAGCAGGCCGGTGCCACTGCGGCCTGGGCCTGAGTCGAGTTTCAGGCCGAGCATGCCGAGGGCATCGAGGCCAAAGCCAAGGGTGCCAGGGGTGTAGCCAGAGCGGAAATCGAGAATGAAGCCTTGGGCCCATTCCTCGCGCTTGGAGATGCCCGTGCCTTCACGGAAGTCGCGGTTGAGGTAGAAGTTCAGGGCCTTCAAAGAGGCCTGGCTGTCTTGCAGAAAGCCTTCGGCGTGGGCCGGGAGGGTAAAGCACAGCAGTGAGGCAACAGGCAGGATGTTGTTGTTTTTGTGCATGACTGGTCCATTCGGCCGGGCGGGAGTGCAGGCCGCTATCGTTGTGTTGTCTGGGCGGGCCGCTTCGCGGGCAAGCCCGCTCCCACAGGGACTGCACAGTCCCTGAGATCAAGGTCAACCCTGTGGGAGGGGCTTTAGCCGCGAAGGGGCCGGTTCAGGCGAGTACGCCTATCTGCCACGGGCAGAATTCATCCTCGCCCAGGCCGTTGAGCTCGCTCTTGGTCGCCTCCCCCGAGGCATGGGCGAGCAGGCGCTCGAAGATTGCCTGGCCCATCTGGGCAATGGTCTTGTCGCCGTCAATGATCTGCCCGCAGTTGATGTCCATGTCGTCGCTCATGCGCTGGTACATGGGCGAGTTGCTGGCCAGCTTGAAGGTCGGCGCCGGCACTGAGCCGAAGCAGGAGCCACGGCCGGTGGTGAAGGCGATCAGGTTGGCGCCGCCGGCGATCTGGCCGGTGGCCGAGACCGGGTCGTAGCCGGGGGTGTCCATGAACACCAGGCCGTGGGTCTTCACCGGATGGGCATACTCGTACACGTCCATGAGCGGCGCATTGCCGCCCTTCTTCGCGCCACCCAGGGATTTTTCCAGGACATTGGCCAGGCCACCGGTATTGTTGCCTGGGCTGACCCGGCCATTGATCTGACTATCGCGGCCGCGGTTGTACTCAAGCCACCACTCGATGCGCTCGATCAGCTTGCGGCCCACCGCCGGGGTGGCGGCGCGGGCGGTCAAGGTGTGCTCGACGCCGAAGATTTCTGAGGTTTCCGAAAGGATCGCGGTGCCACCATGGCGCACCAGGATGTCTACCGCCGCGCCCAGCGCCGGGTTGGCCGAGAGGCCGGAGAAACCATCAGAACCGCCGCACTGCATGCCAATCATCAAGTGCTCGGCGGACACCGGTTGGCGCCGAGCCTGATCGGCCTGGGGCAGCATGCCTTCGATCAGCGCAATACCCTGGTCGGTGGCGCTCTTCACCCCGCCGACGTCCTGGATCACCAGCTTCTTCAGCATGTCGCCTTCCACCAGCCCTTCCTGCTCGAAGAAGCCGTGGATGTTGTTGCGCTCGCAGCCCAGGGCGATAACCACCGCACCCACGGTGTTAGGGTGCTTGATGTAGCCACCGATAGTGCGGCGCAGCAGGTCCATCGGCTCGCCGGTCATTTCCATACCGCAGCCGATTTCATGCACGTAGGGCACCACGCCGTCGATATGCGGGAAGCCGGCCAGGCGGCGCTCGTCGAAGTGGTTGGCGATCTTGCGCGCCACGGTCGCACCGCAGTTGCCGACCACGAAGACACCCAGGTAGTTACGGGTGGCTACCCGGCCGTCGTCGCGGACGATGCCCTGGAACGTGGCACGCTGCTCTAGCGGGAGCATGTCGGTAGGCACATAGTCCAGGCCGTAGCGATAGTCGCGGTCGGTTTCACCAAAGGCGATGTTGTGGCTGTGCATCCAGGTGCCTGGCAGCAGGTCTTCGCTGGCATAGCCGATCACTGTGTTGTACTTGAGTACCGGCTCGCCCTTGGCGATCAGCCGGGCAGCGACCTTGTGCCCCAGCGGTACCGGCTGCTGGGTAGTCACGCCTTCACCGGGGATGGCGGTGCCGGCGGGGATTTCGACGCGCGCGACAACCACGTTGTCAGCGGCATCGAGGCGAATGACGGGGCTCACTTCACGGTGACTCATGGTATTTTCCTATGGGTAGGTCATACACGGCGATGGCGGCAAAAGCGCCACCGCCGTGGCTTGCTCACGGGCGTTTGCCGAATTCGACGCTGTTCTGGGTCCAGGCGAGGGCCTGTTCACTGAGGGAGAAGCCCAGGCCCGGGCGGTTGGGTACCCACATGCGCCCTTCACGCAGCTCCAGGCGCTCATTGAACATCGGCTCAAGCCATTCGAAGTGCTCCAGCCATGGCTCTTCCGGGTAGGCCGCGGCCAGGTGCAGGTGGATCTCCATGGCGAAGTGCGGCGCCAGCTTCAGGCCCTTGAAACTGGCCAGGCTCATGATCTGCAGGAAGGGCGTGATACCGCCGACCCGCGGCGCATCGGGCTGGACGAAATCGCAGGCGTTGGCGGTGATCAGCTGGGCGTGCTCGTTGAAGCTGGTGAGCATCTCACCGGTGGCAATGGCGGTGTCCAACGACGCGGCCAGGGCGGCGTGGCCTTCCACGTCAGCGCTGTCCAGCGGCTCTTCGATCCAGGTCAGGTCGAACTGTTCAAGCTTGCGGCAGAAGCGCTGGGCGGTCACCCGGTCCCATTGTTGGTTGGCGTCGACCATCAGCGGGAAGCCTTCGCCCAGTTGCTCGCGTACCGCCTGCACACGTTTGAAATCGATGCTGGTGTCTGGCTGGCCAACCTTGATCTTGATACCGCCGATACCATTGCCACGCGAGGTCTGTACGTTTTCCAGGACTTTTTCCAGCGGCGTAGACAAGTAGCCGCCGGAGGTGTTGTAGCACTGCACCGAATCGCGGTGAGCACCAAGCAACTTGGCAAGCGGCAAGCCGGCGCGCTTGGCTTTCAAGTCCCACAAGGCGATGTCGAACGGCGCGATGGCCTGGGTGGTGAGACCGCTGCGCCCCATCGAGGCACCGGCCCAAAGCAGCTTGTTGTAAAGCTTGGCGATGTCGTTGGGGTCCTCGCCCAGCAGGGTCGGGGCGATTTCCTGGGCGTGGGCGTACATGCCCGGGCCGCCGGCGCGCTTGGAGTAGCCGAAGCCGATGCCCTCATGGCCTTCGCGGGTGCGGATTTCGGCGAAGATGAAAGCGATTTCGGTCAGCGGCTTCTGCCGCCCGGTCAGCACCTTGGCATCGCTGATCGGCGCGCCCAGTGGCAGCACGGTGTAGGACAGCTTGATCCAGGCAATGCTGTCGGTGGTGGCTGGCCCGGGTTGCAGGGCGGCGATTTTCGGGTCGATGTAGACGTTGCTTTCGATCATGGAGTCGTCCTCTGAATCACTGTGCGTTGGAAGGTTTGCCGGTCAAATCGGAAATCTGCAGGCGCTGGATGCGGCCGACGATCACCAGGTAGGAGAATGCCGCCAGCAGGCCGTGGGCACCGACGTAGATAAGTGCGCTGTTGAACGAGCCGCTGGAATGCAGCAGGTAGCCGATGATCACAGGGGTGACGATGCCGGCGGTGTTGCCCAGGGCGTTGAACACGCCGCCGGTCATGCCGATCATTTCGCGCGGGGCGGTGTCGGCCACCACGCTGAAGCCGAGGTTGCCGAAGCCCTTGCCGAAGAACGCCAGGCTCATCACCGCGATCACCAGCCACTGGGCGTCGACGTAGTTGCACAGCATCATGGTCGAACTCAACAGCACGCCAGTGATGATCGGCGTCTTGCGGGCGATGCTCAGAGACTTCGTGCGGCGTAGCAGGTAGTCGGAGAAGAAGCCAGAGGAGACCGCACCGATCAGCCCGCACAAGGCCGGGATGGAGGCCACCAGGCCCGCCTGGAGGATGTCGAAGCCACGCTCCTTGACCAGGTAGATCGGGAACCAGGTCACGTAGAACCAGGTAACCGCGCTGACGCAGTACTGGCTGATGAACATGCCCAGCAGCATGCGGCTCTTGAACAGCAGGCCCACTTCAGCCAACGAACTGCGGCGTTTTTCTTTGGGCAGCGAGGCTTGGGCTTCGAGATCGACCAGCGCTTCCCCTTTGCGCAGGTAGTCGAGTTCTTCGCCGTTCATCTTCGGGTGGCTGACCGGCAGGTAATAGTTTTTCCACCAGATCGCGGCAATGCCGAAGCCGACAATGCCCATGACGATGAACACGTATTCCCAGCCGAAGGCGTAACACAGCCAGCCCATGAACGGGGTGAAGAATGCCAGCGAGATGTACTGCGCACTGTTGAAGATGGCCCCTGCCATGCCCCGCTCCGCCGACGGGAACCAGGACGCTATCACCCGCGTCGAGGCAGGCCCCACCGGCGCTTCGGCCACGCCCAAGAGAAAGCGCAGAGCCAGCAGCAGCGGCACGATCATGCCGACGAAGTGCACCAGGCCCATGCACACAGTGAAGACCGACCACACGGAGATGGCCAGGGCCATGGTTTTCTTCGAGCCGAAGCGGTCAGCCAGCCAGCCGGAAGGGATCAGGAAGATCACGTAGGCCCAGCTGAAGATCGAGAACAGGTAGCCCATTTCCACCGAGCTGATGCCGAGCTCCTTGCCCATGTCGGAACCTGCCACCGACAGGGCGGCGCGGTCACCGCTGCTCAGGGCCAGGACCATGGTGATCAGGGCCAGGATCAGGTAGCGATAACGGGTAGCCGTGGGGGACGCGGCCACGGCGCCGGGGGCAGGCCCGGCGGCGTAAGTGTCATTGTTGTGCATCGCGATTGCCTCATTGTTTTTATTGGCGTCGTGCAGGGCCTTGCACCAGCACCTGCTTCGAATTCTGGCAGCTTGCAGCCCTGCTGGAGAGCTGCCCCCGACCAATGACAGCGCTATCAAATGACAGCGCTGTCATTGATCCTATTCCCTATTCCACGCGGGCTGCAAATGCGTGTTCGGGTGAAATTCCCATGCATTGGGAATAGCTTAAAGGGGCAGGAAAGCGTGCGCCGTTCCGGTAGAATCGATTTACCCGCCCAACCCGCCTGCCTTGAGGCTTCGCATGCTGGAAAACCCCGTAAACTCCACCGGTCCGAAATCGGCAACCGCCACTCTGGATGACGTGGCGAAAATGGCCAAGGTCTCGCCCATCACCGTTTCCCGGGTGATCAACCGGCCGGAACTGGTGTCGGAGAAAACCCAGAAAAAGGTGCGCACCGCCATCCGCAAGACCGGCTATGTGCCGAACATGCTGGCGGGCGCCCTGGTTTCACAGCGCAGCCGGCTGGTCATCGTGGTGGTGCCGAACATTGCCAACCGCGCCTTCGTCGACACCATCACCCAGCTCGGCCAGCGCCTGGCCGCCGCACGCTACCAATTGCTGCTGAGTCAGTCGGACCTGGCACACAGCAGCGAAGCGGAATTGATCGACGCCATCCTTGCCCGCCGCCCTGACGGCATCGTGCTGACCCGCCAACTGCAAAGCCCTGAAGCGCGGGAAAAGCTGATCGCCCGTGGCATTCCGGTGGTAGAGACCTGGGAGCTGGCGGCGGACCCGATCGACACCGTGGTCGGTTTTTCCCACGAGGCCGTCGGCCAGGCCATGGCCCAGCACATCATCGAGCGCGGCCACCGCCGCGTCGGCATGGTCTGGAGCGACGACGCCCGTGCCACCCGACGGCGTCAGGCGTGTACCGACACCCTGCGCGCAGCCAGCGTCGAAGTGGTTGCCTGCGAGCTCGAAGCCGTGCCGGTAAACATGGGCCACGGCCGTGAAGCCATGGCCCGAATGCTGGCGGCCAAGGTGCCGATGGACGCGGTGATCTGCAGCATCGACTTGCTCGCCCAAGGGGTCATGGCCGAGGCCCAGGCCAATGGCCTGCGCGTGCCTCAGGATCTGGCGGTAATGGGCTTCGGCAACCTGGAATTCGCTGCGCATACCCACCCGCGCTTGAGCACGGTGAACGTTGACGGCGGGCGCATTGGCCTGCGTACGGCAGAGTTGCTGCTGCAGCGGATCGAAGGGAGCCTGGGGCGCGGGGAACAGGTGGAGGATGTGGGTTTCAGCCTGGTGGTGCGCGAAAGCACCTGAGGGCTGCGCGCGTCAATCGCCAGCCCAGCGCAGCAACTGCGCCGCCATGTGATCCCAAGCCTGTTCGACTTCGGCCACCCCGAATGCCCGCAGGCTTGAATGCACCATGCCCTCCCCCACCCAGGCTCGGGCCGCCACACCCGCCGCCGCCAGTGCATCGACATAGGCCAGCCCGTGATCGCACAGCGGGTCGACCCGTGCCACCAGCACCAACGCCGGAGCCAGCCCGGCAAAGTCTTCAGCTTCCAGCGGCATGGCGCAGGGGTCATCACGCTGCAGCGCTTGAGGCAAGAAGCCCGCCAATGACTTCACCAACCCCGCCACCGTCATCATCGGCGCCTCGGCATGCTCACGCATCGATGGCAAGCCCTGCCGAGCCGTCAGCACCGGATACACCAGCAACTGCCCCAGCGGCTGTTTCAACCCGTCACGGCGCAAAGCCATGCACAGGCCCGCAGCCAGCGTGCCCCCTGCGCTGTCCCCCGCCACCATCAAGCACACCGTGCTGAGGCGAGGGTCGACAAGCCCGGCGCGCAAACCGCACCAAGCTTTCAGGCAGTCTTCCAGTGGCGCCGGATAGGCATGCTCCGGCGCCAGCCGGTACTCCACGGCAACGATCGCCTGCGGCATCCGCTGCATCAGGGCATGGGCAAACCAGTCATGGGTGTCGAGATTGCCCAGGTCCCAGCCGCCGCCATGCAGGTACAACAGCGTCGGCCATCCCCCGGGCGGCACTTCGCCCGGGGGTGTGTAACAGCGCAGGCGCAAGCCCTTCAGATCGATATCGGCAACCTGCCAGTCAATCGGCCGCGGTGGCGTACAGGCACGGCATGCAGCGAGAAAGGCTTCGCGCCGGGCCGCCAGGCTGTTGTCACGCGGGGCAAAGCGCTGGCTGTTGACGATGTAGGCCTGCATGGCAGGGTCGAACGGACGGGATACCACGGGCAATCCTCCAGGTCAGAGCAAGGGCAAGGTATACGCGATGATCACCCGGTTTTCATCACGCCGGCCGGTGGCATCGCCCTGCAGCTCGACGTTGCGCCAGCGCAGCGCCAGGTTTTTCAGTGGCCCGCTTTGGACCACGTAGGTGATGTCCAGGTTGCGCTCCCATTCGCTGCCGTCCTCCCCGGCCACCTTGAAGTTGTCGCCCTTTACGTAGCGGGCGAACGCGGTCAGCCCCGGCACACCGAGGGCCGCGAAGTCGAGGTCGTAGCGGGCCTGCCAGGAGCGTTCCTGGGCACGGTCGAAACGCAGGACCTGCACGGCGTTGGCCACACCGGGCAGATCGGTGTCGTGGATGAACGGCAAGGCGCTGTCACCAGCGTTGTACTGGTAGCCAAGGCGGAAGGTCTGGGCGCGCAGGTTGGCGCTGAGCATCGCCGAGGTCATGCGGCTGTCGAGCTGGCCGGCCTTTTCGCTGCCGGATTCGCCGGTGTCGAGGTAGTTGAGCGTCCCAGAGAGGTTCCAGTCACCGGCCTTGAGGGTATGGGTGCCGGTGTACAAGGTTTGCTGGTACACATCTGCCAGGCGGCCAGTCCACACCCCCAGCGACGTCTGTGGCGTGGCACGCCAAGTGCCACCGAGGTAATCGAAGCGGTCGCTGAACACGCTGTAGTAGTTGCCCACCTGGATATCCCGGGCGCCGGCGAACTCGCGCTGGTTGACCTTATGCATCTGGCCCAGGCCAATGTCGAGGTTCTCCAGTTCGCGAATGTCCAACATCGCCCCTTCGAAGAACTGCGGCAGCAGGCGCGCGTCGCCGGAACTGACCAGCGGAATCTTCGGAAACAGCCCACCCACCTTGAGCTCGCTTTTCGAGTACTTGAACTTGACCGCCGCCGTGGCCTCGGAAAAATCGTCCACCGAGCGCGGGTCGACATTGCGCGGCCCGCCTGCACGGTCATAGGCCCCCGGTAACAGTCCGGTGCCGCTGCGCGAGGGCGACGAGTCGAGCTTCAGGCCAAGACCTGCGTACACATCCACGCCCACCCCGACCGTCGTGTCGGTATAACCCGACTCGCCCTTGAGGATGAAACCCTGAGCCCACTCCTCCAGCTTCGACTGGGCAGGTTTGGTCGAATCGCGCAGGTCGTGGTTGTAGTAGAAGTTGCGAAAGGTCAGGTTGGCCTTGCTGGCGTCGAGGAACGCGCCCTGGGCATACAGCGGGCCGAGCCCAAGCAGCAGGGACAAGGGTTTTGCAACGCGAGCGAAGCCCGCTCCAGTCGAGGAGTGTTTCATTGTTGTTCTCTTCTTATAGGTATGTGAGGTGTTGCGTCAGCGGTGTTGCCAGGTGAATTCGAGGGAGGCCTCCAGGCGCTCGCCCGGTGCGAGTTCACGGGTGCCGGTTTCGGCCCAGCTGTCGCGGGTCTGGTTGAAGGCGTCAGCCAGATGCGACACCGGCTCCAGGCACAGGTAGGTACTGCCGACCGGGGCGAACGCGACGAAGTGGTTCAGCACCTGCGAGGCCTGAAGGTGCACATGGCCATTGGGGTAATCGATTTGCAGCTGGCCATTCCAGCGTGACTGGTAATGCGCGAGCGCCTCGCCGGCATCCGCTTCGATCGACCAGTCCTTGGCGCCCTCCAGGTACGCACCGGTGGCCAGGTACTGCTCGTCAATCTGCCATTCCCGCCCGGTGCGATACTGCACGCGCATGCCGGGATGGCGCTGGAAGTACGGGTGCAGCCCGAGGCCGCCAGGCATGGTCGTTTGTCCCAGGTTTACGAGCACCAGGGTGATGCGCAGGCGTGCGCCGTCGAGTACGAAGTGCTGTTCGGCGCGAAACGCCCACGGCCATTGCGCGCCTTGGTAGTCGCAGGTGATGCTCAAGCGATCGCTACCGGTGTCCACCACCTGCCAGGGCTGGGTGTGGCTCACGCCATGCAAGGTATGGGGCAGTGCCGCCGGATGTGCGGGCAACGGGTGCTCGGTGCCTGCGAAGCGCAACCGCGCGTTGCGGATGCGGTTGGAGTACGGCATCAGCGGGTAGGCGCCGGCCCGTGGCCAGTCCAGCGGGTTGAACTGGTTGGCCCTGATCGGCTGCAGGATGTCCAGCCCCTCGGCATTGAGGTGGGCGATACGCCCGCCCCAGGCCGGCAGCACGCCCAGCGACCAGGTGGCATTGCTCAGAACCACGGTGTGCATAGAACCTCCAATGCCTTTTACTGGCATGCACATCCCCTGCCGCCGTGCCGAGGCACGGCGGTGAGGCGTTAACGGGACGAGTTAGCGGCGGAAGCGCTCGGCCACTTGCAGGTCGATGTCCAGGCCCAGACCTGGACCTTGCGGCACTTGCAACCGGTTACCCTGACGCAGATGCTCTACCGGGTAGAGCCAACCGGCCGGCTCGACGAACAGGTATTCGATCTGCGGTACCTGCGGCTGCACCGCCGCCAGGTGCAAGGTGGCGATGAGGCCCGGGCCGAAGTACGGGCAGTGCGGTAGCACCACGCCAGCATGCTGTTGGGCGAGCGCAGCAATGCGCAGGCACTCGGTAATGCCGCCGACCTTGGTCACGCTGGGCTGGACAGAATCCACGGCGCCGCTGCGCAATGCCTGCTCAAACTGCACGGCGGTGCACCAGTTCTCCCCGGCCGACAGTGCCACGCCCTGCCCGCGCAGACTGGCCAGGGTGGCGAAGTCCTCCGGCGGGAAGATCGGTTCCTCCAACCAGGACAGTTGGAGGTCGGCCAGCGCTGGCAACCATTCGCGAGTATCGGCCACGGACCAGGCACAGTTCACGTCGGTGGCCAGCGGCACGTCGTGGCCGATGGCACGGCGGCAGGCAGCGATCTCCGGCACGGTCACTTCATGCAGCTTGATGTCGGTGAAGCCCATGCCCAACGCCTTCTCGCAGATCGCCGGGGCAATCTGATCGTCGGCATAGCGCACCAGGCTGGCATAGGCTGGCACCTGCTCGCGAGTGGCCTGGCCAAGCAGCCGGTGCAAAGGCACGCCTTCACACCGGGCCGCCAGGTCCCAGAGAGCAATGTCGACACCGGAAATGGCGAACATCGTTACGCCATAACGGCCGAACAGGTGCAGACGCAGTTGCAGTTCACGGTTGAAGGCGGCAATGTCATCTATCTGCCGGCCCAGCAGCAGCGGTGCGATCAGGCGGTCGATCAGGGCCTTGGTGGCGTCTGCGACGAAGTAACCGAACGCCTCGCCCCAGCCAACATTGCCCCGCTCGTCCTCCAGGCGGATCAGCACGTTCTCCAGGGTATGCCACGTGGTCGGCGTGATGCCCTGGCCCTTGCCGCCATCATGGAAGGGAATTTCGACGATCTGGGTATCGATACGGACGATTTTCATGCTTGCTCCAGAACACTGGCCAGGGCCACACCAGCATAGGCGCCGCCGACATGGTCGCGGCCGGAACCGACCGCGGCCATGGCGTCATAGGCGAGGAAGTTGTCAGCCAGGTGCTCGGCCGCATTGTCCTGCGGCCGGTAACCCAGGGCGCGGGCACGGCTGTTGTGGAAGAGCGCCTGGGGGCATTCCGACACGCCATAGACGATCTCGTGGCGCACCTCGGCGTGCTCCAGGCCGATCAGCACCAGCTGAGCCAGGTCGCGGGCACTGGTCCACAGGCGGAGGCGACGGGCATCGGCGACCTTGGCGTCGGCATTGCCGATGCGCACGATGAACGTGGCCAGCTCGCTGCGCTGGGAGAAGGTGGCGCAGGCCGCTTCGCCGAACACCTTGCTCAGCGCGTAGTAGCTGTCCGGCGCCACCGGGTGGTCGTCGAACTGTTCTGCAGCCTGCGTGGGGTACTGGCCCAGCACATGGTGGCTGCTGGCGAACACGAAGCGCCGCGCACCGGCGCGCTGGGCAGCCTCCAGCAGGTACAGGGTGGCATGGTAGTTGGGCTCTACCGTGGCCTGAAACTGGATGTCGGTGCCATGGGCACAGGCCAGGTGCAGCACCGCGTCGACACCCTCGCAGGCCTGGCGAACGAAGGCCGGGTCGGTCAGGTCGCCGACCAGGGCGGTTTCATTGGCGGCCAACTCGGTGACCGGCCGGCGATCCAGCAGGCGCAGGTTGAAGCGCTCGCGCAAGTATGGGCGCAGGGCGGTTCCAACGATTCCGGCGGCGCCGGTGACTAGAAGCGTAGGCATGGTGTATTCCCGTAAAACGTGGGTAGCAGTCATTTCAGGCGGCAGCGATGACGTTGGCTAGCCGGGCCGGCTTCTGGCCGACGAACAAGGCCACGATCAGTGCGCCGACGATGCCAAGCACGGCAGCCAGACCAAAGCCGCTGCTGTAGGTGCCGGTGGACTGGATGATGAAGCCGGTCACGGTTGGCGCAACGATACCGGACAAGTTGGCCAGGCCATGCATGAAGCCGCCGGCAGTACCTACCTGATGGTCCGGCACGGCGTCCTGGATCAGCGACCAATAGGCTGGGGCGGTAAGCATCAGGAAGCCGATGGCCACGGTCATAACCACCACGGTACTGGTCACGCTTTCCACCTGGCCGGTCAGGCCAATACACACTGCAGCCACCAGCAGGCAACTGACCAGCACCACCTTGCGCGAGAACAGTTGCTTGCCGGTGCGCTTGTATACCCAGTCGATCAGCAACCCGCCACAGATGAAGCCGACGGTACCCACCAGCCACGGCAGCGCGGTGACGATGCTCATAGCCTTGAGGTCGATGCCCTTGGCCTCGATCAGGTAGCTGGGGAACCAGGTCATGAAGAAATAAAGGATGTAGTTGTAACAGAACAGAGAAACGCCAGTGACCAGCACCGAACGCTGCAGGATGATTTGCAGCACCGGGGTACGCGGCGCGTCTGCGACGGCAGTGACCGGGGCCTCACGGCCTTCGTTGATCAACGCCAGCTCTTCGGCCGACACCTGCGGGTGCTCCTTGGGCGTGGAGGCCGCCAGGCGGTACCAGGCGATGGCCCAGAGCACGCCGACGACAGCGATCACCACGAAGGCCACGCGCCAGCCCAGCCACAGGGCGAGAAAGCCCACGATCGGTCCGGCAAGGGCGCCCCCCAACGGGCCGCCGGCCTGGTTGATGCCGATGGCACGGGCGCGCTCCTTGATCGGGAACCAGCTGTTGACGGTCTTGTTGGCGGTGGTCGACACCGGGCCTTCGCCAACACCAAACAGAGCACGCACAATCAGCAGTGACCAGAAGTTGAAGGCCAGTGCGGTGGAGCCGCATAGCACCGACCAGAAGCTCATCGACCAGGTCAGCACACGCTTGGGCCCGAAACGGTCAGCCAGGTAGCCACCGACGAAGCAGAACAGCGCATAGCCAAAGAAGAAGCTGCTGAAGATCATGCCCTTCTCGGCGGGCGTGAGGTGATACTCCTGAGTAATGAACGGCATTGCGATCGACAGGGCAGCCCGATCGACATAGTTGATGATCATGGCCAGGAACAGCATGGTCAGGATCGTCCAGCGGTAGTTGTTTTTCTTGTTCATGTACGACTCCGCCCGGCACCTGTGATGCCGGATCTTTTTTGTTATAACGCCTGGCCCCGCAGAGGGCCAGGTGCCTCTGGGGTCAATCAGACGCTGTAATCCACCGCCACCCACTCGAAGTATTGCTTGAGGTCGGCGACCAGGGCCTGGTGCGCGGGGTGTGGCAGGTACCGCTGTACCGCGTCGGCGTCGTCGAAACTGGACTCGAGGATGTAGTCCCAGCAGATCGGCCGGTCCAGTTCGTTGGCCGCAACCTTCCAGTCGCGAATGAAGTCGATTTCTTCAGTGAGGTCGCGCATCCGCGCCACCAGCTCCGACTCCAGCTCAGGCTGCGCTTCGACGCCAGGCAGGCGGCGGAACAATACGATATGTCGCATCATCGCCCTGCCCTCCTCAGCCCAGGGCCCATGCCGGTGCGTCCTGCAACGCAACAGGGCGCAGGAAGCGCTCGATGGCGGCAAAGCCGACCGAGGTGGACTGTGGCGCAGTGGACGAAGGCCATGGCCCGCCGTGTTGCTGGGCGTGGCACACGGCAACGCCGGTCGGTACGCCACTGAACAGCACCCGTCCGGACACCCGCTGGGCCGCGCGCAGCAGCTGGCGGTTGTCGGCATTGTCGGCGTCCAGACCCCACAGGGTAGTGGTCAGGGTACCGCCGATGGCCTCGAGCACTTCAGCCGCCTGAGAAACGGACTGTGCGGTGACGATCAGCGCCGCCGGGCCGAACATTTCTTCACGCAGGTGAGCGTTGGCAATGAACGATGCTGCATCGGTGGCAAACAGCCGCGGCGCCGGGCCTGCGCTATCGGCCTGCGGGGCGAACACTGGCGCTGCGTTGGCAGCTACCGAGGCAACTGCCGCCTCGAAGCCCTGCTGCATGCCCGGGGTCAGCATACGGTGCGTGGTGATCGGTGCAATGGCCTCGGCCAGTTGGGCGACAAAACGCTGACTGTGGGACGAGTCGAGCAGCACGATCACGCCGGGGCTGGTGCAGAACTGGCCGCAGCCCAGAGTGATCGAGCCAGCCAGGGTCTTGGCCAAAGCTTCACTGTCTTTTTCCAGCACCGCCGGTAAGGCCACCAGCGGGTTGATCGAACCCAACTCGCCGAAGAACGGCACCGGGCGCTCACGGTCATTGGCGGCCTGCCACAGGGCTTTGCCACCCTGGTAGGAGCCGGTGAACGCCACAGCGGCGATCGACGGGTGCTGGACCAGGTAGGTGCCGGCCGCACGATTGGGCGCATCGGCCAGGGTCAGCAGGCCTGCCGGCAGGCCCTGGGCGCGGAGCACGCCAGCGGCCAAGGCAAAAACAGCGCGGGACAGTTCCGGGTGGCCGGAATGCGGTTTGATCACCACCGGACAGCCGGCGGCCAGAGCCGAAGCAGTATCGCCGCCGAGGACCGAGAAAGCGAACGGGAAATTGCTGGCCGAGAACATCGCCACAGGGCCCAGCGGGCGTTGCACTCGGGTCAGGCGTGGACGGCCGGCAGGTGGAGCACCGGCAATCGCCTGGTCATCGACCTGACGGTATGGCACACCAGCTTCAACTTCGCTGGCAAAGCCACGCAACTGGAACGCGGTGCGGGCCACTTCGCCGTTGAGGCGGGCTTCTCCGAGGCCGCATTCGCGGTCGGCGATGACGACCAGTTCGGCTTGCTGTTGCTCCAGAGCATCGGCCAGGCCACGCAGCAGAGTGGCGCGCTGGGTGGCACTGGAAACGGCCCAGAAGTCGGCGGCCGCGGCCGCTTGGGCGACAACTCCGTCGATGGCTGTGAAGTCGGGGTTTTGCGGGGTGGTCATGGGTAACTCCTTCAACATTCCGGTGCGGCCATTCGCGGGGCAAGCCCGCTCCTACAGGTACAGCGCGGTCCTTGTAGGAGCGGGCTTGCCCCGCGAAGAGGCCAGTGGCCTTAACGCGCCTTCGGCTCCAGGTGATATCCCCGGCCGACATAATCGAAATCGACCAGCTCGTTGATCACCACGTCCTTGTCTGCAGGCGAGGCGTAATAGGCGCGGATCTCCTTGATCAACCCGCTCTGCTCGTCGAACACGTACCACTCATCACCACGCAAGGCCGTGCCCAGCTTGCTTTTCCAGTGCGTCCACTCGATCACCGCTTCGTTGCTGTCGTGGCTGACCAGGATCTTCTCGATGGTCCACTGAGACCCCAGGTTTTCTACGCACCAGACCCATTTGCGGGCAATGGTGTCGGCAGTGCGCCACGGGATTTCCGGTAATCCCGAGGGGAAGTAGTGCACCGCATCCGGGGTGAAGCAGGACACCAGCTTGTCGTAGTCGCCTTCGTTGCAAGCGTCGAAGTAGCGACGGATCAGTTGCGCATGCTTGTGCTCGGCCATGGCTCAGCCCTCCTCGCGGTCGATGATCGACGGGATGGCCGGGCGACCGGCGGCGACCCAGGCGTGGTAGTCGGACACCGACGTCGGGCTCGGCGGGTACACGCCCCAAAGCGCTTCGCCTGCGGCAATGCGCATGGCCAGGTAGCCTTCGATGTCGTCCTGCACGCTGCACACCTCGGCCAGCTCCTCGGCCAGATGCGCCGGCACTACGGTCAGGCCATCGGCATCGCCGACGATGATGTCGCCCGGGTACACGGCAACGCCGGCGCAACCGATCGGCACCTGCAGATCAGCCACGTGGTGATAGGAAATACGCGTGGTCGCGGTGATCTCACGCGCATAGGCCGGCAGGTGCATAGCGGCGATCTCGCTGCCGTCGCGCAAAGCGCCGTCAGTTACAATGGCCTTGGCGCCACGGGCCAGCAGCCGGGTCACCAGGATGTTGCCGGCCGATGCGGCGGCCGGGTCGTTGCGGCTGTCGATCACCAGCACGTCGCCCGGCTGGATCTGCTCCACGCCCACCCATTGCAGGTTGTCGTCGTTGGGCTTGGTGGTCATGGTCGAGTAGGTGTCGATGTCTTCACGGGCGGGGATGAAACGCATGGTGAAGGCACGCCCGGCGAACGGTTTGGCATCGCGGCACATGGCGCGCAGGCCGACCAGCGCCGGCTGGCGGAAGCCGCGCTTGAACAGCTGGGTGGTCAGCGAGCCGCTGCTGCAGGTGGCCAGCTTGGCCAGCACTTCGTCGCTGACAACGACCTGTTTACCGGAGACGCTCTCATGGGCATCGGCATAGTTGTGGATGACGGACATTGTTGTAGGTTCTCCTCGCGAGTTCATCCGATGGGTGGCCAGGGCGAATTCCCAACATATGGAACAGTTGTTCGCTGCAGGCCCTGTTGAATCCGATTCTATGGCGGAAAACTGTTCGAAAAAGGGGCAAAATTGGCACTCAGCCAGCAGAGTTCCAGCAGATGGGAATCCACGATGAAAACAGGTGAAGGCACCGCCGCACTGGAAAAGGCCCTAGACGTGCTCCAGGCCATTGGCGCAACCGCCACCGGCATCAGCCAGGCCGAGCTGGCCGAGCAGGTGCCGCTGCCGCGCACCACGCTGTACCGCATCATCGCCACCTTGGTGGAGCGCGGCATGATCCGCCGCGATCCCACCCGCAAGGTCTACCGCCTGGGCTTCAACTACCTGGAGATGGTCCGCAATGCCTACCTGGAGCCGGACCTGGTGGCTGCCGCCAGCGCCGAACTGCGTGCCTTGCGCGACCTGACCGGCGAAACCTCCTACCTGGCGGTGCTCGACGGCAACCAGGTGCTGTCGCTGGAACGCTGCGAAGGCGCCCACACCCAGCGCTCGGCTGCCAGCCTCGGCCAGGGCAAGCCGGTTTACTGCACTGGCCAAGGCAAGGCGATCCTCTCCGCGCTCTCCCCCGCCGCCCGCGACGACATTCTCAAGGGCCTGGTGCTGGCACCGCTGACGCCGCTGACCATTACCGACCGCCGCCGCCTGTTGGCCGACCTGCAGATTACCCAGGCGCGCGGCTATGCCCTGGACGACGAAGAAATCCGTCTGGGCATCCGCTGCGTCGCTGCGCCGATCGTCGACAAGCAAGGTCTGGTGCGCGGTGCCCTGAGCGTGGCCGGGCCGGCCTACCGCCTGACGCTGGAGCGCCTGACCCTGCTCGGCCCGGAACTGGCTGACGCGGCGCGTCGGGTCGGTGAGCAGCTGCGCCCGGTCACCACCCCGCGCGCCAACGGCGAGCTCAGCGTGCTGCCCGGCCCCTGGGCGTTTCACGGCGCGTTCCCGCGCTGGCACGCGGGCCAGCGCCTGCTGTACTGGGCCGACACCCTGGCGCCAGCCATCCATTGCTGGGACGGCCAGTCCAGTCGCTTGCTGACTCGCCTCGACCTGCCGATACGCGGCATGGAGCTGCACCCTGACGGCCTGCTGGTGGCCCAAGCCGGCGGCTGGACACTGATCGACTGGCAAGGCAACGAGCATCCCCGCCAGGACCTGCTCGGCAGTCGTCTGCTGGCATTGGCCAACCACCCGTCTGGCGCGCTCTGGGCGTGCGCCAGAAGCGGTAACGGCTGCTTGATCGGTGAGCTCAGCGCCGAGGGCGAGCTGCGCCATGGCTGGTCGTTGCCGGAGCCGGTCAGTGCGTTTCGCTGGGACGCCAGGGGCAGCGCGGTTTATGCCTTGGCACCTGAGGCCGGGGACATTCTGTTGCTGCAACCGGGAAGCAGCAGCGTGCGCCGGCTGGCGACGCTGCCCCGTGGCGGCGGCAGCCTGGGCGGGCTCGCGCTGGATAGCAAAGGGGGGGTGTGGACCACACAACTGGAAGGCTGGAGCCTGGCGCGCTTCGATGCCGAGGGTAACCTGGACCGTATGATCGGGTTGCCGGTGCCGAGCCCGACCGACCTGTGCTTCGGTGGAGAGGATGGCACCACACTGTTCATTACCAGTGCCCGCCATGCACTTCAGCTGGAAACGTTGGCCAGTGCGCCGAACTCGGGATGCCTGATGCAAATGCAGATTTGAGCTTGAAAGCATGGGGTTTGTGCTTGGAAACCTCGCACGGTGATTTGAGGAATCAAGCCTTCGCTATCAGCATCAGGTGTAGGTCCCACCAGTCGGCCGGGCGTACCGGATCGGCGTCTCCGAGAACGAATAAAGGCCAGAACGTTTTTTCAACGGCCACACGTGGGCAGTCTTGCTCGATAGCAGCCGCGAGACCATGGCAATACACTGAAATACAATATGCACCAGCTCGACATCTGTCAGAAATCGCCATTCTCGATCGCGCATTCTGCTGGGGGTATCGAGGGTAATTTTGGGGGTACACTTTTGTTTTTGCCATTCAAGAATACCGCCCCCAGAACCATGCTATCCAAATGTGAAAAATAGGGCGGCATCATGCCGATCTGGCTGGCAAACTCCACACGCTCTCAACGGATTTGAAGAACCCGTTTCGATCACATGGCCAGTGACGCTGAAACTCGCCAGCGCACCCAAACCCCTCAGCGTGGTGCAGCGTGACGCTTACTCCTTGGCAGACAACGTCACGGTCCAGGTCGGTATCGAAAAACAGTCAGGTCAGCCTCACCGCCTTGCCCGTCAAAGCAACGCTGACACTTTCCCGGAACGCGTCCCCTGCCCCCCCAGAAGGAATTGCTCATGCTGTACGTAGTCATGCTCGGTGGCCGCCACCCCCGGGCCAGTATCGAGGTACACGACGTGCTGTTCGCGCAGGCAAACTCCCTGCAGCAGGCATACCCGCAACTGCGCGAAGGCTGGTTCGGCAGCCGTGCGGGCCTGCACATCGACTCGTGGCTGGAAGTCGACGGTATCGATCGCTACCGTGTCACATTCAGCCAGCTCGCGCCGGGCCCGGATGATCCGCGGCTGTTCTTCATCAACCTGGGCGGCTACGAGCCGCAGGTGTTTGGCGAGGCGCACCGCTACTTGCTGATAGTGGCCAGGGACAAGGCCCAGGCCAAGCAACTGGGCAAGCAACGCATGCAGGCAGGCTGGCTCAAGCCGCATACCGATGCAGTACTGGAGGTAGACGATTGCCTGCCAGTCGACCTGGTGGGCGGGCGTTATGTGCACTTGATCGAAGGTGCACATGGCGGGCTGCGTCAATACAGCGACTACATCCTGCTCTGAGGTTAAAACACCGTTCTACCGGCGGGAATCGGGTGGCCAGCGAGTGCGATGGGAAAACAAAAGCCGGGGCTGCATGCAGACCCGGCTTTTGCGTGGCCGGGGCTCAGCCCCGAGCGTTGGAGTACGCAGGGCCGCTGCGCAGGCCGGTGTGCTCCTCCACCGCGCCGGTGCCATCCAGGTAACCATGCTTGCGCAAGTCTGGCATGAGCACGGCTGCCAGCAGGGTAATGGCGCTCATGGCCGCCACGTAGTAATAGAAGTACGACTCCACCCCCGCCCCGCGCAACGACAGCGCCACGTACTCGGCTGTACCGCCGCAAAGCGCATTGCCCAGTGCATAAGGCAAGCCCACCCCCAGTGCGCGCACGGTGGCGGGATAAAGGTCAGCCTTGAGCACGCCGGTCACCGGCGTATAGAACGCTGCAATGAGCAGCCCGAGCATAACCAGCGCGAAGGCTTCGTAAGGGTTACTGACGCTCTTCAGGCCCGTGAGCAACGGCACGATCAACAGGCTCGACAGCAGGCCGAAGGCAATCATGCTGTTACGCGAGCCGATCCGGTCGGCGATCATCCCGAACACCGGCTGCAGACACATGAACACCACCAGCGCGGCGGTCATGATGAAGCTGACCGTCGAGGGGTCGAAGCCGGCCGACACCACCAGGTATTTCTGCATGTAGGTAGAGAACGTGTAAAAGTGCAGCGAGCAACCAGCCGTGATGGCAATGGTCAGCAGCACGGCTTTCTTGTGCTTCATCAGCGCCTTGATCGAGCCGGCTTCCTTGTGTTTCGCGCCTTGGGCATGGGCTGTCTCCAGCATTGAGCGGCGCAGGTAGACCACCACCAGTGCACTGACCGCACCGATGAAGAACGGTATCCGCCAGCCCCAGGCCTTGAGATCTTCGAGCGGCAGCACATTCTGCAGCACCACCACCGTCAGCAGCGCCAGGAGTTGGCCGGCAATGATCGTGAAGTACTGGAACGAGCCAAAGAAGCAGCGCTTGCCCTTGCGGGAAATCTCGCTGATGTAGGTGGCCCCGGTGCCATATTCAGCACCCACCGAAAGCCCCTGCATCAGGCGGGCAACCAACAGCAGCACTGGAGCAGCCATGCCGATGGATTCGTAGGTGGGCAGCAGGGCGATCATCAGCGAGCCGCCGCACATCAGGAACACAGAGATGATCATGGAAAACTTGCGACCACGGGTGTCGGCCAGGTATCCGAAGATCCACCCACCCAGGGGGCGCATGAAGAAGCCCACGGCGAAAATCCCGGCGGTCGCCAGCAACTGTGTGGTCTGGTCGCCCTGGGGGAAGAACAGGGCTGCGAAGTAGATCGAAGTGTAGGCGTAGATGAAGAAGTCGTACCACTCCACCAGGTTGCCGGAACAGGCACCGAGTATGGCGCGTATCCGTTGGCGGTTGGTCAGGTTGCGGATATCAGGCGCAGCGGGATTGTTATTGTTGGCGTGCATGGGTAACTCCAGATCTTGGGCAAACGCAAGGCATGAACGACAGCGTTGGTTTACGTTCGATGGATCGGCGTGGAGTCGTGGCGGGAGATAGCAAGCGGTGAAAGGCAGGGCGATGGAACGCGGATCATGAGTGGCACCTTCTGGGATCTATTATTTTACAAGTCAGCGAAAGCGCACTGACTTTTATTCCCGAGCAAAACTACGCCCTCGTCTGGGGAGCGGCCAGACCCGCTGCCCTCTAGCAGCTATGCCGCGATTGAATAGCTGGCTGCAGCTTCAGAGCATGTGCCCTGCCCAGATGCCTTCGGCCACCAATTCCGAGGCGATGTCGACGAAGGTCTGGCCGACATAGCGGGTTGCCGGGCTCACCTGGCGGTCGGCGGGCAATACCAACACCAGTTTGCGCATGGGCGTGGGGTCGACCAGCGGTGCGGCGCACAGCGTGCCGTCATTCAAGCGCGAGTAGATCGACGCCAAGGGTAATGCCGTGTAGCCAAAGCCATTCCGGACCAGGTCGATCATCGCACCGAACGAATCCGCCTCGACGCTGGTGGTGATCTTGAATCCGCGCTCCAAGGCACATTGGTCCATGATCTTGCGCAGCCCATGGCGGGGGCTGGGCAGGACCATCGGTTCACTGGTCAACTGCGCGAAAGGGATCGCCGTGTCGAGGGTCAGCCCGGAATCGGGAGGGCCGACCAACACAAGGTTTTCCATCATCACCGGTTCGATGCGCAGGGTATGCAGCGGCTGTGGATCGTAGGAGATGGCCAACTCCAGCTCGCCGCGCTGCAACCAGTCGAGCAGGTAGCCGCTGAAGGCCGATGAGAAGCGAATGGAGAGGTCCGGGTGGGTATCGCAGATGCGCTTGACCAGCGGCACGGTGACGATCTCGGCGATCGTCGGCGTGGTACCGATGGCGACCATGCCGCGAAAGGCCGCGCGCCCGCCAGCGACCGAAGTACGAATGGACTCCAGCTCGTTCATGATGCGGGTGGCCCGCTCAAGCACCTCGAGCCCCGCCGCAGTGATTTCCATCCCACGGCCATGGCGCTCGAACAGGTAAACACCCAGCTCCTTTTCCAACTGCCGTATTTGCCGGCTCAATGCCGGTTGTGCGACATGCAGCCGGTCCGACGCCTTGCTCAAGCTGCCCAGTTCAGCCACGTGGATCAGGGTTTTGAGTTGCGTTACGTCCATCGGTCAACCACTGGCAAGGAAAGGAGCGCCTCTGAAACGGCGTGTTTGACAGTCTAAAGACAGCCTCTGGCGCCAGCTATAGCATTTGAGCATAGCAGCTAGAACCCCATGCGAACCCCTCGGGCTGGCCACACACGTGTGGCCGCACGGATGAATGCCCTGTTCCACCCGCTGCAGTCGCCCGCAGGTTTCCAGTGCCCGCCAAGCGCCGACCTCAAGCTGTTGAACGCTCTACTTCCGGGTCAGTGGCGCGTGGGCTCGCCGGCTGTGCGTCCGGTTCCTGCAGCTCCCCTTCCCACTTGGCCACTACCGCAGTGGCGATCGAGTTGCCGACGGCGTTGGTAGCCGAGCGCCCCATGTCGAGGAAGGTGTCGATCCCCAGGATCAACAGCAGCCCCGCTTCAGGAATATCGAACTGCACCAGGGTTGCGGCAATCACGACCAACGATGCCCGAGGCACCCCGGCGAGCCCCTTGGAGGTCAGCATCAAGGTAAGCAGCATGAGGATCTGGGTGCTGAGGGTCATCTCGATTCCGTACGCCTGGGCGATGAACAGCACGGCGAAGGTGCAGTACATCATCGAACCGTCCAGGTTGAAGGAGTAGCCCATGGGCATCACGAAACTGGAAATCTTGCGGCTGACCCCGAACCGATCCAGTGCCGAAAGCAGTTTTGGATACGCCGATTCGGAGCTGGCGGTGGCGAACGCCAGCAGGAACGCCTCCTTGATGAGTGCGAGCAAGGCGAACACCCGCCGGCCCAGGAACATCGCGCCGGCCAGCACCAGCAACACCCAGAGCAAGAGCAAGCCCAGATAAAAGTCGCGCATGAATACCGCGAACGTAGCCAGGATCGACAAGCCGTTGACCGCCACCGTTGCGGCCATGGCCGCCATCACTGCCAAGGGCGCCAGCTTCATGACGTAGCCCGTGATCAGCAGCATGGCCTGCGCCAGCTCATCGGTCAGGCGCACCAGGCCTTTGGCTTTTTCGCCCAGCGCCGCCAGGGCGACCCCGAAGAACAGCGAGAACACCACGATCTGCAGGATTTCGTTGTTGGCCAGGGCCTCGGCGAAGGACCTGGGTACCAGATGGGTGACAAAGGCCTTGAGGGTAAAGGCCGAGGTCTGCAGCGAAGTGGTTTCGCTGGCGTCCGGCAGCGGCAGTGCCAGGTGCAGCCCCGGCTGCAAAATGTTGGCCATCATCAAGCCGACCGCCAGCGACAGCAGCGAGGCTGTCATGAACCACATCATGGCCTTGCCGAACACCCTGCCTACCGCACCAGCGTCGCCCATATGGGCGATGCCAACCACCAGGGTGGAAAACACCAGCGGCCCGATCAGCATCTTGATCAGCCTGAGGAACACATCCGATATCACCGAGATGTAGCCCGCGGTATGGGCAGCGGCGGCCTTGTCCGGGCTGGTGAGAAAAATGACGTAGCCGATCACCACACCGAGAAACATGGCCAGCAGTATCCAGCCCGCCAACGGTAGTCTGCGTTTCATTGAGCACCTGTATTCAAGCAATAAGATCCGACACTGCCTGGGCAGTGCATTACGGAACGAAATAGGACAGTGCAAGGTGCCGGAACCGGCATGGTGAGGATGGCGTATCGGCCAATGGCGGCTCTGTAGTGAGCCACCCGACGAGCGTGCGCAGGTAACGAAACAACATCGACGACCCCCAATTTTATTGTTGTTTTGATTCGACTGCGGCTCGGCCGCGATCGAGTCGACAACCTAACGTCTTCGCCGATGCCCCATAAGCGCTGCTGGTGTCTATCAGCTATGCCCGCTTTCTATAACGCCAGCTTCCCCTGCCCGAGCCATGCCTGACCCTATGCGGCGAGCGGTCGCAGCGAGCGTCGACCTGCCGTTGCATGAGCCGACCTATGCCGCAACGGCATATCTCAAAGAAAAAAACGGTAGTCGTCGTGCACGGCAACTCCCCCCATGATGAGGAAAAACAAAAGCAGCACTGCCGGGAGAGACCCCATGTCATCACAAGAAGCTGAACAGAACTGGCAAGAGGACGTGTTCCGCGTTCTCAAGGCCCACGGCGTCAAGCACGTCGTGTTCGTCCCGGATGCCGGCCACTCGGCGGCCATCCGCATGTCCTACGCGGACCCCGATATCAAGGCCGTTGTGCTGACCACCGAAGAAGAAGGCATCGGCTACCTGGCCGGCGCCTGGTTGGGCGGCGAACGCGGCGCCCTGCTGATGCAGTCGAGTGGCGTCGGCAACTGCATCAACACCCTTGCCCTGCAGAACTGCGCCGGCTTCCCGCTGCTGATGGTGGTGACCATGCGTGGCGACTGGGCCGAGTTCAACGCCTGGCAGAACCCCATGGGCCAAGCCACCGAAGCCTCCCTCAACTTGATGAAGGTGATGACCTGGCGCGCCGACCAGCCAGAGGACGTAGCCCCCCTGCTGCACGGCGCTGCCACCATGGCCTTCAATGGCGATGCCGCCACCGCCCTGCTGCTTGGCCAGCGTCTGATCGGAGAAAAGAAATGGGTCAAGTAAGCGCTAATCACGTGCTGTGCCGCCGTGAAGTCGTCCGTACCTTGCTGGCCGATCGCAACGATGTGCTCGTGGTCACCGGCCTGGGCTCTGCCTCCTATGATGTGATGGCGGCGGGCGATCACGACAACAACTACTACCTCTGGGCCGCCATGGGCAGCGCCATCACCGTAGGCCTGGGCCTTGCCAATGCCCAGCCAGACAAAAGCGTGGTGGTGGTCACCGGTGACGGCGAACTGCTGATGGGTTTTGGTGCCCTGGCCACCGTTGCCCTGCAACAGCCGAAGAACCTGACCATCGTGGTACTGGACAACGGCCACTTCGGCGAGACAGGCATGCAGGTCAGCCACGCCGGTTTCGGCATTCAGTTGGACCAGGTTGCCAACACCTGCGGTTTCGCCTGGACTCAGGAAATTCGTGAGATGGACGGTGTGCATGCCTTGCGCGAGCGTTTCGCCAACCGTGACGGGGTCAAGCTGGCGACGGTGAAAATCAAGGCTGAGAACCCACCCCGCGTACTGCCGCCGCGCGATGGTTATTACATCAAGAACCGCTTCCGCGCCGCTCTGGGCTTTGCGCCTATCTGACCGTGTTACAGGGCCGGCCGGCCGCCGAACCACGATGACGCTGCCGGCCCGGCCCACCCAGGAGAATGATGATGCACGACAACAACAGCAATGAAGAACTCAACGCCATTCGCGAGGGGGTGCGTGCCCTGTGTGGCGACTTCCCGGCCGAGTACTGGCGCAAGATCGACGAGGAAAAGGGCTTCCCTGAAGCCTTCGTCAAGGCCATGACTGACGAGGGTTGGCTGTCGGCGATGATTCCCGAGGAGTTCGGCGGTTCCGGCCTGGGCCTGGCCGAGGCTTCGGTCATTCTCGAAGAGGTCAATGCCTGCGGCGGCAACTCTGGCACCATCCATGGCCAGATGTACAACATGTTTACCTTGCTGCGTAACGGCAGCGACGAGCAGAAGCGCTATTACCTACCCAAACTGGCCAGCGGCGAACTGCGGCTGCAATCGATGGCCGTGACCGAGCCGTCCACCGGCACCGACACCACCAAGATCAAGACCACTGCGGTTCGCAAGGGCGACAAGTACGTGGTCAATGGCCAGAAGGTGTGGATCTCGCGGGTGCAGCATTCAGACCTGATGATCCTGCTGGCACGCACCACCCCGCTCGCCGAGGTGACGAAAAAAGTCGATGGCATGTCGATTTTCCTGGTCGACCTGCGCGAGGCCATCGGCAACGGCCTGACCGTGCAGCCGATCGCCAACCTGGTGAACCACGAGACCAACGAGCTGTTCTTCGACAACCTGGAAATCCCAGCCAGTAGTTTGATTGGTGAAGAAGGCAAGGGCTTCCGCTACATCCTCGACGGCCTCAACGCAGAGCGCACCCTGATTGCCGCCGAATGCATCGGCGATGGCCGCTGGTTTGTCGAGAAAGCCAGCCAGTACGCCCGTGACCGCGAGGTGTTCGGCCGGCCAATCGGCAAGAATCAGGGCGTGCAGTTCCCCATCGCGGAAGCCCACATCGAGATCGAAGCCGCCGACCTGATGCGCTGGCGCGCCTGTACCGAATACGACAGCGGGCGCAACGCAGGGGCGGCCGCCAACATGGCCAAGTACCTGGCCGCCAAAGCCAGTTGGGAGGCCGCCAACGCCTGCCTGCAGACCCACGGCGGCTTCGGCTTTGCCAATGAATATGACGTCGAGCGCAAGTTCCGCGAGACCCGCCTGTACCAGGTTGCGCCCATCTCGACCAACCTGATCCTGTCCTATGTGGCTGAACACCTGCTGGAACTGCCACGCTCGTTCTGATCCGGACTGCCCCCCGTTACCCACGAGGGCTTGCCATAACAAGAGAGACGACCACCATGAGCCAGTCCATCCGCCCCCTTGACGGGATCACAGTCATCAGCCTCGAGCACGCGATCGCGGCGCCCTTCTGCACGCGCCAGCTAGCCGACCTGGGCGCCCGGGTCATCAAGGTGGAGCGCCCTGGCAGTGGCGATTTTGCCCGGGGCTACGATCAGCGTGTCAACGGCCTGGCCTCGCATTTCGTGTGGACCAACCGCTCCAAAGAAAGCCTGGCCCTGGACCTCAAGCAGGAGATCGCCGGCGACATCCTTGATCAGTTGCTGGAACAGGCTGATGTGCTTGTGCAGAACCTGGCACCGGGTGCAGCTGCGCGCCTGGGGTTGACCTTCGAGGCGCTGCACACGCGCTTCCCCCGGTTGATCGTCTGCGATATCTCCGGGTACGGCGCAGGCGGCCCTTACGAACAAAAAAAGGCCTACGACCTGCTGATCCAGAGCGAAGGTGGCTTTCTGTCGGTCACTGGTGGGCCGGGCGAAGACGGGATGGCCAAGGCCGGTAACTCGATCGCAGACATCGCCGCTGGCATGTATGCCTACACCGGCATCCTCTCGGCGGTACTCCTGCGCGAGAAAACCGGCATCGGCAGCCAGGTGGAAGTGTCGATGCTCGAGGCGTTGGTGGAATGGATGAACTACCCGCTCTACTACGCCTACGAGGGCGCCGCACCACCACCACGTGCGGGCGCGGCGCATGCGACCATCTACCCGTATGGCCCCTTCCCGGTCGGCGACGGCAGCACCGTCATGCTGGGGCTGCAGAACGAGCGCGAGTGGCAGCTGTTCTGCGAACAGGTGCTGCAGCAGCCAGAGCTGGCCGCAGACGAGCGCTTCAGCGCCAACTTCAAACGCGTAGCCAATCGCGATGCGCTGCGCGGGTTGATCGTCGAGGCCTTTGCTGCGCTGGACTTCGACACCGTGATCCGGCGCCTCGATGGGGCCAGCATCGCCAATGCCAAGGTCAATGACATGCAGGGTGTCTGGGCCCACCCGCAACTGCAAGCCCGGGACCGCTGGCGTCGCATCGACACTGCCGCCGGATCAGTGCCCAGCCTGCTGCCGCCGGCCACCAGCAACGCCTATGCACCGCGCATGGACCCGGTCCCCGCACTGGGCCAGCACAGCGAAGGCATCCTTGCCGAACTCGGCCTGCCCCAAGAACGTATTCAGCAACTGCGCAATTCAGGGGTCATCTGACCCCCGTGTTCTTCATTCGTTGCCATTGCTCAAACACAGAGTATCCCTGCCTATGAAAGTGCTGGTCGCAATCAAACGAGTGGTCGACTACAACGTCAAGGTTCGCGTCAAGGCGGACAACTCCGGCGTCGACCTTGCTAACGTCAAGATGTCCATGAACCCCTTCTGCGAAATCGCCGTGGAAGAAGCCGTACGCCTGAAGGAAAAAGGCGTTGCGACCGAGATCGTCGTCGTTTCCGTCGGCCCGACCACTGCCCAGGAGCAACTGCGTACCGCCCTGGCCCTGGGTGCCGACCGTGCCATCCTGGTCGAAGCCGCTGACGAACTGAACTCCCTGGCCGTGGCCAAGGCGCTGAAGGCCGTTGTCGACAAGGAGCAGCCGCAGCTGGTCATCCTCGGCAAGCAGGCCATCGACAGTGACAACAACCAGACCGGCCAGATGCTGGCCGCGCTCACCGGCTTCGCTCAGGGCACCTTCGCCTCCAAGGTTGAAGTGGCTGGCGACAAGCTGAATGTCACCCGTGAAATCGACGGCGGCCTGCAGACCGTTGCACTGAACCTGCCAGCCATCGTTACCACCGACTTGCGCCTGAACGAGCCACGCTACGCGTCGCTGCCGAACATCATGAAGGCCAAGAAGAAGCCGCTGGAGACCGTCAAGCCTGACGATCTGGGCGTTTCCCTCGCCTCCACCAACAAGACCTTGAAAGTCGAAGCCCCGGC
>NZ_SSOE01000031.1:0-152801 GCF_029871175.1 Pseudomonas sp. BN607
GACAAGCCCGCTCCCACAGGGGATTGCGCTAGATTCTGGAAATTGAGCAAGCCAGTTGTTTCCTCAGGTACAGCATCAGCCCCAAGCCTGCGGGGTACCTGTGGGAGCGGGCTTGTCCCGCGAAGTATCCAACACGGTGGATGGCACCGGCTCCGCCGGTGTTCGCGGCTAAAGCCGCTCCCACAGGGGGGCGCAAGATCCTGGAAATTGAGTAAGACAGTTGCTCCGACAGGTCTCGCTTAGCTTGCAGCAGAGGGCTCAAGCCAGCACGGCGGCCCAGGCAGAAACCAACAAAATCCCCGCCAACACCTGATTGAACACTCGCAACCGCTGCGGCGCCTGCAACCAGCGCGTACTTCCCACCCCCAGCATCGCCCACGCCGTCATGCAGGGCAGAGCGATAAGCCAGAACACCAGCGCCAGCATCCACACCGGCAACGAGGGTGCGGCGAATACCCCGACCACCGCCACAGCCATCAACCACACCTTGGGGTTCACCACCTGCAGCGAGGCGGCGCTGAATGCGCTGAAGCCTTGCCCATTGCCTTCCCGCAGCGGTGCAGCGGCACTGCGCAGCATCTTCCACGCCAGCCAGCTCAGCCACAGCACCCCGGCCCAGCTCATCAGCTGTTGCGCCAGCGGGTGACGCAGCAACAGCTCGCCCAGCCCCAGCCCGACCAGCAAAACGATCGTCGCCGCTGCGCCACAGGCCGCCAGGATTGGCGCCAGGCTGGCACGCAGGCCCAATCGGGCGCCATGGGCCAGGATCAACAGGTTGGTTGGCCCCGGGCTGATACTGGACACCAAAGCAAACAGGATGAAGGGCAACAACGACTGCGACATGGTCAAGCACTCCGAGAAATCGAAGCACCATGCTCGCGGCTTGCAGGCACTCAGTCTGGAAGGTTTGAGCAGCGCCTGCGGTAGTCCGCTGGGGTCAACTGGTAGGCGCGACGGAACCAGCGGCCCAAGTGACTTTGGTCGGCAAAGCCCAAGGCCACGGCCACTTCGGCAGGCGTCTGGCCCTGGGCAAGCAGACGCCGCGCACGGGCCAGGCGCAACTGGATCAGGTAGGCATGCGGTGCAATGCCGAACGCGGCCTTGAATGCACGGGTGAGGCGAAAACGGTCGATGCCGCAGGCTTGCGCCAGGTCCTCCAGGCCGATGTCGCGTTCCAGGTTGGCGTGCAGGTAGTCCCGCGCGCGCTGCGCGGTCAGCGGCAGGCGCGGGTCGGGGTTGACGCGCCGGCGCCAGTGCAGGTGGCGGGTCAGGCAGGCCAGCAGGTCATCGGTGGCGGTTTGCCGGACGATACGCAAGTCCTGGTCGTGCACGGCGCGGAAGGCGAGGCCGGTGGCCCGGGCCAGGCGCTCATCCTGGCACAGGGTATCGGCAAAGCTGGGCAGGCTGTTGCCTGGTGCTTGCTCGAACAGCGCCCGCAGTTGCTGGTCGAGCCAGGCCGGCTCCAGGTACAGCGTCGAATAGGTGAAGCCTTCGTCGGTGGGGGCCAAGCCGTCGTGAATGTCGCCGGGCTCAAGCAGGAACACCTGCCCGGGGGTACTGCGGTGGCGCACCCGGCGACAGTTGAACTGCTGCACGCCCTGCTCGGTCACGCCGACCAGGAAGCTGTCGTGCCAGTGCGGGTCGTAGGCATGCCCGACAAAATGCGCACGGACCGACTCGATGCCGGTGTCGGCATCTTGCTTGAAGTCGATCCAATTGCTCATGAAGGTGTGCCTTGGGGGTAAAGGGCTACCTTAGCGTACCCGGCCTGTTCAGTCTGGAACGATTGTGCAGCCGTTGGTCAGTGCCCGGTCACGCAGTTGGTCGAAGCGCTCGCGCAGCCAGCGGTGCAATTGCGTCACCGCAGGCGTGAGTTGCTTGCGGTGTGGGCAGACCAGGGTGACCGGGGTCGCTTCGCCGAGGAGTTCGGGCAAGACGATTTCCAATTCTCCGGCGGCAATGTTGGCGCTCACATCCAGCCACGATTTATACACGATGCCCTCGCCTTGAATGGCCAGGCGGCGGATGACGTCGGCATCGTCGCTCACCAGTGGCCCGTGCACGTGCACGGTGCGGTTGCCCAGCTGCCATTTGTCGTACACCCGGTTGTGCTGCATGTACAGCAGGCAGGCATGTTGCTGCAGGGCGTCGGGGTTAGACGGGCGACCATGGCGGGCCAGGTAGTCGGGTGAGGCGACCAGCACCCGGCGGTTCCAGGCGGCCAGCGGCAGGGCAATGTAGTTGGCGTCCTGGTTGAGGCCATAGCGGATGGCCACATCCACTGGGTCCCGGTTGAGGTCGGCAATCTGGTCGGAGAGGAAGAAGCGCAGCTGCAACGCCGGGTGCTCACGGCGAAAGGCACTCAGCCACGGCAGCAGCATATTGCGACCCATGTCGGACGGCGCCGAAACCTGCAGGGTGCCGCGCAGGGTGTTGGGGGTGCCGTGCAGGTCCTCGTGGCCCTGGCGCAGGCTTTCCAGCACATTCAGCGCGGTGGGCAGGTAGCGCTCGCCCTCGGCGGTCAGGCGCAGGCTGCGGGTAGTGCGGGCAAACAGGCGCACATCCAGGTCGCGCTCCAGGCGCTTGATTGCCGCAGCCACCTGGCCAGGCAGCAGGCCGGCTTCGTGGGCGGCGGAAGTGAAGCTGCCCAGCACGCTGCTGCGGGCAAACAATTGCAGGTCGGTGACGCGCAGCATTTTCACTCCAGGGATGAAAGTGTTGCTGAATATTCCCACTTTTTCTTTTAGTAGGGAAATATAAGATGCCAGGCAAACCACGTTCATACCCGGAGCTGTTGCATGGATACCGTCTCGCTGGCCAAGCGCCGCTACACCACCAAAGCCTACGATGCCTCGCGCCGTATTCCTCAGGCCACTGTCGATGCCCTGCTTGAACAACTGCGCCACAGCCCGTCTTCGGTCAACTCCCAGCCATGGCACTTCGTTGTTGCCGACAGCGCTGAAGGGAAGGCCCGCCTGGCCAAGAGCACAGCCGAACGCTATGCCTATAACACCCCGAAGATTCTCGACGCCTCGCATGTGATTGTGTTTTGCAGCCGCACCGAGATGACTGAAACGCACCTGAACAGCGTGCTCGACCAAGAGGCTGCCGACGGGCGTTTCCGTGACGAGCAGGGGCGTGCGGCGCAGAACCAGAGCCGTCGCCATTATGTGGACCTGCACCGTTTCGACTATAAGGACGTGCAGCACTGGATGGAGAAGCAGACTTATCTGGCGTTGGGTACGGCCTTGCTGGGTGCGGCAGCGCACGGGCTGGATGCCACGCCGATCGAAGGTTTTGACAGTAAGCTTCTGGACGCGGAACTGGGGTTGCGCGAGCGTGGGTTCACCAGCGTGGTGATGCTCAGCCTGGGGTATCGCAGTGAGAGCGATTTCAATGCGGGCCTGAGCAAATCGCGGTTGCCGGCTGCGCAGGTATTCACCTTCCTGTGAGTTCCTGGGGCCGCATCGCCAGGTGAGGGGCGCGGCCTTGGCCAGCGCGTCCCAACGCCGCCCAGGTTGTTCAATGCTGAGTCATTCCCCTCGTCGAGCGCGGAGCAGTGCCTGGTCCCAGGCTGGCATTGCTCCGGCATATGCCGCATACTTGTCGGCAAACGCCGAATGAGGACCTTGCCATGCTTGCCGAAGTGCTTCGCGACAACGGTTACCATGCGTACCGGGCGCGCCTTGAGGCGCTGCTGGAAATCCCCGAATTCGCCAGTGACTTTGAAATCCACACCCGCATTACCCATGGTTTCGCAGCCACTTGGCTGGTGACACTGACCGAGCGTGGGGTGTTCACCCCCGTGGAGCGTGACCAGATCATTCCGTTGCGTACCCTGAAAACCCGCATCGAACGCGACCAACCGCTTACCGTGGAAGAAAGCGATCGGCTGTTCCGCTCGGCGCATATCACCGCCATGGCCGAGGCCGTGTTCGGCGAAGCGGGCAAGGCCAAGCGCTGGTTGTCCAAGCCCAAGGAGCGCTTCTCGGGGCTGACGCCGATGCAGATGCTCACCACCCAGCAAGGCACCACCCAAGTCGAAGAGATGCTGTTGCAGATCGCCGAGGGTTTTGGTCTGTGATTCTATGGCGCATCAGCGCTTATGCAGACTTGAGTGGTACCGGCGGCTTGCGTGTCAGTGGTCGCTGGCATCAGGCGGGGCGGCCGGTTGTGTATGCCGCCACCAGCCCGTCGGGGGCCATGCTCGAGGTGCTGGTGCACCTGGAGATCGACCCCGAGGATTTCCCCACCACCATGCGCTTGATCCGCATCGAGTTACCCGACACTGTTACGCAAGCGCAGCTGCCTGCCTTGCAGCCTGGCTGGTCTGGGCATACCGAGCTGACCCGCGCCCTGGGCAACCGCTTTCTGGACGACTGTTCAGCGTTGCTGTTGCCAGTACCGAGCGCGATCATGCCCAGTACCACCAATTACCTGTTCAACCCCCGGCACCCGCAGGCGCAGAGCGCGACGATCCAGGTCGAGGACTTCACCCCCGACAGCCGCTTGTTCTGACGCGTGTCTACCACAGTGCTGCCGATGCCGCTGCCAGCACCCGGGCGAACACTTCAAGCGCCTTGTCTACTTCGGCGTCGGTGCTGAAGCGGCCGATGCTCAAGCGTAGGCTGTTGCGTGCCTGGTGCTCATCCAGCCCCAGCGCCAGCAGCACATGCGACGCTGCATTGCTTGCCGAGTTACACGCCGAGGTGGTCGACAACGCCAGCTCGCTGGCCAGCGCTGCACTGTTGAAGCCGGTGTGGGCGATGCGCAGGTTGAGGGTATGGGGAATGCGCTGCGTAGCGCAGCCATTGAGGGTGACGCCGGGTAATGCCAGCAGGCCTTCGCGCAGGCGCTGGGCCAATTGCGCAAGGCGCAGGTGCTCGCTGTCGCCGGGTTGACCGGCCAGGGCGAAGGCGCTGCCCATACCGGCGATCTGGTGGGTTGCCAGGGTGCCTGAGCGCAGGCCCTGTTCATGGCCACCGCCGTGTATCTGCGCACGCATCAAGGCGCGGGCGCGTGGCCCCACATAGAGCGCACCGATACCCTTGGGTCCGTACACCTTGTGTGCCGAGAACGACATCAGGTCCACAGCCAGGGCGCTGAGGTCGATCGCCAGCTTGCCAACGGCTTGCGCCGCATCCACATGCAGCAGGGCGCCATGAGCGCGAACGCTTTCGCCAATCGCGGCAAAATCGGTGACTGTGCCCAGTTCGTTATTGACCGCCATCAGCGATACCAGGCGGGTATCGGCGCGCAACGCTGCTTGTACGGCAGCTGGCTGGATCAGGCCGGCGGCATCCGGTGCCAGGCGGGTAACGGCCCAGCCCTGGCGCTGAAGTTCGGCCACGGTGTCGAGCACTGCCTTGTGTTCCAGCTGGCTGGTGATCAGGTGCCCGGGCTGGCCGACGCCTTGGGCAATGCCCTTGAGCGCCAGATTGTTCGACTCGGTCGCGCCAGACGTCCACACCAGGTCCGCAGCTTGTGCACCAACGCGGTCGGCCACTTGCTGGCGGGCATGCTCCACTGCATCGCGGGCAGCCTGGCCGAACGCATGGCCGCTGGATGCCGGGTTGCCGAAGTTGGCCTGGCTGCCCAGGCAGGCGAGCATGGTCTCGATGACCCGGTCGTCGACCGGGGTAGTGGCGGCGTAGTCGAAGTAGAGCGGGGCGCTAGGCATTGGGGCGGGTCCATGTCAGTCGGCGATCGATGCAATCAGCGTACCCGCGGATTGAGAGATATTTTTCACTTACAGCAGCTCTTAACCAAGATTCTGTGAAAAATATTTCTACATGGAGTGATTTAGATAGAAATATTTTCTCGCTCTGATGAAGGGCATGCAAGCAGCCCCTCTTTGACCTGCTCAGGCTAGCTCTACAGCCCTTTCTTCATCGGCCACCACACGCTCGCACAACTCCGTGATCTGCTCGCGCATCCAGCGGTTAGCCGGGTCCTGGTCGGTACTTTCATGCCAATACAGGTGGGTTTCCAGCGCGGGCACTTCCACCGGCAGGGGGTGGTAACGCAGTTGATGGCGGCGGGCGAATCGCTCGGGCACAGTCATCGCCATGTCAGTCTGCTGCAACACCTGCGAAGCCATCAGGTAGTGTTGCGACCGCAGGGCTACCTTGCGTTGCACGCCCATCTTGCCCAACGCCAGGTCGACATAGCCCAGGCCGTTGCGGCGGCTGGAAATATGGATATGGGTCATGCCCAGGTAGCTGTCGAGGGTCAGCTTGCTGTCGGCCAGCGGGTGACCCTGGCGCAAGGCACACACGTAGCGGTCCTGCATCAGTTTGACGTGACGTACTTGCGGGTCGGTGTTCAAGGGGGCGTCGATGGCGAAGTCCAGGCGGCCAGCAGCGAGTTCCTTGGTGGTCTCGCGGCGCTTGCACAGAAAACTTTCGATCAGCACCCCTGGGGCCAGGCGGCGCAGGCGCTGGAACAGTGGTGGCAGGATTACCGCCTCGGTCAGGTCGGTCATGCTGATGCGGAAGGTCTTGTTCGCCTGTTGCGGGTTGAAGATGCGGCTTTCCTGGACCGAAGTGCGCAGCAGCGCCAGGGCGTTGCGCACCGGGCCAATGATGTTCTGCGCCATGGGCGTGGGCACCATGCCTTGCGCAGTGCGGACGAACAGCGGGTCGTTGAAGGTTTCGCGCAGCCGCGACAAGGCGTTGGACACTGCTGGCTGGGTGATGCCGACGATCTGCCCGGCGCGGGTCAGGTTGGCTTCGGTGTAGATCGCATCGAACACGATGAACAGGTTGAGGTCGACCTTGCTGAGGTTCATGGGCGCCGCTCTTTGTTGGAATTATCAGCCGATCATATATCGGTTATGAATGTTTATACACGCGGAAAATAGACTAGGTGGATGGGGCCATGCTGCTCTAGGCTCTGGCCATGTACTCCGAACCGTGAAGGTAGCCCCGATGGATTTCGCCTATTCGCCCAAGGTCCAGGCACTGCGCGAGCGCGTCACAGCGTTCATGGACACCTACGTCTACCCCGCCGAGGCGGTGTTCGAACGGCAGGTTGCCGAGGGCGACCGCTGGCAGCCAACTGCAATCATGGAAGCGCTCAAGGCCAAGGCCCGCGCCGAAGGGCTGTGGAATCTGTTTCTGCCCGAGTCGGAATACGGCGCCGGCCTCAGCAATCTGGAGTACGCCCCACTGGCAGAAATCATGGGCCGCTCGCTGCTCGGGCCAGAGCCGTTCAACTGCTCGGCGCCGGATACCGGCAACATGGAAGTGCTGGTGCGTTATGGCAGCGAGGCGCAGAAACGCCAGTGGCTGGAGCCGCTGCTGCGTGGGGAGATCCGGTCGGCATTCGCCATGACCGAGCCGGACGTAGCCTCCTCGGACGCTACCAACATGGCCGCCACAGCCGTGCGTGACGGTGACGAATGGGTCATCAATGGCCGCAAGTGGTGGACTTCCGGCGCGTGCGACCCACGCTGCAAGGTCATGATCTTCATGGGCCTGTCCGACCCTGAAGGGCCACGCCACCAGCAGCATTCGATGGTCCTGGTGCCCACCGATGCGCCGGGCGTGAAGATCGTCCGCCCGTTGCCGGTATTCGGCTACGACGATGCGCCGCATGGCCATGCTGAAGTGCTGTTCGAAAACGTGCGGGTGCCCTATGAAAACGTGATTCTCGGCGAGGGCCGTGGTTTCGAGATCGCGCAGGGGCGCTTGGGCCCGGGGCGTATCCACCACTGCATGCGTTCGATCGGCATGGCCGAGCGTGCGCTGGAATTGATGTGCAAGCGCTCGGTTGAGCGCACGGCGTTCGGCCGGCCGCTGGCACGCCTGGGCGGCAACATTGACAAGATCGCCGACTCGCGCATGGAAATCGACATGGCCCGGCTGTTGACGCTGAAAGCGGCATACATGATGGACACCGTCGGCAACAAGGTGGCACGCAGCGAAATTGCGCAAATCAAGGTGGTGGCGCCTAACGTGGCTTTGCAGGTAATCGACCGGGCGATTCAGCTTCATGGCGGGGCAGGGGTGAGCGGCGATTTCCCGCTGGCCTACATGTATGCCATGCAGCGCACCCTGCGCCTGGCCGACGGGCCGGACGAAGTGCACCGGGCGGCGATTGGCAAATATGAAATTGGCAAGTATGTGCCGGTGGAGATGTTGCGCAGCGGGCGATAGCGGGTTGCTACCGCAAGTTCGGGATAACTTGTAGGAGGCTTCTGATTCTCTGTTCCAAGCGCTTGAGGCCGCCCTGTGGGTGATAGGTTTCTAACCCTATCCACCCACAGGGAGCTTGAGGATGCGCGTCAGCCTAGAGGGAAAAGGTCAGGCGGTAGATGGCGATGTGACCACAACGGGGGCCGTGTGTATTGCGACGGATGCGGGCTATCTCGACGAGGGTCGAATGGTGCTGCGCGAAGGTGACCACACCACGGCATGCCCTGTTTGTGGGCAGGTGGGAATGGTCGCCGAAGGTGTGGACCATGTTATTTCCGATGGCCGCCGGGTGGCCATGGACGGTGCGCTGGTTCTCTGTGGTTGCTCGCCGGGCAGCAATCGGGTTGTTGCACCGGTAAATGAAATACCACCGTCCAGGCATTCCGTTGCAGTGCGCCCGAACACCCACGTTGGCGAGCCTTCAACCCTCGTTTACCCCGAACGTTTCTCCCAACCCATTGCCGTGGCGATGCCCGGTACCCTGGAGCCTGGCTTCTACGTTATTCCGCGACGCATGTCATTCGCACAGGTACTGCTGGAATTGGCCGAACACGATGCCACGTTGCCGATTTCCCGGCTGCAGCGGCTCAACCCTACGTTCGAACAGGGGTTCAAGGCCGGGGAAATTTTCGTTATCGGTGACCCTGACAATGGTGGCGCCTGCACCCGCGAGGAAGGCCAGCTGATGGCGGCGGCGCAGCATGCGCGGCGTGCGCTGGCGGTGCTCGATTTCGCCGAAGCGGACTTCATGATGAAGCATCAGGCCGAGATTGCGGGGTTGCTCAGCGACGCTAGCCTGTCCATGGGCGTGGGCAAGGATATGCTGGACCAAGGTTTGAAGCAGGTCAGCCATACCTTGACCAGCATCGAGCAATTGCACCAGCGGGAGTTCATTCGCCACGGGCACTTGAACAGCCCGGGCTTTTTTGCTGAACGGCGGCGGCTTCTGCAGCAGCTGGATGGGCAGTTGAAAACAGCACTTTTGAACAAACAGTTGAACCTTGGGAACTATGAGCGCTTGAGGAAGAGCTTGAATATTTCGACCAAGAGTCTAGTCCATCACTGGTCGAAAGCGGGCGGGCCGGGGCAGATTCCGGGGTATGCGACGCATCTGGACAAGGTGGCACGGCTCAGCAAGTATCTTGAATATGGAGGGTATGCCGCGATTGGGTTAGGTGGAGCTTCTTCATATTTAAAGGTGCAAGACGCTTGTCGGGCTGAGGAGACCGAAGACTGTAAAAAAGTCAGACTGACCGAGACTGGAGGTTTTGCTACTGGAACCGCCGGAGCAATGGCTGGCACTTTAGGAGCAAACCTCGTATCGGGAACAATTTGTGCCGCTGTTACTATGGGTTCGGCAGGTCTGGCTGCGCCGGTATGCGGGATTGTACTGGTGGGCGTCAGCGGGATGGCCGGAGGAGTGCTGGGCGGGAAGCTCGGTGAGTTCGTAGGCGAGTTTATTTACGAGGCAACCAGTGATTGACATTACTGGCTGGCAATCACTTGCTAAAGTGGCGCTTCTATTAAGTCCTTTCGCTATCGTCATACCAGGATTAGTCCTTAGTGCTGTCTCGACGCTGGCCAAAGATTATGATGCCGCCTGCTCGGCCATCACCAGTAACCCCTATTTTGAAAGCATCAAGCGTTATTGGGGTTCTGGGTCATTCAAGTGGCGCTGGATGACGCTATGTACGGTAAGTGGGCTAGTGGCATTTCCATGGTTAGCGCTGCGAATGGGTCAACTGGATGCTGGCGAGCTAAATGCGTTTCCGAAGAAGCTTAAACGCAGGTTGAAAATTTCAGCCTGGCTAAGCATGGCTGGATGCATCTGGATGGTGGTTGTATGGGCGTTATTTAAGTTCAAGTAGGGGAAATCAGACCCGCATCTGCGGGTCTTCCTCTTTCTGGTCGACAGCACGATCGGCATTTGCAGGTTGCTCGAGGGGCTGATCTACGATCACTACCTTCTCCCCCCGTGTCTTGATCAACGAAACCACCACCCCACCCAGCAACAACCCGAACGTCACCCCCAACGACACCAGCGCCGGCACCTTGCCCACCATGCCGTGATAGAAAATCTTGCACCCAATAAAGATAAGTACCAGCGCCAACGCATACTTGAGGTACACGAACCGGTGCATCAACGACGACAGCGCGAAGTACAGCGAGCGCAGCCCAAGAATGGCGAAGATGTTCGAGGTGTAGACAATGAACGGGTCCTGGGTAATGGCGAAGATGGCGGGCACGCTGTCGACCGCAAACACCAGGTCGGCCAGTTCGATCAGCACCAGTGCCAGGAACAACGGTGTGGCGTAGCGCAGCGCCTTGCTGTGGCCGGCCGGGGTCTGGCGGATGAAGAAGTGCGAGCCGTGGATCTGGTCGGTAACCCGCATGTGCCGACGTACGAACTTGATGACCGGGTTATTGGCCAGGTCCGGGTGGCCGTCTTCCTTCGACAGCGCCATTTTTACCCCCGTGAACAGCAGGAATGCGCCGAAGATGTAGAGCACCCAGGCAAAGTTCTGCACCAGCGCGGCGCCGACGCCGATCATGATCGCCCGCAGGAATACCACCCCGAGGATGCCCCAGAACAAGACGCGATGCTGGTAGCGGCGGGGGATGGCGAAGTAGCTGAAGATCATCGCCATGACGAACACGTTGTCCATCGACAGCGACTGCTCGACGAGGAAACCGGTGTAGAACTCCAGGGCCGACTGCGCGCCCAGCTGGTACCAGACCCACACGCCGAACAGCACACCGACACTGAAGTAGCCTGAATACAGCAGCAGGCTCTCGCGCATTTCTATCTCGCGGTCGTGGCGGTGCAGCACGCCGAGGTCGAGTACCAGCAAGCCGATGACGATGGCCAGGAATACCAGCCACAGCCAGGCGCTGGTACCGAGAAACGGAGTGGTGAGGAATGCTTGCAGAGCTGTCATGAGCCCCTCCTTGAATGTCGACGTTGCATGGCAACAGTGATCCGACATCACGGCATGGAAGCCGTCAGAGGGGCCCGGTATCACATGGGCTTGAGCCTAGACCCGTTTGCCGGTGATGCCGAATGGGGAGCTGTTACATTTCTTTGCCAGCGCCCCTGCAGCACCCGCCGGGTCTCGTAGACAACACATAATCCATGCTCAAGCAGGGGCTCTGTGGGAGCGGGCTTGCCCGCGAAGAATCCAACACTGTGGAAGGCACCGGCTCCGCCAGTGTTCGCGGCCAAGCCCGCTGCCAAAATTCAGTACACCCATACCTCGACCCGTCGATTGCGCAGCCGCCCTTGTTCCAGTTCGTTCCCGGCCACCGGCAGTTCATCGCCCATGCCGGTGACCTCTAGCACCTCCACCCCATCGCGTGCCAGTTCGCGGCGTACCGCCTGCGCGCGCAAGCGCGAGAGCAAGGCGGCGCGGCCGGGTGTTTCCTTAGGGTCGCCAAAGCCCACCAGCACCGCCTTGCCCTGCAGTTTGCCAGCCTGGCGCAGGTACTCGGCCACCCGCTGCACATCGCGCAGGGCCTTGGTGTCGAGGCTGGCGCTGCCTTCCTGGAAGCGGAAGTTCACGCTTAGGCGCTGCGCCTGCTGGGCCAGGCTGCGGTAGCGTGGCGGCATGTCGGCCTGGGGTACTACTGGCTGGGCCTTGATCTGCTGCGAAACAAAGCCCTGCTGGGCGACGATCGCCTGGCCGGCCGGGCTCTGGGCAAAATCGGCCAAGGCCTTTGCCTCGGGCTTGGCGTTGGCTGGCAGATAGAAGTAAAGGCGTCGCGACAGCGGGTAGTCCTCGCTGGCCACCAGCGCACGCTCGGGCAGCATGGCCGGTGCGTCGCCTTCGGCGACGGCAAGTACCTTGGCCCCGTGGACAGCAGCCAGGCTGCTGAAACCGATGGCCTGGCGGTCGCCGCCCACCCGCGCGGCCAGTTCTTCACTGGATTCGAACCGGCGGGCCTTGGCGGACAGTTCAGCATGCTGCGGCTCCAGCACCAGAGCCTTGAAAGTCTCGAAGGTACCGGAGCGGTCATCCCGGGCGTACAGGTGAATGGCGCCACCGCTGACCCCCAGTTGCTCCCAGCGCTGGACCTCCCCGGAGAAAATCTGCGCCAGTTGCCCGGTGGTCAGTTGTGGCAACGGGTTGTCGGGGTGCACGATAACCGCGACACCATCCAGGCCGATGACCTGCTCGGCGCTGGCTGCGCGCAGGTCGCCCAGGGCCCGCAACTGCTGCAGTTCGCTGTCGTTTATCGGCCGAGAGGCAGCGGCCAGGTCGGCCTCGCCACGGCCCAGGGCGATGAAACCGGTGCTGGAACCGTGGGCAGCGATGTCGATGCGCAACGGCCGGCCATGCACGTCGCGCGCGCTGATCACGGTTTCGTTGGGCCGTTGGCCAGGCTGCTGTTCGATGGCGCTGGCCTGCTGTGCACGCAATTGCCCCTGCACCAGCGCCGGCAGCAACGCTGCCCCGATGGTGTTGGAGCCTTGCGCACGTAAATGCACGGGTTCGGCCAGGGTGGCCAGGGGTAGCAACGTGAGCAGCAGGACAAGCAGACGGGGCATGCCGGGTGGCCCTGTGGCATAGAGTTGGCCGGCAGATTACGACAAAGGCGTGATGAAAATGTGACAGGCCGTGGGGCCGCAAAGCGGCCCCGGCGACCTCAATGCGCCCCGGCCGATTTGCTCAGGTCACTTTCGGCCCATTCGGTGTAGATGCACGCATCGGCCACTGCCCAGCGCACCTTCACGCTGTCGCCCGGCTGCATGGGCATGCCCGCGGCCGACAGGGCCTTCACCGTCAGCTCGGTACCCCCTGCAGTCACCACATGACAGGTCTGGCTTTCACCCAGGAACAGCACTTCGCCAACCTTGGCACTGACCTCGTTCCAGCCCGCCGGCAGTGGCTCGCGCGCTGCTTGTTCGGCGGTCAGGGCCAGGGCTTTTTCCGGGCGCACCATGATCAGTGCGTCCTGTGCAGCGGCCAGGCCTGGGGTGAGGCGGATGGCCACTGGCTGGCCCTCGAAGCTGCCTGCGCCATTGCTGCTGGCCTTGATCCGCAGGAAGTTGGAGTTGCCGAGGAACGACGCAACAAAGGCATTCGGCGGATTCTGGTACAGGTCGTACCCGGTGCCCAGGCCGACGATCTTGCCGTGGCTGAAGATGGCGATGCGCTGCGACAGGCGCATGGCCTCTTCCTGGTCGTGGGTCACGTAGACAATGGTAATGCCCAGGCGGCGGTGCAGCTGGCGCAGTTCGTCCTGCAGGTCTTCACGCAGCTTCTTGTCCAGCGCGCCAAGCGGCTCGTCCATCAGCAGGATGCGTGGCTCGTACACCAGCGCCCGGGCAATCGCCACGCGCTGCTGTTGGCCGCCAGACATCTGCGACGGCTTGCGGTGGGCGAACTTCTCAAGTTGCACCAGCTTGAGCATGGCGTCGACGCGCTTGCTGGTTTCGGCAGCATTGAGTTTGCGGATGGCCAGCGGGAAGGCGATGTTGTCGCGCACGTTCAGGTGCGGAAACAGCGAATAGCGCTGGAACACCATGCCGATATCGCGTTTGTGCGGCGGCACATTGACCAACGACTGGCCGTCGACCAGGATCTCGCCGCTGCTGGGTGTTTCGAAGCCGGCCAGCATCGACAACGTGGTGGACTTGCCCGAGCCGCTGGAGCCGAGGAAGGTCAGGAACTCGCCATCCTGGATTTCCAGGTCGAGGTTGTCCACGGCGGTGAAGTCGCCGTAGTGCTTGTTCAGGCCGCGCAGGCTGACCAGGGTCTTGCCGTGCGCGTTGTCTTTGATCACTGCACTCATTGTTGTTTTCTCCGCGCTCAGGCGTTTTCGGTGCGCCGGCGCAAGGCGGCGGCAATGAACATGACCAGCAACGACAGGCCGATCAGCAAGGTCGAAGCCACGGCGATGACCGGGCTAAGGTCCTGGCGCAGGGTGGTCCACATCTTCACCGGCAGGGTTTGCAGGTCGGGGCTGGCCATCATCACGCTCAACACCACCTCGTCCCACGACACCAGAAAGGCGAACAGGCCACCCGCGATCATGCCCGGGCGAATCGCCGGGAAGGTCACCTTGAAGATCGCCTGCAGGCGCGAGGCGCCACAGATCACCGCGGCATCCTCGATCGACTGGTCGAACAGCTTCAGCGAGTTGATGATCGAAATGATGGTGAAGGGCAGGGCGACGATCACGTGGCTGACCACAAAGGCGAACAGCGTGCCGGTGTAGCCCAGCTTGAGGAACAGCGCGTACACCGCTACGGCAATGATCACCAGCGGCACGATCATCGGCATGGTGAACAGCCCGTACAGCAGCTCGCGGCCCGGGAAGCGGCCACGCACCAGGGCGAACGCGCTGGGCAAACCGAGCAACACGGCGGCGATGGTGGTCAGCACGGCCACTTTCAGGCTGGCCAGGGCGGCGTCCATCCACTCCGGGTTGGAGAAGAACTGGCCGTACCATTTGAACGTCCAGCCCGGCGGGGGGAACACCAGCCACTGTGACGAGCCGAACGACAGCAACACGATGAACACGACGGGCAGCAGCAGGAATGCCGCAATCACCCCGGTGGTCAGGTACAGGCCGGTGCGCAGCGGGCGGCCCATGGCATTGGGAGACAGGAGCATGGCGGTTTACCTCGCGTTGCCAACCGGGGATTCCGGCTGCAGCTTCAGGTACAGGTAGAAGAGCACCAGGGTGATCACCACCAGCAGTGCGGCGGCGGCGCTGGCCAGGCCCCAATTGAGGAACGATTGCACCTGCTGGATGATGAATTCGGGCAGCATCATGTTCTGCGCCCCGCCCAGCAGAGCCGGGGTGACGTAGTAACCGAGCGACATCACGAACACCATCAGCGCCCCGGAGAACAGCCCCGAGCGGCACAGCGGCAGGAACACCTTCCAGAAGTTGGTCCACGGACTGGCGCCACAGATCGAGCCGGCCTGCAGCACCATCGGGTCGATGGCGTGCATGGTCGCCTGCAACGGCAGCACGATGAACGGGATCATGATGTAGCTCATGCCAATTACCACGCCGGTGAGGTTGTGCACCATTTCCAGCGGGGCATCGATGATGCCCATGGCCATCAACGCCTTGTTGATCACCCCCGAGCTCTGCAGCAGCACCAGCCACGAGTAGGTACGTGCCAGCAGGCTGGTCCACATCGACAACAGCACGATGTTCAGCAGCCAGCGGCCCCAGCCCTTGGGCACCAGGGTGATTGCCCAGGCCAGCGGGAAGCCCAGCAGCACGCTGATCAGGGTGACCACACCGGCCACCGAGAAGGTGTTGAACAGCACCCGTGCATAGGCCGAGTTGGCGAACAGCTGCTCGTAGTTACCCAGCCCTGGTGTTGGCTCCAGCACCCCGCGCAGCAACAGGCCGACCAGCGGGGCGAAGAAGAACAGGCCAAGGAACAGCAGGGCTGGCAGCAGGTTGCGGCTGCCTTTCCAGCGCTGGCTCAGGCTGGCACGGCGCGGTGCGGTGCCCGGGGCGCCGGCACCCGTAGGGGCACCTTGCGCGTTTTGCAGGGCGTTGATGGCGACTTTCATTTGACCAACCACTCATTCCAGCGCGCGGCGATGGCTTGACCGTTCTTGGCCCAGTAGGCGAAGTCGAGGGTGACCTGGTCCTGGGCGTAAGCAGTCGGCAGGTTTGGCGCGAGGTCCTTGTTCAGTTTGGCCACGCTGTCGACGTTCACCGGGGCGTAGGCCGTCTTGTTGGCGAACTCGGCCTGGCCTTCGGCGCTGCTGGCGTTGGCCAGGAACTTCATGGCCGCGTCCTTGTTCTTGGCGCCTTTGGGGATGACCAGGAAGTCGGCCATGACCAGGTTCTGTTTCCAGCTCACGCCCACCGGAGCACCGTCCTGCTGCAGGGCGTAGACACGACCGTTCCAGAACTGGCCAAGCGAGGCTTCACCAGACGCCAGCAACTGCTGCGACTGGGCGCCACCGCCCCACCAGACGATGTCTTTCTTGATGGTGTCGAGCTTCTTGAAGGCGCGGTCAAGGTCCAGCGGGTAGAGCTTGTCTGGCGCTACGCCGTCGGCCAGCAGGGCCAGTTCCAACACACCGGGGCTTGGCCATTTGTACAGGGCGCGTTTGCCCGGGTAGGTCTTGGTGTCGAACAGGGCGGTCCAGTCGACCGGTTTGTTGGCACCGAGCTTGCCTTCGTTGTAGCCCAGTACGAAGGAGAAGAAGAACGAGCCGACGCCGTGGTCGGAAACGAAGCGCGGGTCGATCTTGTCACGTTTGATCTGATTGAAATCGAGGGGCTCCAGCAGGCCTTCGCTGGCGGCGCGCAGGGCAAAGTCGGCTTCCACGTCGACCACGTCCCATTGCACGTTGCCACTCTCGACCATGGCCTTGAGCTTGCCGTAGTCGGTAGGGCCGTCCTGGACAACCTTGATGTCCGTGGCCTTGGTGAAAGGTACGGCCCATGCTTCTTTCTGGGCGTCCTGGGTAGTACCGCCCCAGCTGACAAAGTTCAGGCTCTCGGCGGCCTGGGCGGCCTGACAAGCCAGGGTCAGCAGGCTGGCGGACAGCACTGCGGTTACACGTTTGCTCAACAGCATGGTTACGCCCTCGTTGCTTTTGTTATTCGAGGCGGGGCTTGTGGTGCGCCCGCCAACAGTGTTCGGGGAGCAGCTAAAACAAAGTGTCAGGTGGCCGTTTGTGATTGTAGGTGCCGGCCTGCAGATTCAAGGTCTACGGGATATCATATTATGGTATTCCAAACTTTTGGCAAGAGGTATGAGGCGACCGGCCATCACTCCGCTTTCAGCCCGGGGCTGTTGCTGGTCGGGGTAACTGACTTGAACGGTGCCTAAAAGCTTGCGCGGTCCCTGTGGGAGCGGGCACCCAAGCGAACACGGGCGAAGCCCGTGCCATGCACCGAGGTGTCTGCGTCGCGGGCTTGCCCGCTCCCGCAGGGGCCGTGGATCAACCTGTAATCCCAGGCTCGAATGGGATGCTCTGCACCACCTCCAGCTCATAACCCGCCAGCCCCGCGTATTTCAGCGGCGGCCCCAGATGGCGCAGCTTGCCCACGCCCAGGTCCTGCAGAATCTGCGCCCCGGTACCCACCTCGGAGTACACCTTCGACTGGCCACGCTGGTATGGCCGTACCGGCTGGGTCAGCTGGGGCACGCGCTCAAGCAAGGCCTGCGAGGATTCATGATTGGCCAGGATCACCACCACGCCCGCGCCTTCCTCAGCCACCTTCTGCAGCGCCGCCCACAGCGTCCAGTTGGCCGGCCCGGCGTACTCGGCACCGACCAGGTCGCGCAGCGGATCGATCACATGCACCCGCACCAGGGTCGGCTGCGCCCGGCGGATGTCGCCCATGACCATGGCCATGTGCACGCCCCCTTCGATGCGGTCTTCATAGGTGACCAGGCGGAAGGTGCCATGCACGGTCGGCAGCTCACGCTCGCCGATGCGCTTGATGGTCTGCTCGGTGCTCAGGCGGTAGTGGATGAGGTCGGCGATGGTGCCGATCTTGATGCCATGCTGCGCGGCGAATATTTCCAGGTCCGGGCGGCGGGCCATGGTGCCATCGTCGTTGAGCACTTCGACGATCACCGAGGCTGGGCTGAAGCCCGCCAGGCGCGCCAGGTCGCAGCCAGCTTCGGTGTGGCCGGCGCGGGTCAGCACGCCGCCTTCGCGGGCACGCAGGGGGAAGATGTGGCCGGGTTGGACCAGGTCTTCGGGGCGGGCGTTGGGCGCCATGGCTGCCGCCACGGTACGCGCGCGGTCGGCGGCGGAAATGCCGGTGGTGACGCCGGTGGCCGCTTCGATCGACACGGTAAACGCAGTGCTGAATACGCTGCCGTTGGCCGGCACCATCTGCTCCAGGCCCAGGCGCTGGCAGTGATCGTCGGTCAGGGTCAGGCAGATCAGCCCACGCGCTTCGCGGGCCATGAAGTTGATGGCCCGGGCGTCGCAACGCTCGGCGGCGATCAGCAGGTCGCCTTCGTTTTCGCGGTCCTCGTCATCCACCAGCAGGACCATCTTGCCTTGCCGGTAGTCCTCGAGAAGTTCCTCGATGGTGTTGAAAGCCATGTTGCACGCTCACTGTGGTGGGGTGGTTTTTATGGTATACCATCATACACAAATATCGCCGTAGCAGGAGAGCAGCGCATGAAGGCTTATTGGATCGCCCATGTGGACGTGACAGACCCCGAGCAATATCAGCAATACACCCAGCGAGCGCCGGCGGCCTTCAAGGCGTTCGGCGGCCGCTTCCTGGCCCGTGGCGGGCGCAGCGAGGCGATGGAAGGGCGGCCTACCCCTCAGCGTAGCGTGGTGATCGAATTCGACTCGTACGCACAGGCGGTGGCGTGCTATCGGTCCGAGCTGTACCAGGAGGCGTGCAGCCATCGCCACGGTGCGGCAAAGGCTGAGGTGATCATCGTCGAAGGGTTTGAGGCCTGAGTCTGGCTCGCCGGCCGGTTCGCGGCGGCGAAATGTCGAAAGGACAAGACCCGCTTATGCGGGTCTTGTCCTTACTGACTCATTGCAGATGTGTTTTCAGCTCCCCCGCTGCCTGGCGCATGGCGGCTTTGACCGCCGGCACCTGGCTCAGCGGGTTGAGCAGGCCGTAGTCATGAATCATCCCGTTGTAGCGCACCGAGGTCACTGTCACGCCGGCCGCATTCAACTTGCGGGCATAGGCCTCGCCTTCATCCCGCAGCACATCGAACTCAGCCGTCTGCACCAGCGCCGGTGGCAAGCCTTTCAACTGTTCACTGCTGGCCCGCAGTGGCGAGGCGTAGATCTGTTCCCGCGCTTTGGCATCCGTGGTGTAGTTGTCCCAGAACCACTTCATCATCCCGGTGGTCAGGAAGTGCCCTTCGGCAAACTGTTTGTACGACGCAGTCTCGAAACTGGCGTCGGTCACCGGCCACAGCAGCAGCTGGAAGCGCAAGGCAGGGGTGCCAGCTTCTTTGGCCTTCAGCGCTACCACCGCCGCCATGTTGCCGCCGACGCTGTTGCCGGCCACGGCCAGGCGCTTGCCGTCCACGCCGATTTCCTTGCCATGCTCGGCCACCCACTGGGTCGCGGCGTAAGCCTGGTTGATCGCGGTCGGGTAGTGCGCCTCAGGTGAGGGGGTGTAGTCGACATAGACCGCAACTGCACCAGAGCCAACCACCAGGTCGCGGATCAGCCGCTGGTGGGTAGGGAAATCACCCAGCACCCAGCCGCCGCCGTGGAAGAACATGAATACCGGCAATTCACCTTTGACATTGGCCGGGCGCACCACTTGCAGCTTGATCGACTGGCCGTTGGCCTGGATGGTGCGTGCCTTCACCTCGATGCCGGAGAGGTCCACCTTGACCGAGGCCTGGGCGCCGGTCAGCACCGCACGGGCGTCTTTCGGGCTGAGCTGCTCGAGTGGCTTGCCGCCGCCTTGTTCCAAGGCTTCGAGGAAGGCCTGGGTGTGTTGTTCGACGCCTGGGCTGCCAGCGGCGAAGGCGCTGGAGACGGACAGGGCCAGAAGGGAAGCGGTGAGGGTTTTGTGGACAATGTTCATGAGCGAATCCTTTTCTGTGCAAGTGTGGGTAATGGGCGTCTTGCCTGGCCTGCTGGGCCATCGCTGCGACTTGTGCGTAGATTAGGCAGGTGCAGCGATGGGAAAAAGCCGCTATAAAGCGTTTTACTGTCACCAAGAGCGAGACAATGAACCCTTACGAAGACATGCGGATCTTTGCCCAGGTCATGGAGGCTGGCAGTTTCACTGCCGCCGCCGATCGCTTGGGCATGTCCAAGCAATCGGTCAGCCGGCGCCTGATGCAGCTCGAAGAACGCCTGGGCGTGCGTCTGCTCAACCGCTCCACCCGGCGCCTGGACGCCACGCCCCTGGGCCAGCATTACTACCAGTCAGCGCTGCGCCTGCTGGGCGAGGTGCAGCAGGTGGAGCACGACATCAGCGGCCAGGCCCAGGCCTTGCGCGGCACCTTGCGGCTGAGCGCGCCGTTGTCCTTTGCCATGGCGCACCTCGGCTGTTTGCTGACCGAGTTCCTGCAGTTGCACCCGCAGGTGGATGTGGAGGTGGACCTGAGTGATCGTGCGGTAGACCTGATTGGTGAGGGCTATGACCTGGCGCTGCGGATTGGCGCGCTGGAGGACTCCAGCCTGATTGCCCGGCGAATTGCCGATGTGGAGCGGGTGTATTGCGCGAGCCCGGCGTATCTGGCGGCGCGGGGCGTGCCGGCCAGGCCGGAAGATCTGGCCGCGCATGACTGCCTGCCTTATGGGCACTCGCGGCAGGTGCAGTGGCAGTTCAGGCAGGCTGGCAAAGCCCAGTCGATCCAGGTGGCCGGGCGGATGCGCGCGAATAACGGCGAGATGCTGAGGGATGCGGCGATTGCCGGGATGGGGGTGACCTACCTGCCGACGTTCATCGTTGGGCAGGCGCTGGCGGATGGGCGCCTGGTGACGGTGCTGGATGAGTGGGTAACACCGGCGTTGCAGCTGTCAGCGGTGTACCCACAGCACCGGCAGGTGGCGCGGCCGGTGCAGGGGTTCGTGGCCTTCCTGCGTGAGCGGCTGGTGCAGCTCTGATCTTCGATACCGAGTTGGCTGCTTCGCGGGCGCGCCCGCGAAGAGGCGGGTACAGGGCGCTACATCAGCTCATCCACCCCGACCCACCCGCCATCGAATTCCGCCATGGCATCGAGTAGCGCATCACGGAAGTACGCCAGCGATGCCCGATCAAACAGCAACTGCAACGCCGGTCGCTGATCGCTGCCCACATTGAGCACGATCACATTGATCCGTGCCGCCGAGGTTTGCGCCACCGCGCCAGGCCCAAACGCCTCGGCACGCAAATCCACCCCGCACAACTTGGCCATCACCGCACTGGCAAATTCACCCGACAGCTGCAGCCAGGCATGGCTGTCCTGGCGTGGCAGCAGGTAGTTGAGCTGGGCATCCTGTGCCCATTCGGCCTCAGCGCCAGCCACCCGTGCACCCTCATCGGCCAGGCTGCCCAGCAGCAGGTACTCGGTCTGCGACAACCGCGCTACCCAGCCACCGTCTTCCTGGCGCACGGCATTGTTGGGGAGCGGCGGCAAACGGTAGCCTCGGTTCTGCAAATACGCCGCGCTGTCAGCGCCCCGGAACCCGACTCGCGCCAATTCGGTAAGGTCAGTCAACGCACAGGTGTGCAACACATCAGCCCGAGGGCTGCGAGAAACAAACGCTTCGGCTGGCAAACTGTTCATGGCTCAGAGCTCCTGGCGCAGGTTGTCGGGGTCGTGGAACGGCAGTTGCACCACCTTGGCATTGACCATCACGCCGCCTTCCACGCGGATCGGGATGTGCATGCCCGGGGTTGCCTGGTGGGCGCCGGCATAGGCCAGACCAATGATCTGCCCCAGGGTCTGCGAGTACTCGCACGAGGTGACGTTGCCGCTGATGTCTGGCCCATCGAGCACCAGGTGCCCCTCCAGCGGCTGCGGGCTACCCTTGGGCAGAGTGAAGCCGACCAGCTTGCGCTTGAGCGGCTGCGCCTCGAGGATTTCGATCGAGCGCTTGCCAACGAAGAATGGCTTCTTGCGGGCGATGGCCCACTGCATGTCTATCTCTGCCGGGTGGGTCATGCCATCGGTGTCCTGGCTGATGATCACATGGCCTTTTTCCAGGCGCAGCAGGCGCTGGGTCTCGACGCCGAACGGGCGGATGCCCAACCCGGCGCCGGCTTGCATCAAGGTGTCCCACAGGCGTTCGGCGTGGCGCGCTGGGACGTGTATTTCATAGCCCAGCTCACCGACAAAACCCACCCGCAGAATGCGCGCCGTGATGCCAGCCACCTTGCCCTGGCGCACGCCCAGGTAAGGGAAGGCCTCGGCCGACAGGTCCACGTCATCACACACCTTGGCCAGCACCTGGCGTGACAGCGGCCCGGCCAGGTTTACCGCAGCCAGTGCGGCGGTGACGTTGGTGATGTCCACGTCCAGGCGCCATTGTGCGTTCCACTTCAGCATCTGCTGGTAGATACGGTCGACACCGCTGGTGGTCGCGCTCACATAGAAGTGCTGCTCGCCCAGGCGGGCGCAGACGCCATCGTCGATCACCACGCCGTGCTCGTTGGTCATCAGCGCGTAGCGGGTACGACCGATGGCCAGCCTGGCGAAGCCGAAGGTGTACAGGCGCTCCAGCAGTTCGGCGGCATCCGGCCCGCGTACGTCCAGGCCGCCGAGGGTGGAAACGTCGATCAACCCGACTTTCTCGCGTACGTGACGGGCCTCCTCCTGCATGCAGCGTTCACGGTCCTCGGGCTTGCCATAGTAGGCCGGGCGCTGCCAGATGCCGGCCGGCATCATCTTCGCCCCGGCTTGCAGATGGCGGTGGTGCATCGGCGTTTGCCGGTACGGGTCGAACGCGCGGCCGGCGACATGCGCAAGTTTTTCCGCCTGGAACGGTGGGCGGGCGGTGGTGACCCCGGTTTCGCTGATGCTGCGGCCGGTGGCATGGGCCACGAGCCGCGCAGTGGGCAATGCCGAGTGGCGACCTTGGGACGGGCCCATGCCGACCGTGGAAAAGCGCTTGACCAGTTGCACATCGCGGTAACCGCTACGGGTGGCATTGACGATGTCGCGCACTTGCAGGTCTTCGTCGAAATCGACGAAATCCTTGCCCTTGGGGTGCGGGAAGATCGGCCAGGGGAAGTTGACCCTGGGCTCGGCACTGAACACCGGCTGCGCCGGCGCTTCAAGCCCCAGCGCAGCCACCGCTTCGGCAGCCCCGCGAGTGGCGTCGGCCAGCACGTTGGCCAGCGCGTGGCGGCCATTCACGGAACCGGCGATATCCAGCCCTGCCGGCAGGTTGCTGATGGCGAATTCGTCGCGGTTGACGTCATAGGCCAGCTTGCCACCGGCCTGGCACAACAACTGGTACACCGGCATGTAGCCTGCCGACATGCACAGCAGGTCACAGGCCAGGCGCAGGCCATGCGGGCCCACCTTGCCCTGGCCGGTGATCGGGCGAATGTCGACGCCACTGACATGGCGCATGCCTGCGTCATGCAGCGCTTCGTACACGGTGCTGCCCAGGTGCACGGGGATATCGCGGCGCTTCAGCTCCGCGGCCAGCGTGGCATCGGCCGGCGCCGCGCGCATGTCGACCACCGCTGCTATGGCTACGCCTTGCTCCTGCAAGTCAAGTGCGGCGAGGTAGCCGTCATCGTGGCCGGTCAGGACGACCGCACGCTCGCCCGGCTTGACCGCATACAGTTTCATCAACCGCTGTGCAGCGCTGGTCAGCATCACGCCGGGCAGGTCGTTGTTGCGGAACACCACCGGCTGGTCGAACGAGCCGGCCGTTACCAGGCAGCGGTTGGCGCGGACCTTGTACAGGCGTTTGTGCTGGATCACCGGCAGGTAGTTGTCGGTGAACCAGCCGTTGCAGGTGGCTTCCAGCAATACCTGGATGTTCGGGTGGCTTTCCACGGCTGCCAGCAGCTCCTGGCGCAGGGCGGCGGCACGGGTGCCGGCGATATCGAAGCGGGCATAGGTGAGCGAGCCGCCGAGCACTGGCTGCTGTTCGATCAGTAGCACCTGGGCCCCGGCATTGGCCGCGTCCAGCGCCGCGCGCAGGCCGGCCGGGCCGGCGCCGATCACCGCCACCTCGACAAACAGGTAGGCCTTATCGTAGTACTGCGGCTTGAAACCAAGGTCGAGCACGCCCAGGCCGGCCTTTTTGCGGATCAGCGGCTCCCAGACCTTCCACATGCCCTTGGGCTTGTAGAACGAGCGGTAGTAGAAGCCCACAGGCATGAAACGCGAGAACTTGCCCAGGTAGGCGTCGCGGTCGTGCTCCAGGCTGCCGTTGAAGTTCTGGCCGTCGACCACCTGGCCGTCCCGGGCGGGTTCCATGTCGGCCAGCACGTTGGGTTCTTCCGGCAGTTGGACCAGGGTGTTGGCGTCCTGCCCGGCCATGCTCAGCGGGCCGCGTGGGCGGTGGTATTTGAACGAGCGCGACAGCAGCCAGCGGCCGTTGCCGAGCAGGGCACTGGCGATGGTGTCACCGGCAAAGCCTGCGCAAGCCTGGCCGTCGAACTGGAAACGCAGGGGCCGCTCGCGGTCGATCAGCAGGCCCATGGGCGCGGGGAGGCGAGTGTGGCTGGTCATCCGGCAATCTCCGCGGTGGCGGTTGGGGCAAAGTCGACGCGGCGGTCGAACAGTGCCTTGGGGTCGAAGGTGCGCAGCACCTGGTCACTTACCGTGTGGCGTTCGGCCAGGAACCAATAGCTGGAGGCGTTGTGCAGCCACCACTCCAGCACCACCCCGGCCAGGTTGTCGCTGTTGAACACATGGTCGGTCCACTCGGCGTCGCTGCAGCTGGCCGGGTCGGGCATGTGCTTGAGCTCGCCGCCGTAGGTGAACTCGCTGATGTTGCGCGGGCCATTCAGGGGGCAGGTCAGGATCTTCATCGTCGTCGCTCCTTAGTGGCTGGCCGCGGTGGCGCCCATTTCGTTGACTTGCTGGAAGCGGCTGAAGCGCTCCAGGGCGAACGGGGCGATCAGCTCGGGCACCTTGCCGCCGCTGGCGACCAGCTCGGCCATGGTCTTGCCGCAAATCGGTGTAGCCTTGAAGCCCCAGGTGCCCCAGCCCGCGTCGAGGTAGTAGTTTTCGACGGGTGACAGCCCCATGATCGGGCTGTAGTCCGGGGTCATGTCGGTCATCCCGGCCCACTGGCGCATCAGCTTGGCGTTGGCCATGAACGGGAACATCTCGATGGCATGGGCCAACAGGCTTTCCTTGAGGTCGAGCGTGGAGCGGGTGTTGTACAGCGGGTAAGGGTCGGAACCGCCGCCGAAGACGATTTCGCCACGACTGGTCTGCTGTACGTAGCAGTGCAGCGCCGACGAGCTCACCAGGGGGTCGAGGAACGGCTTGAACGGTTGGGTGACCATGGCCTGCAGCGGGTAGGTGTGGATCGGCGCGCGGATGCCGGCCTTGGCCATCAGCAGCGAGCTGGCGCCGGCCACCGCCTGCACCACGCAGCCGCACTGCACGGTGCCACGGTTGGTCTTCACTGCTTCGATGCGGCCATTGCGAATCAGCAGGTCCTGCACTTCGGTCAGCGGGTGGATTTCCACGCCGCGCTTGGCCGCCTGCTTGGCGTACCCCCAAGCCACGGCGTCGTGTCGAGCAGTGGCGCCGTCGATGTGCCAGAGACCGGCGAGCACCGGCAGGTGGCCGGGGTCCAGGTTCAGGCTGGGGACCAGCTCACGAATCTGTTGACGGTCGATCATCTCGGTTCGCCCGCCGAAGTGCTTGTTGACCTCGGCGCGCTGGCGGAAGGCGCGCACGGTGGCGTCGGTGTGCGCCAGGGTCAGCTGGCCACGCTCGGAGTACATGATGTTGAAATCGAACTCGTTCGACAGGTTCTGGAACATGCGCACCGATTCGGCGTAAAAGCGCACACCTTCGCTGGTCAGGTAGTTGGAGCGGATGACGGCCGTGTTGCGCGCGGTATTGCCGCCACCCAGGTAGGCTTTCTCCAGTACGGCGACGTTGGTCACGCCGTGGTACTTTGCCAGGTAGTAAGCAATGGCCAGCCCGTGCCCGCCACCGCCGATGATCACCACGTCATAGCGCGGCTTGAGTTCGCACGGTGGCGGCAGGTCGACCTCCACCGGATAGTCGGCGCTCAGGCCGTATTTCAGCAGGGCGAAAGGCATGCGGTGCGCTCCTGGTGGGCGGCCTGCTGTTGCAGGTCGAGGGCGAGCAGGGTGTTTTTCATCAGGTAGGCGATGGTCATGGGGCCGACACCGCCGGGCACCGGGGTGATCCCGGCAACCTGGGGGAGGGCAGCGGCGAAGTCGACATCGCCGACGAGGCGGCTGTGGCCACCCTCATCAATGCGGTTGATGCCCACATCGATCACCACTGCGCCGGGCTTGAGCCAGTCAGCGCCGATCAGCAGAGGCTTGCCTACAGCGGCCACCAGGATGTCGGCCTGGCGGCACAGCGCTGGCAAGCCCTGGCTGCGCGAGTGCACCACGGTCACCGTGCAGTCGGCTTGCAGGAGCAGGGCCGCCATGGGCTTGCCGACGATGTTCGAGCGGCCAACCACCACAGCGTGCTTGCCACGCAGCTCGCCGCAGGTATCGCGCAGCAAGCGCATGCAGCCGCTGGGCGTGCAGGGGGTGAGCACGTCACGCCCTTGGGCCAGGCCGCCGACGTTCTCGCTGTGGAAGCCATCCACGTCCTTGAGCGGGTTGATGGCTTGCAGTATGCGGTGTTCGTCGATATGCCCGGGCAAGGGCAGTTGCACCAGAATGCCGTTGACCTCGGTGTCGCGGTTCAGGCGCTCGATCAGGGTCAGCAGTTCGGCCTGCGTAGTGTCGGTGGGCAGGCGATGCTCCAGTGAGCGAATACCCACTTCCTCGGCGCGCAGCACTTTGTTGCGCACGTACACCTGGCTGGCGGCATCGACGCCAACCAGCACCACGGCAAGGCCCGGTTGCACGCCGCCGTCGCGCAGCTGCTGCACCTGCTCACGCACCTCGGCCAGCACGCGCGCAGCCGTGGCCTTGCCGTCGATCAGCTTGACGCTGGGAATGGCGTTCATTTGAAAATCACCGTGCGGTCGTGGTTGAGAAACACCCGGTGCTCAAGGTGGTATTTCACCGCGCGGGACAGGGCGATGGTCTCGGTGTCGCGGCCGATGGCTACGAGGTCGTCCGGGGCGTAGGCGTGGTCGACGCGCTGCACTTCCTGTTCGATGATCGGCCCTTCGTCGAGGTCGCTGGTAACGTAGTGGGCGGTGGCGCCGATCAGCTTGACCCCGCGTTGGTAGGCCTGGTGATAGGGCTTGGCACCCTTGAAACCAGGCAGGAACGAGTGGTGAATGTTGATCGCCCGGCCCGACAGCTGGCGGCACAGGTCGTCGGAGAGGATCTGCATGTAGCGCGCCAGCACCACCAGTTCGGTGCCGGTGTCCTCGACGATGCGCAGCAGCGCTGCTTCCTGCTCTGCCTTGGTGTCCTTGGTCACCGGCAGGTAGACGAAGCGAATGCCCTGGCGCTCGGCCATCGGGCGCAGGTCCAGGTGGTTGGAGACCACGGCCGTGATCTGCATGTCCAGCTCGCCCTTGGCGTGCCGGTACAGCAGGTCGGACAGGCAGTGGTCGAACTTGCTCACCATCAGCAGCACGCGCATGGGCCGGGCGCTGCTGTGCAGGCTCCACTGCATGTCGAAACGCTGGGCGACATCGCTGAAGCCGCTTTCCAGCTGCGGCGTGTCGCCTGGGGTACCGGTGTTGTAGCGGAACACCGCGCGCATGAAGAAGCGCCCGTTATCCTCGTCGTCGAACTGCGCCATCTCGCTGATATAGCAACCGTGCTCGGCCAGGTAGGTGGTCACCGCCGCGACGATGCCGGACACCGCCGGGCAACTGACGCGCAGGATGAAATGATCGGGAGCGGGGTGCATGTGGAATAGGCCTCGTGATGGAGTGGGGCAGGTCGGGCACAAGGGCAAAAGAGGCTTCGCGAGCGGCGAAGTGGTGTTTCTTGGTAGGAATATAAATTTCCTTTAGGAGATTTATAGGCCAAGAGGGGGTTGGCGGTCTAGCGGTTTGTGAAATTTTTTATCCTGACAGGAAACCTTTCACGGCCTGCGCCGGCATACCCGCGCAGCGCAGTACACGCTATGCTTGCCCTATGAGTACACCAGCCCCTTTACGCCAACCGTGCCCCCCTGGCGCCTGTATCTGCGGCCGTGAACACCTGGCCGAGCACCCGCAGACCGCCCAGCGCATCCTCCTGCTGACCCGCCAGGAAGAAAAACGCCTGCTCGAACGCCTGGAAAACCTCAAGGACCTCGAAGACCTGCAACGCTTGCAGCAACGCTTGTACGAGAACCTCGGCATCCGCGTGCACATTGCCCCAGGCTTCAACGAAGTGCGGACCATGCGCGGTATCGTCATCGAACTGGACGACCAGCCCGGGCTGTGCCGCAAGACCCGGCAATCGATCCCGGCGGCGATCCGCCGGGGGCTGGAGCGCAACCCGCAGGTGGCCTTCCGCCTGCTCGATAACCACGACTTGTTGCGGGATGCTTGAAGTGAAATACGGCCTTTTGTAGTTGCGCGGGCCACTGCCACACGCAAGTGCGTCAGGCCCACTAATTTTCCCACCGTTCGCTACGTCTACTTGAAAGCCCCCCTGCGCGAAGCCCGCAGCGGTATTCATCATTCAAGGAGACAGGCAATGACTTCCGTTTTCGACCGCGACGATATCCAGTTCCAGGTAGTGGTCAACCACGAAGAGCAGTATTCGATCTGGCCCGACTACAAAGCCATCCCCAACGGCTGGCGTGCCGTGGGCAAGAGCGGCCTGAAGAAGGACTGCCTGGCCTACATCGACGAAGTCTGGACCGACATGCGCCCGCTGAGCCTGCGCCAGAAAATGGCCGAAGCTGCCGCCCAGTGACCCCATTGAACCTGCTGTGCCTGCCGTACTCAGGCGCCAGCGCGATGGTCTACAGCCGCTGGCGGCGCAAGCTGCCTGCCTGGTTGCAGGTACGCCCGGTGGAATTGCCCGGGCGCGGTGCGCGCATGGCCGAACCGCCGTACACCGACATGCAGGCGCTGGCCCGGCAACTGGCCAGCGAGCAGCGCCTGACGGCCAGTACGCCTTACGCGTTGCTTGGCCACAGTCTCGGTGCGTTGCTGGCCTTCGAGCTGGCCCACGAGCTGCAAGCGCTGGGCTGCCCGGCGCCCGTGGCCTTATTCGCCTGCGGGACGGCGGCACCGACCCGGCGCGAGGACTACGACGGCAAGAACTGGGGCCAGCCCAAGAGCGACGCCGAGCTGATCAGCGAGTTGCGTGAGCTGCAGGGCACGCCTGAGGAAGTGTTGGCCAATGCCGAACTGATGAGCCTGACCTTGCCCACCCTGCGCGCCGATTTCCTGTTGTGCGGCACCTACGCCTACCGTCAGCGCCCTGCATTGCAGTGCCCGCTACATGTGCTGGGTGGCACCGATGACCGGGCCAACGATGAGCAGCTGCAGGCCTGGGGCAGTGAAACCCACGGTGAATTCACCCTGCAGATGTTCCCGGGTGGCCACTTCTTCATCCATGAACATGAAGACCGTGTGCTGGACGCCCTTACCGCCGCGCTGCAACCGCTGCGGCTGACAGCCTGATTGACGTTACCGCTTGCCTGGGGGAGGCTAGGCCTTTTCCCAGGCAAGGGGCATGCAATGCTGATCGATCCACACAAGGCCACACTGCTGGTCGTCGACATCCAGGAAAAACTCATCGGCGCCATGAGCGACCCCGAAGGCACTCGAGCGCGGGCGCGCTGGTTGCTGGCTGCGACCGCCGAGCTGGAGCTGCCGACGGTGATCTCCGAGCAGTACCCCAAGGGCCTGGGTCATACCTTGGCGGAGCTGCTGGCCGCTGCACCGGCTGCCGACGTGGTGGAGAAAAGCCATTTTTCCTGTGTGACCGCCGAGTGCCTGCCGGCCAGCCTGATGGCGCGTGGGCAGGTGATCGTGTGTGGCATGGAAACCCATGTCTGCGTGCTGCAGACCGTGCTCGGCCTGCTGGCGCTGGGCAAACAGGTGTTCGTGGTCGAGGATGCCTGTGACAGCCGCACTGCGGCCAGCAAGGCTGCGGGCCTGGCACGCATGCGAGCCGCCGGGGCGCAGGTGGTGACCCGGGAAATGGTGCTGTTCGAGCTGATGGGCAGTGCCAGCCACCCCTTGTTCCGCCACATCAGCAAGACCTACCTGGTCGGTGAACAGCCCTGAACGGCCGGTTACTGGCCAGCGGCTTGATGGCCCTGGCGCTGCTGCAAGGCTGTGCCGGGCGCCGCGAGGAGGCCCCCGAAGCGGACCCCGCCAAGGTTCGCGCCCAGCTGCTGCGGCTGCTACCTGCCCAGGCCAAGGATCGCGACGGTTGGGCCAGGGATATCCAGGTAGCCTTCGAAGCCCAGCGCATTGCCCCGAGCAAGAGCAACCTGTGCGCCGTGCTGGCGGTGACCGAACAGGAATCAACCTTCACTGCCGACCCCCAGGTGCCCAACCTGGGGCGTATTGCCCGCGATGAAATCGACCGCCGCGCCGCGCGTTTGCATATCCCCAAGCTGCTGGTCGATGGTGCGCTGAAGACGCCGTCAGGCAACGGTCAGAGCTACCAGCAGCGGTTGCAGGCGGTGCGTAGCGAAAGGCAGCTGAGCGAGTTGTACGATGAAGTCATCGCTCGCGTCCCACTGGGTAAGACCTTGCTGGGCGGGCTCAACCCGGTGCATACCGGCGGGCCGATGCAGGTGAGTATCGATTTTGCCGAAAAGCATGCACAGGATTACCCGTACAGCCACGATGGCAGCATCCGCCAGGAGGTGTTCAGCCGGCGTGGCGGTATGTACTTCGGTATCGCCCACTTGTTGGGGTACCCGGCCAGCTACGAGCGCCAGCTGTATCGCTTCGCCGATTTCAACGCGGGCTGGTACGCCAGCCGTAATGCGGCGTTTCAGGCGGCCCTGAGCAAAGTGACTGGCGTGCAGCTGGCGCTGGACGGCGACTTGATTGCACCGGGTTCGATCATGCCGGGCACGACCGAAATGGCGGCGCGCAAAGTGGGCGTGAAGCTAGGCCTGCGCAACCCGCAGATCCGTAGCCAGCTGGAAGACGGTGACAGCCTGGCATTCGAGGACAGCAAGCTGTACAGGGGGGTGTTTACCCTGGCCGATGCTGCTGCCGCCAAGCCGGTGCCGCGGGCGGTGCTGCCGGGGATCCAGCTGAAGAGCCCGAAGATCACCCGCAAGCTGACCACAGCGTGGTTTGCGGGGCGGGTTGATGAGCGTTATCGGCGGTGCATGAAGCGCTAGCAGCGGTTACCGGTGCCGGCCGTTTCGCGGGCTTGCCCGCGAGAAGGCCGGCACCGCCGCTTTCAGCTTTCGCCCAATGCCCCAACCACCTGATCGACAGTGGCCTTCAAGCCGGCAAACGCATCCTCAGGGTCGCTGTCCACCACCACTAGCTTCGCCCCGGCCGCCTTGATCACTTCGGCCACCCCCGCGTCCGGCTGCCGGTGGTGCAGCACCAGCGCCACATCCTGTGCCTTCAGGTTTTCCTCCAAGGCCTTCAACGCGGCCGCATCCCATTCGGCAGGCAGCGGCTGCTCGACCACGTCCAGGTTCAACCCGCTGGCCAGATAACCCAGCCGCTCCGACAGGTTCACCACGGTCAGGTTGTCGACCTTGGCCAGGCGTGTCTGGCTGCTGGCCGCAAGCGCCAGCAGCTGGCGCTTGAGCCCGGCCAGGTTGTGCTGGATCTTCGCTTTGTCGCCAGGCGCCAGGCGCTCCAGATCATTGGCCACCACGTCGGCCATGCGCCCAAGGTTGGTCGGGTTGAGCCAGGGGTAGGCGCCATAGGCATCGTCACCACTCACCGCGATACCGGGCAGGGCGCCATCCACCGGCCGGGCAGCATCGATCTCGACAATGCGGATATTGCTGCGCCTGGCCATGGGGTACAGCGGGTCGTCACGCCAGATCGAACGCACCCCGATCACCGCGTCGGCCTGTTGCGCCGCCTTGTCCAGGCTGGCGCCGCCGCGCCCGCTGAAATACGACGGCTGGCGGCTGGCCGGGAGGTTGGCCGGTGCCGCCCGCTTGAGCTGCACCGTTGTGCCGTCGAGCAGGGCGCTGGCCAGGCTGTGGGTGACGGGCAGGGTGGTCAGCACCTGCGTGGCGAAAGACAGCGACGGCAGGCCGGCAAGGGCCAGTGCCAGGGTCAGGTGTTTGAGGTTCATGCCGGGTTTCCTTGCAGGCGGGGAACGAGGGCGCGGGCCAGCGCGGCCAGGGCGAAGCAAATGCCGGCGACCAGGATGATCGCGGCGCCCGATGGCACCGGCAGATCGAAAATGATCGGCAGCAGGATGCCGAACAGGGTGCTGATGGTCGCGATCAGCACCGACAGGAAGAAAAAGCCCTTCAGCGACTGGCTGACCAGGCGTGCCGCGGCGGCAGGGATCACCAGCAGCGCACCGACCAGGATCGCCCCGATCACCTTCACTGCCGCTACGGTCACCAAGGTCACCAGCACCACGAACAGATAGTCCAGGGTTTTCACGGCTACCCCGCGCACGGCGGCCAGTTGCGGGTTGAAACTGGCCAGCATGATGCGGTTGTACAGCGGTAGGGCCAGCGCCAGCACCAACACTGCGACGATGCCCAGCACCACCAGGTCCTGGCCACTGACGGTCAGCACCGAGCCGAACAATACGTTTTCGAGGATATGCACATTGATCTTGCCTGCCAGCATCAACAGCAGGCTCGCGCCCAGCGCCAGCGACACCGACAGGAACACGCCGATCAGCGTGTCCGGCGATAGCCCGGTGCGGTTGCGCAGGAAGTTGAGCAGGATGCCGAACAGCAGGCAGTAACCGAACAGGCTGCCGTAAGGGCCGGTGTAGGGCTCACCCAGCAGGATGCCGATTGCGACGCCGGTCAGCGCGGCATGGCCAACGGCTTCGGAGAAAAAGGCAAAGCGCTTGACCACCACGAGGGTGCCCAGGCCGCCCAGTACCGGGCCGATCATCAGGCCGGCCAGCAACGCGTTGACCACGAAGCCGTAGGCCAGCGCCTCGGGCAGGTAGCCGACAGTGGCCCAGTCCTGGACCGTTTGGCGAAAGGTTTCAAAACTCATCAGGCAAGGCGCTCGCTACGCGGGTGAACGGAGAACAGGCCGAGCAGGCGCTCTGGGGTCAGGGCCTGGGCGGGCGGGGCGTCGAACAGCACCTGGCGGCTCAGGCCAGTGACACGGTCGGCCAGGCGCAGCACAGCTGCCAGATCATGCTCGATCCACAGCACGGTGGTACCCGCCTGGCGCCAGCCCAGCAGCAGCTGTTCGAACACCTGGATACCCGCTTCGTCGAGCGCCGACATCGGCTCGTCCAGCACCAGCAGCTGCGGCTCGGGGATCAGACCCTGGGCCAACAGCACGCGCTGGCGTTCACCGCCAGACAACGCGCCCATGCGTCGCTTGCGCTTGTCGAGCATGCCGACCCGCGCCAGCGCGGCATCGATGGCCGGCTGCACACGCCGTGACAGGCCGAGAAAGGCCGGCCGGCGCTGGCACATGGCGGCCATGAAGTCGTCGACGGTCATCGGCAGGCCGCGGTCGAACTCCAGCGCCTGGGGCACGTAGCCGATCACTTCGCGCTCCGTTGGCCAGTGCAGGGTCAGTTGGCCCTGGTGCGGCATCTGCCCGAGCAGGGTCTTGATCAGCGAGCTCTTGCCGCCGCCGTTCGGGCCGACGATGGCATGCACGCTGCCAGCGGCCACGCTGAAGCTGACCTCTTCGAGGATGCGGGTGCGGCCCAAGGTCAGGTCGATGCCGGTAAACTCGATGCGCGGCCCACAGGCGGCAGCCAGGTTGGCGGCGGCGGTCATGCGCGGTTCTCCTGGATGGCACGGACCACCGTGTCGAGGTTGCGCTTCATCTCCACTTCGTACTTTTCCTTGGTGTATTCACCGTAGGAAATGTGCGTCAGCGGGTACAGGCGTACGCCGGATTCGCGCTGGATGGTCTCGACATAGGCCGAGGGGAAATCCATTTCCGAGAAAATCACCCGTACATCCAGCGCCTTGAGCTGATCGATGGTTTTCTTCAGTTGCGCCGGGCTTGGTTCGATGCCATGCGCCGGTTCGACCACGGCGGTCACCTCCAGGCCGAAGTCGCGTACCAGATAGTCGTAGGCGGCATGGATGGTGGCAACGCGGAAGGTGGCGCTGGGTGCCTCGGTGACCTTGGCCAGTGCGTCGGCACGCAGGGCGCGCAGGCGCTTGGCGTAGGCACGGGCATTTTGCGTGTACAGCTTGGCATTGTCCGGGTCGAGCTTGCCCAGCTCGCGGGCGATGTTGTTGACCTGGGCGATGGTGGTGCTGATGGACAGGAACGTGTGCGGGTTGACGACCTTGCCGGCGCCGCGCGCAGCAATGCCGGTGGCCGCCAACAACGGTACGTTCTGGTTGGCCTCGATGGTGGCGATGTCGGGCTTTTCGCTGGCCGCGATCATGCGGTCGGCGAAGTCGTCATGGCCGACGCCGTTGAGTACCACTACGTCCAGCGAGCCGATGCGTTTGATGTCCTCCGCCCGTGGCTCATAGGCATGCGGGTTGAAGCCCGCCGGTATCAGCGGTACCACTTCGGCTTTGTCGCCGACGATGTTGCTCACGTAGCTGTAGTAAGGGTGCAGGGTGATGCCGATACGCAGCGGCTTGCCGTTATCGGCCAGGGCCAGTGTCGGCAGGGCAAGGGCCAGGAGCAGGGCGAGGGCGGAGCGGAACATGGGAGAGTCCTTGAGTTCAGTGACGGTGTTCGCGGGTAACCCCGGCGTCATAGTGGCTGACCACCTGCTGCCAGCCGGCAGCGATCAGGGCGGCCTGGCCAAGATCGTCCGGCATGACGGCGGCGCTGTCGCGACGCAGCCAGACATCGGCCTCGCCAGTGCTGTCGGCCGGCAGAATCAGCAGCAGGCTGCCGGCAACCTCGGGTGCGTGGCTGCGGCCCAGGTAGGCGCCGGTTTCCAGCCATGACCATTGGTGGTTACCGCGGCTCTGGCTGCCGGCATCCACCACGAACGGCGGCAGGCCTTCATCGGCCAAGGCCTGTACGCTGGGTGCGACGGTGTTTTCCTCGCGCAGCAGCTGGATCTCGTCGAAGGCCACCCGCAGGTCGGTGTACAGGCCTTGTTCGGCGGCAGTGAGGTCGCGGCGGGCGTCGATCTGGTGGCTGGCAATGGCCTGTTCGTCCTCGCGCTCACCACGCAACAGCACCACGCCGGCTGCCAGCGCCACGATCAGCAGGCTGGTCAGCAACACGTACAGGGTTTCGTGCCCGGCACCGGCCGGGCGAATCACTTGGGCGCGGCTCATGGCTGGGCAATATCGGCGTAGTCGACTTCCACCACGTGCCCGGGGCCGGCATCGAACAGCACGTAGAATTCGCCGTCAGGGCGCTTGAAGGTCAAGGTCGAATCATCACCGAGCTTGCCACCGACCAGCACCTGCTCGTCATAGCCGATCACGTCCAGGGTTACCCCGGCGGCACCGCTGCCATCCGAGAAGCCACCGGTACACTTGACCTGGCCGCCGGCCAGTTCTTCGCATTCACACATCGGGTTGTGAGCCAGGGCGGGGCCGGCGGCCAGCGCCAGCAGGGGCAGGGTGAGGGTTCGCAGCAGGTAGTTCATTTCTTGCCTCCTTGTTTCTCGAGCCAGGCCACTGTGGCTGGCGAAGCCTTGGCCAGGGGGACGGATGCCTGGTGCATGGTGCCGTCCCAGCCTTCCAGGGTGATCCAGATTCGGGCGTCAGGTTTGGTGCGTGGCGGAATCGGCAGCGAAGTGCCCATGTGGTACGGCGCGCCGAAGAAGATGGTGCCGGCGGCGCGCAGGCTGCGTGGTTTGCCGATGCGCAGGTAAACGGCCTTGACGTCCTTGATGCAGGCCTTGCACAGCGCTGCGTTGAACGGCTTGAAGTAACCGGCCGGGCCGTCGGCGCGTGGCGCTTCGTCATGCAGTTCGGCCAGGTTCAGGCGGTAGGGGCCGACCTGGATATCGCTGATGATAGTGGCGCCCAGGCCGGCTTCGCCGCGGAACAGCTTGGCGTCGGCGAAATACTTGGGCATGAACCCCAGCGGGATCAGGATCAGCAGGATGTTCAGGTGAAAGCGCCATTTCAGCCACAGTTGCTTCAACGGGCTGGCGGGCAGGGCCTGGGCCTGGCTCATGGGCGCACCTCCACGGTGGTTTCATTACGTGCCCCACGCGGTGTGCGCGCGCTACGCTTGAGGGCCGCAACAGAGGCCTGGGCGGTGCGTTTGGTCCAGATCAGCAAGCCACTGAAGACCATCAGGGTCAGGATGAGGCCGAAGAAGAACCAGATGAGCTTGATCGGCAAACCGCCGAAATCGCCGGTGTGCAGCGGGCGCATGGATTCGGTCACGAATTCCAGTGCCGAGCGGTCGCTGATCAGGAACTGGCTGTCGACATTGCGCGTGTACGGGTTGACCGAAGCGCTCTGCAACATTAGCGGGTACCAGCCCGGCCCGGACAGGGAAACATGGCTGTAGGCGGTAGCCGGCAACGAGACGGAGTTGATCGCAAGGCCCGGGATCGCCAGGCCGGCAAGGCGCGCCGCTTCATCCAGGTCGATGCGCTGGGCCGGGCTGCCGTCTGGCGTTTGTGGTACTTCTTCACGGGCGATTACCGGCACGATGGGCCGGCTGGAAATGGTGATGTGATTGTCGAACAGGATCGCCTGGATCAGGAACCAGATGCCGGTGATGGAAATGACTGCGATGAACCAGATCGACCATACCCCGGCCAGGCGGTGCAGGTCCCCCCAGAAAATCCGCGGACCTTGGCCGGTGCGCACGGGTTTGAAAAAGCCCTTCCAGAACTTCTTGTACACCACCAGCCCGGTGACCAGCGACGCCAGCATCGGTAGGCCCAGTAGTGACACCAGGTACCAGCCCCAGCTGAAGCCGTTGGTGAACGGCACCAGCCACCAACCGTGCAACGCACGGGTGAAGCCTTCAAAATTGAAGTCCGGGGTCTTGCCCTGGATGGCGCCGGTGTAAGGGTTTACATACAAGGTTGGGCTGGTGCCGTCTGGCAGCGTGACATGCGCCTTTACCGCGAAGTGCGAACCGTCCGGCTGGCTCAGGCGCTCCACCACCATGTCAGGCTCGGCTTCGTTCAAGGCCTCCAGTACCTGCTGAAAGCTCATGCGCTCGACGTCGGCGTCTGGTTTGTTGGCGCGCACCGCCGGGTCGGCCAACCAGACGATTTCCTGGCTGACCACGGCGAGCATGCCGGTGAAGCAGACGATCAGGACAAAGAACCAGATCGGTAGCGCTAGCCAACTGTGAACCAGGAACCACACCCGGGATTTCGATTTTTTCGGTGATTTGGCCATCAGACGGTCTTCTGCAGTAAGTGGTCGAGCATGTGCCCAACCAAAGAGGGCTGTACTGATAAGGACGAATGAGAATCGAAAACCTGCCGTTTAAAATGAAAGCAAATGTTTCAGACGACAAAAGCCGGCCTGTGCACGAGGGATCAGGCCGGCCTTGCGCGTGAGGTAAATGCGGGGTCAGGCGCTGGTCAGGGCCACCGCTGCTTGCGCCCTGCCGTGCAGCTGCGCCAGGTCCTGGTACAGGGCCAGGCCAATTTCTGCGGCGCGCGCCGGCAGCACCGAGAGCAGGGTGTCGCTCAAGCCGTGGCTGCTTTCACAGAACCCTTGCAGGTACACCGAGGCCTGCAGGTCGGGGCTGGCCAGCATGCGGTAGTTGCGGTCGACGTTGAAGTCATCCAGGTAGCCGGCCAGGGGTGCCAACAGGTCACGGTGCGAGCGGCGCTCGTAGCCCGTGGCGAGAATCACGGCATCGTAGCGGTGCGTTTGCTGCTGGCCGGTGGCGAGGTCGCGCAGGGTCAGTTCCAGGCCCTCGCGGGTGGCCACCACCGCTTCCACCTGGCGGCGGCACAGCACGTTGTGGCGGTGCTGATGGGCCACTTTCTGCCGGTAGAGGATGCCGTAGATACGTTCGATCAGGTTGAGGTCTACCACCGAGTAGTTGGTGTTGTGGTATTCGCCCAGCAGCTTGCTGCGCTGGTCGGCCGGCTCGTTGTAGACCAGTTCGGTGTAGTCGGGCGAGAAAATCTCGTTGACGAACGGGCTGTCATCCGCGGGTTTGAGCGCCGAGCCGCGCAGGACCATGTCGACCTTGACCGACGGGTAGCTGTCGTTGAGGTCGATGAAGGCCTCGGCGGCGCTTTGGCCGGAGCCGATCACGGCAATGCGCATTGGCTTGCCGGCCGCACAGGGCAGCTTGTTCAGGCTGCTCAGGTATTGGGAGTGGTGGAATACCCGTGGGTCGTCCTTGAACGCGCCGAATTTTTCCGGAATTTTCGGCGTACCGCCGCTGGCGACCACCACCGAGCGGGTGCGGCGACTGTATTCGTGGCCTTGTGCGTCACGCGAGATCAGCCGCAGGTGTTCGACCCGGCCGGCCTGTACTACCGGCTCAATGCGCAGCACTTCCTGGCCATACACCGCCTGGGTCGAGAAGTGCTCCGCGGCCCAGCGCAGGTAGTCGTTGTACTCCAGGCGGCAAGGGTAGAAGGTGCCGAGGTTGATGAAGTCGGCCAAACGCTGCTTCTGGTGCAGATAATTGACAAAGCTGTAGGGGCTGGTGGGGTTGCGCAACGATACCAGGTCCTTGAGGAACGAGATCTGCAGCTCGCTCTGGGTGGCCAGGGTCTCGCCGTGCCAGCGGTAGTCTTCTTGCTTGTCGATGAACAGCGCGTCCAGGGCATGCCCCTGGGACTCGGCGAGTTCTTCCAGGGCAATGGCCAAGGCCAGGTTGGAAGGGCCGAAGCCCACGCCGATCAGATCTTTGATGGTTTCCTGCTGTGATTGCTGGCTCATGGCTGCGATTCCCTGAATGATCGAATATGGACGCCCGCCGAGGCGCTGGCTCCTGCGCAAGTACATGTGTTGGAACGAGCCAGCCAGAAGGGAATTTAAGCGGCTAAAGAACGGGGTGACGCTGCCGATAGGGGGTTAAGGCAAGGACCCAACTATGAACCAGGGAGTCGGCATGACATCCATATCCGCAAATCTGAACATCAACGGCGTTTCGGCGCAGACGCTGAGTGCGAATGCTGCTGCGGAGCGTGACCAGGCGGGGGCGGCGGAACAGGCGGGGAAGGATGGGGCACTGCGCATCAGCGGTGAAACGTCGAAAGTCGGCGCTGCAGGCCAGGCCCAGCCTGCAGGGAACAGTGCCCGCAGCGAATCGACAGTTGTAGAGTCATTGCGAGAGTTGATCAAAGAGCTGCAGAAGCAGTTGGCCGACGAACAGCAACGGCTGGCGCAATTGATGGCAAGCAAGATGGAAGAGACTGCCAAAGCCACTGCAGTGAGTGCCAAGCAGGCCAGCATCGCCACGATCACCGGGCAGATCATGGCGGCGACGGCGCAACTGCTGGCGTTGCTGCAGCAGGAGGGCGGTAGCAGCGCTGGCGGTGTGGTCAGCACCGCTGCTTGATAAAGTGGCCCAGAAGCCAAGCGTTACCCGACCGCTGCCTGGCAGCGGCGTTGCGCCGCGAAGCGCCGGGTAACGGCAGTTACTCGGCCGCCACCCGCCCTTTGCTCTGCCGGTCAGCCTTGTACTGCATGGCCACGGCCGGTGCGGGCTTGGCTGCGCCGGTTTCCAGCCACTGGCGCATGCGGCTGGCATCGGCGAAGTGGGTGTACTTGCCGAAGGCATCGAGGATGACCATCGCCACCGGGCGATTATCCATGCGCGTCAGCAGCACCAGGCAGTGCCCGGCTTCGTTGGTGAAGCCGGTCTTGGTCAGCTTGATGTCCCAGTTGCTTTTGTTCACCAGGTGATCGGTGTTACGGAAGCCCAGGGTGTAGTTGGGCTTGCGGAAGGCTACGGTCTTTTCGCGGGTGGTCGACAGCTCGCTCAGCATCGGGTATTTGCGCGAGGCCATCAACAATTTGGCCAGGTCGCGTGCGGTAGACACGTTCTGCGTCGACAGGCCGGTCGGCTCGACGTAGCGGGTATGCGCCATGCCCAGGCTGCGGGCCTTGGCGTTCATCGCCTTGATGAAGGCCGGGTAGCCGCCAGGGTAAGCGTTGGCCAGGCTGTTGGCAGCGCGGTTTTCCGACGACATCAGGGTAATCAGCAGGGTTTCGCGGCGGTCCAGCTGGCTGCCCACGCGCACGCGCGAATACACGCCTTTCATTTCCGGGTTGTTGGCAATGGTCATGGTGAGCATCTCATCCATGGGCAGCTTGGCATCCAGCACCACCATCGCTGTCATCAGTTTGGTGACCGATGCGATAGGGACCACGCGGTCGGCGTGGCTCGAATACAGTTCCTGGTTGCTGTTCAGGTCGATCAGCAGGGCGCTGCCTGAAGCCAGGTGCAGCTTGGACGGGTCACGTTGGACCTGGGCCGGGGGTTGTGCAGCAGCAGTCGACGGAAGGGTCGCAGTTCCTGTGAGCAACAGCAGCAGGCTGAGGATGGACAGGGATGTTTTCACGTTGAGGCTCACTAAAAGTTGGTATGTCGTTGGCTGTGCAAGGGTTTTCCCCCTAAAACCGCTGCATTCTGGAGTATGGCTGAATTGCTGTCGAATGCCTTATGACTAAAGGGCGCAAGGTGAACGAAATTTAATCCTGTACCAATTCTGTACCCATTACGTTCTTCGCCTCCGGGCCAAGGCAGCAAGGTGAATGCGCTGGCGGGTAACCCGTAAATGGGCTTTGCTTGCTCGTCTATGAACACGCTGAAGGAGCTGAAAATGAAGCGTTTGCTGCTCGGGGCTTGTCTGGTCGCATCTGGCGCGGCCCAGGCCGGGATACCGATGCTGAATGCAACCTGTCCAGGCAACATCGAGGTCCACGCCGACAAGGGCGGCCCGATTTACATCAATGGCAAGGAAGGGAAGCTGAAGAAATTCAACGATAACTACTTCGAAGCCAAGGGCAGCGGTGTGACGATCTCGCTGTCCATCAACCCGGATGGTTCGCCTGATGTTTCGTACACCGGCAAGAACAGAGCCAATGGTGTCTGCCAGGTAATGGAAGACGCCTGATCCTTTTGCGTGGGGCTCCCGCAGCGGCAGCGCGTGGGGTATGCGCTGCCCTGCAGGAGCCTGGCCCTGTTAATCAGTCATGTAGCAATGAGAGCTCGCTGATGATGCAGATCGAGCCATCATCGGCCGGCGTTGCATCGTTGTAGTCAACCTGGTTGTAGACCCCACCGTGGAATTCGAACAGCCGCGAAGCCCAGCTGCTGTCGAGTTGCAGCCCGCCTGATGACCCGGACACCCCGTTACAGCTCGCTGTCACCGTAACCAGGCCGTCGCGGGTGGTGTGAATGCTCACATCGAACTTCGCCCCCAGCGGCACGCCTTTGAGCACAGTCGAGTTTACCGGGTCTGGCTGGTCGTAGGTCTGCCGAAACCCCAGGGTGATATCACCCTTCTTCCAGAACACTTTTACCGGTGGGCTGTCGTCCCCGCGCACGTGCATCTGCGCAATGACCACCTTCAGCGCAGCGTTGACCTTGGTCAGCGCCATGGTCTGGCGGTTCCAGTGGTTCTGGGCACTTGCAAGCGTCCAGCTTTGGGTTTCTGTCCACTCGCAGCGTGTGCGCCGGGTGCTTTTGCTGGATGCACCCTTGGTGGGGGCGGAAAACTGGATCGAACCGTCGCTAAGCACGGTGACCACACTGGGGAAGCGGGCGATGGCTTCGGCGCCGTTGAGTTCGAGTGCAACGGGGTTGGTTGCGGAGACGGCTACAGGGGTGGCGATGATGAGGTTGCTGATGTCTACGGCCATGTTGGCGCTCCTGACTAAAGTAGGGTTGTGTGGCGACTACCTGGCAGCCGTGTAGCTGGCTGCCAGGCAAAAGTTAGCCACAAGCTAAACCCGCGTCAATAGCTTCGAGCTAAATAAATTTCGCTTGACGACAAATTACCTGTTGGCGAAATTTTTCCACCCTGGGGGTTTACGCTGGATTTGGCGGTGCGATAAGCTTTGCCTGAGTACTGTACGAATATACAGCTATCAGGATGAAGTTATGCCTAAGCACATGAAGTCGGCACCCCAGCATCAGCAGGAACTCACCGGCGTAGAGCGGCTTGGCCTGCGCGTCTCATCGATGATCAACCACCCGGTGGCACAAACGCAGCGCTGGGTTCTGGTGCATCGCCTGGATACTGATGGTGATGCGGAATGGGAGGAGGTGATGGGCCTGCTGAAGGACACGCCAGAGCTGGACCTGACCTTCAACGATGACGAGAGCGTGATGGTGCGCTGGGCGCGTAGTAGTGTGGAGCAGCGCGACGACTTCGTCATCGAGCACAACAGCGAAGAGCAGGTCGATTTGGCGGCGCCTTTCTGATGATCGACAAACGCCCGCCGGGGTGAGCGGGCTGAGGGGTTAAACCAGGTGGGCATTCCATACCAGTAGCACCCTGGCCTGAATGTAGGTTTCTTCCCGACGAATCATGCGGTCCTTGTGCCGCGCGTTGTCGGAGATCATCTCGAAATGGTCCTCGTCGGCGATCTGCAGGCGCTTGATGTAGATGTGCTCGCCCCAGGAGAAGAAGTAAATGCCGTCGCCGACGAATTCACGAATGCTGACATCAACGATCAACGGGTCGCGATGCCGGATGGTCGGCTCCATTGACTGGCCCCAGCCGGTGACCATCTTCAGGTGGTGGTGCTCGGTGAACTCCACGCCCAGTTCACGCAGGTGGCTGGGGCTGACGCGCACGTCTTTGAACATTTCGGGGTAGTCGTGGGGGATCTGTCCACCGCCCATGGCAGCGCGCACATCGTAGTGGGCGATCCATACTTCATCCCCGACCAGGCCGGGGCGGCTCAGGTCGGCCTTCAGCAGAACGGCATCGGCGGGCTCCGCCGCGGCGGCCAGCAGCCTTTGCCGGGTTTCTTCAGGGATACCTTTGCCGCTTCGGGCCAGCATCTGCCTGACCAGGTCCGCCGCAGTCAGCTTGCTTTCGGCAGGCTCGGCTGCAGCTTGGGCGTGGTCGCCGGCCGCCATTGCGTCGAACCAGCCGCGTGGCAAGCCTTCTATGGCCTCGATGCGCCGGGCTACGTCGTCACCGAGGTTCTTGACGGTCTTGTCAGAAAGAATCTGGCTCAGGTGCGCAGGGGCCATCCCCCAGCGTTCTGCACAGGATCCTTTTCTCTGGCTGCCGATCAGCTTGACCAGGTTGTGCTTGCGTATTTCATAGATGTCCATGAGCCGAAGCATGCCAGTATTTAGCTTTCTGCTAAATGTGCGCATGGCTAAATTTACTCTTGCGAGAGATTTAGCCTAAGGCTAAATTAATTATGTGAAGAAAAACAGCCGCCGAGACATTTTTCTGCGGCTATGACATTACCTTTGAGCGATGAGGTTTACATGGATCCGACTGACCTCGGCCCGGGCACCATCACTTGGCTGGGCGGTACGGGCACCGTGTTGCTGGGCGCATTTCTATGGCTGCGCAAATGGCTGTCCAGGGATGCCGCAGACCGTGCGATGGACAATGCAGACATTGCAGTCGTCCGCCGCCTCACAGAACTGCTGGATATCGAGCGGGATGCCCGCAGGGAGGCGGAAGCCAAGGCTGAGCATTTCGCCAAGGAACGCAATCAGCTGGTGATAACCGTAGGCCGGCTTCAAGGCAAGGTCGTGGCGCTGACCAGCCAGTTGGCCGATGCCGTGCCCCAGCCAGCCAGAATGCAAAAAAAAGCCCGCCAGTTCGGCGGGCCATAAGGGCGTAGGGAGCAACGCACAACAAATTCGGGTCAGGCAACCAAGGTGCCTGGCTGCAACTGTTCAACCAAGGCCTGGGCCGAGGCAAGGGTAGGCATCGGGCCGCTGACGGCTTCGCCATTGCGTACCAGGTACCAGCACGCCAGCAGGCCTTGTTCACGCAGTGAAGCAGGGACGGCGCTACCGACAACGGACATGATATGGATTGTGGCCATGTGGACCTCCTGTGAAACATGGCTCTACCTTACGCAGCAGCCGCAGCGGTTTGAAATCAACTTCCTCGATAGTGGTCATTAGTTCTATCAACCATTACCAACGTGGCGGGCCGTAATACACCGGTGGCGGGCCGTAGTAGGCGCGATAGCCCGGTGGTGGCGGTGCTGGCGCGTAGTACGGCTGGTAGTACACCGGCTGTGGCGGTGGCTGCACGTACACTGGCTGCGGTGGGTAATAGACAGGCTGGCGCTCGACATACACGGTACGGTCACGCCCGCCATACACCGTTGCGCCGACCACTGCGCCCACCACCGCTGCGCCCAGCAACGGGCCAGGGCCATACCAACCGCCGCCGCCATGGCCGCCATAACCATGGGCAGCAGCAGGCCCGCTGATGGCCAGGGCACCGACCAGCAGCACGATTCCGGGAATATGACGGTTCATAGGCAACCTCGCAGGAAACCCCCAGTGTGGGGTCCTGCTAATATGACTCCAGTCTCCGTCAGCTGAGCACAGGGAAACGGTAAAGGTTGTGTAAGGGACGACCAGCGGTTGCCTCTGTTACGCTGCACAAACGTTTCAGTCATGACAGAGGAGCAGGTTATGTCGCTAACTCCCAGCCGGGACACGGTGCTGTGCATTTCCCTGGCCGGCCGCCCTGGTACCTTCGGCGTACGCTTTCACAACCACCTGTACCAGCAGTTGGGCCTGGACTTCTACTACAAAGCCATGCGCACCGATGACCTGCCGGCGGCGGTGGCGGGTATCCGCGCCCTGGGCATACGGGGTTGTGGGGTGTCGATGCCATACAAGGAGGCCTGCATGGCCCTGGTCGACGAAATCGATCCGTCGGCGGCGGCCATCGAGTCGGTCAATACCCTGGTCAACGACCAGGGCCATCTCAAGGCCTACAACACCGATTACTTGGCGGTGCGCCAATTGCTGGCGCAGCACAGGGTCGACCCGGCCACGGCCTTTGCCCTGAGGGGCAGTGGTGGCATGGCCAAGGCCGTGGCCAGCGCCCTGCGCGATGCCGGGTTTGCCGAAGGTGTCATTGTTGCGCGCAACGAGCAGGCTGGGCGGCAGTTGGCGGATGTTTGCGGTTACCGATGGTTGCCTGAGCTGGGCGACATCTGCCCGCCGATGCTGGTGAATGTCACGCCGATCGGCATGGCGGGTGGCCCGGAAGCCGAGGAACTGGCGTTTTCCGAGCATGCCATCGCGGCAGCGGAGCGGGTGTTCGATGTGGTGGCGATGCCAGCGCAGACACCCTTGATTCGCCGGGCGCAGGCGTTGGGTAAACCGGTGATTACCGGGCTGGAGGTGATAGCGCTGCAGGCGCTGGAGCAGTTCGTGCTGTATACCGGGGTAAGGCCGACGCGGGCGCAGGTGGATGCGGCGGTGGCTTACGCCCGGGATATCTAGTGGATCTGCACTGGCCACTTCCCGGGTTTGCCTGCGAAGTGGCAAGCACAGGCGCAAACCCGATCAGAACACTTTTTGCCCGTCATCCAGCTGTTGGTCAACCAGTGCCCGGCCATGAGCCAACGACACATGCTGCGCATTCTCAAGGTCGGAAAAGAACTTCATCGGCATGGACATGCGCTTGCTGGTGTGGCCGTCGGGTGCGGTGATCAGGCAGCCTGCGGCATAGGGCAGGGGAGAGTCGGGGTGGGGTATCACGCTGGCGGTGATGGTGTGCTCGCGGTATTCACAGTGAAGAGATTGCATCGTCCTTACCTCGCTGTGGCATGTGAAGCAGTTACCTTCATATACCACAGCAAGGGGCCGGGAGTTCCCGGCCCGACGAGCGAACCGCGACGAACGCCTAGCCTTTCAGCTCGGTCGGCTGGATCACTTCTACCCAGTAACCGTCCGGGTCCTTGACGAAGGCCAGGTGGTTCATGCGCCCGTCCTGCAGGCGTTTCTGGAACGGCACTTCAAGCGCTTCGAAGCGCGCGCAGGCGGCGCGCACGTCGGGCACCGAAATGCAGATGTGGCCGAAGCCGCGCGGGTCGGTGTTGCCGTTGTGATAGGCGAACTCGGCGTCGTTTTCGGTGCCGTGGTTGTGGGTCAGCTCCAGGACGCCAGGGATCGACTTCATCCACTGGTGGCGTGCGGCGTCATCGGCAGGGATTTGCGCAGGGTCGACCAGGGCCAGGAAATACAGGCTGAAAGCGGCTTCAGGGAAATCACGCTTGTCGACCAGGCGGAAGCCCAGCACACGGGTGTAGAAGTCCAGCGACTTCTCGATGTCCTTGACCCGCAGCATGGTGTGGTTGAAGACAAACTGTGCGGTCGCGGCGTCAGGTTGCGCGGTGACGCCAGGCAGGGTGTTCAGATCGTGCAGGCTCATGGAAACTCCTGAGTCGGGGCCGGGCGCAGGGCACCGGCAAAAACAGACAGGCGGCCATGATACGGCAGTGTGCCGATTGCGCAAATGAAAGCGCCCTGCACAAGGCAGGGCGCTGGAATTAGAGGCCCGCATGTGCGGGCGCGTGATGGGGTCGCTAGTCCTTTAGCTGTCTCGATACTGAGCCAGCCCTTGTGAAAAAAGTGTGAAGTGGACGTTGATGTTTCATCAGCGGACCCAGCTTTCCACCGTCGCGGCGCCATATTCTTCCTTCCAGGCTTTTAGCCCGCGGTGGTTGCCGCCTTTGGTCTCGATGCGCTCGCCGGTGTGCGGGTTCTGGTAAACCTTTACCACGCGCGGGCGGCGCTGTTGCTTGGGGGCGGCACTGGAAACGCGGGCCACGGCTTTCGGGTCGAGGATGGCGATGATGTCGCGCAGGCTCTTGTCATAGCTTTTCATCAGGCCGACTAGTTTCTGCTCGAATTCGATTTCGCGTTTGAGGCCGGCATCCTTTTTCAACGCTTCCAGTTGCGCCATCTGTTCCTGGAGCGCTTTTTCGGCAGCACGAAACTCTGCAAGTCTGGACACTGTAATCACTCCTGTACGTCGGTCGTGGCAAGGCGTGACGAACATTGAAGAAGAATGAAAACGCCGGCCACGCGGTTGGGTTTTGCTGTTCGCTGATATCGAGTGTAGTCACTCATGGGAACTGGGTAAACTGCAAACTTTTGTAAGTAAGCCAGGAACTTTCCTAGTTTTGCGTGCGGTATTTTCCGCGTTTTCTCTGGGCCCCCGTCGGCGCGCTTAGACCATGGTCCAATGGCCCGTGCCAGAGCCCTTGCGAGAAAATTTCAGATGATTGCCGGCTGAAGTTCGGCCCTGCCGCAGTAGCGTGGTCAAGCCGTGCCACAGGTTGTTAACCCGCCTTATTTCTGGATGTTTCTCGCATGTTTGCCCCTTTCCCCCTCGCCCCAGGGCGTCGTGTTGCCGGCTTGTTCCTGTTGTGTGCCGGCGCCAATGCCCAGGCCGCCGGTTTTCTTGAAGACAGCAGCGCCAAGGTCGAAGCACGCACTGTCTATTTCAACCGGGACTTTCGTGACGGCCACAGCAGTTCCAGCCAGGGGGCTTCCAAGCGTGAAGAATGGGCCCAGGGTTTCATTCTCAATGTTCAGTCGGGTTTTACCCAGGGGCCGGTCGGCTTTGGGTTGGATGCACTGGGCATGTTCGGTTTCAAACTGGATTCCAGCCCGGCCGACAGTAACAGCGGTTTGCTGCCGTCTTCCGGTCACGACCCGCGACACGCTGCGGACCAGTACGCGAAGATGGGCCTGGCGGCCAAGGTCAAAGTGTCCAGCACCGTGCTCAAGTTCGGCTCGATGATGCCGGATATGCCACTGCTCAAGTACAACGATGGCCGCTTGCTGCCGACCATGTTCCATGGCGCCATGTTGACCTCCGAAGAACTGCAGGACCTGAAGTTCACCCTGGCCCGCCTGGACAAGTACACCGCGCGCGACTCCACCGACCGCCAGGACATTCGCGTGCATTGCAAGAACAAGCGTTATGCCTGCGATACCGAAGCCGACCACTTTGACCTTGCCGGTGTCGATTACCGATTCAACGAGCGCTTCAGTGCCCAGTACCAGGTGGCCAAACTGGAGAATATCTACCGCCAGCACTTCCTCGGCCTGGTGGCAAGCCAGGCGTTGGCGGTGGGCAGCCTGTCGGCCGACCTGCGCATGATCAAGAGTGATGACATTGGCAATGCCCGTGCTGGCGCCATCGACCACCACGCCTTCAGTGGCATGCTTGGCTACAGCCTGGGTGGCCACAAGCTCAGCGCCGGCTGGCAGCGCATGTACGGCGACAGCGCCATGCCTTACCTGGATGGCAGTAACCCGTACCTGGTCAACTACGCCCAGGTGAACGACTTCGCCGCTGCCCAGGAGCGCTCTTGGCAGTTACGCTATGACTATGATTTCAAGGCACTGGGTGTCCCCGGGCTGACGTTCTTCACCCGCTATATCAACGGTGACCACATCAAGGTGCCGGGTAGCAGCGCCGAAGGCAAAGAGTGGGAGCGCGACACCGAATTCAAGTATCAGGTGCAAAGTGGCACTTTCAAGGACGTCAGCGTGCGTCTGCGTAATTCCACTTACCGCAGCAACTACGAGAAGTGGGCGCGTGACATGGATGAGACGCGCGTCATCATCAGCTACAACTTCTCAATCCTCTGAGTGGTCGCTTTGCCAAATACCGGCCGCCGCCTGACAATGGTTGCATGTTCCGGCAAAGGGCAGGGCAATGAAAGACCTGTTGTTGATCGGCATCGGCCCGGGTGACCCGCGTCAGGTCACCTATGAGGCGGTCGATGCACTACGCAGCGCCAGTGTGTTCTTCGTGCTGGACAAGGGCAGCGACAAGGACGAACTGCTGCATCTGCGCAAGGCCATCCTGCAACGCTACCGCCCCGAGGGCGGCTATCGGCTGGTACAGGTGGCCGACCCCTCGCGCGATGGCCAGGCGCCGGACTACCTGGCTGCAGTGCAGGACTGGCACCGAAGGCGTGCGGTGTTGTATGCGCAGTTGTTCGAGCAGGAGATTGGCGACGGTGAAATCGGTGCCTTTCTGCTGTGGGGCGAGCCTACGCTGTATGACAGCACCTTGCGGATTCTTGACCTGGTTCGCGACCGCGGCGTGGCCCTGCGCCTGCAGGTTATTCCCGGTATCAGCAGCGTGCAGGCACTGGCGGCGCGGCATCAGGTTGCGCTCAACCGTGTCGGCGAGCCGCTGACCGTGCTGGCGGGGCGCCGGCTGGCCGGGCAGGGGGATATCGACAACGTGGTGGTCATGCTCGACGGGCGGTGCGCGTTTGCCCAAGTCAATGACCCGGCGCTGATGATCTATTGGGGCGCTTACCTGGGCACTGAAGATGAGGTGCTGATTGCCGGGCCGTTGGTTAGCGTGAAAGCGCAGATTCTGGAGGTGCGTGAGCGGGCGCGGGCGCGCAAGGGGTGGATCATGGATACCTACCTGTTGCGCAGGGAGCTGTAGGCGCGGCCTTGGGCTGCGAAGAGGCCAGCCTGGGCAACAGTCTGTGCCGACAAGGGTGGCGCCTTTGCAGCTCAAGGCTGCTTCTACAGGTGACGGGTGAACATGAAAATGATGCCCGCCGACGTCAAGGTGTGCCCAGTATGGCCACGACTTTGTCGCGTAGCTGGTCAATGGTGAACGGTTTGCCGATTATGTGCATGCCTTCCGGCACATTGATGCTGTCTGCATAACCACTGGCAAACAGCACCGGCAACAGCGGCCGCAGTTCGCGGGCCTTGGCCGCCAGCACTTCGCCGCGCATGTCCGGCAGCCCCACGTCGGTCATCATCAAGGCCAAGGCCTGCTCAGCGTTTCCGAGAATGCGTAGCGCCGCGCTAGCATTTTCCGCTTCAAGGACTTCGTAGCCCAGTTCGTCGAGCACTTCGACCATCAACATACGGACGATGTCGTCGTCTTCGACTACCAGAAGGTGCATGGTTGGGTTCCTGTGCAAATGAATGTCTTTAATCTGTGCTCTGGGCGGCAGCAGAAGTTCCCGAGGATACCGATACGCGCAAATAGATGGAACGATTGTCGACCCTACCTTTCAAATACTGGCTAAATGCCCTGCCAGACCCGGCAAAGCTGGTTAGACTCGCTTAACAGGACGGCGCAGTGGCAGATAACTACAACGACTGATCGGCCACTCTTTTCAATGGACTTTTCTTGCTCGGGCGTTTTCTCATGATTCAAGCAGCCTCGATGGACCAGCGAAGCTTCCGCAAACTGCTGAGCCGCAATGTCGGCCTTCCCCTGGGTGTGGGCCTGCTGGGTGCCGTGGCCTTTGTCGCGGTAATCAACTACCTGCTCTCGGCCATGCAATGGGTCGAGCACACCGACCGGGTGATCGGCAATGCCAACGAAACGGTCAAGCTGTCGATCGACATGGAAACCGGCATGCGCGGCTTCCTGCTGACCGGTGACGAGCGCTTCCTCGACCCGTACGAGGTGGCTAAACCGCGTATTCTCAGCAGCCTGCAGGGCTTGCGCAGCTTGGTCGAAGACAACCCACAGCAAGTCGACCGCATCGACAGGCTGATTGCGTTGCAGCAGGCGTGGAACGAATTCGGTAGCAACATGATCACCCTGCGTCGCAATGACGGCGCCTATCGGGAGCTGATCGGCAATGGCCGAGGCAAGCGCCTGACCGATGAAATCCGGAAAGAGTTCGACAACCTCATCGGCATCGAGCAGCAATTGCGCACGGCCCGCAACGAGAAGGTCAGCACCGTCACCGTGACGGCGATTTCGGCCTTCGTGCTGCTGATCGTGGGCCTCAGCGCCTTGCTGGCCTACCTGGGGCGGCGCGACCTGATGGCGTTGTCTGACAGCTATGACGAAAATCTCAAGGCCCAGCAGCGCTCGGCCGAGCGCCTGGAGCACCAGGCCTGGCTGCGCAACGGGCAGACCCAACTGGCCGAGCAGGTCCTGGGCCAGCTGACCCTGCCGATGCTGGGTGACAATATCCTGCGTTTCTTTGCCGGCTACCTGGGCAGTGTGGTCGGGGCGCTGTATGTGCGTGACGAGCATGGCCGGATGGTGCGTGTGGCCACCTACGGCCTGGATGCCGAAGAGCAGGCCCGCGAGCAAGTGCTCGGCAATAACGAGGGCCTGCTGGCCCAGGCAGTGCGTGAAGAAAGGCTGCTGCGCCTGGACGATCTCCCGGAAAATTATTTCCACTTCAGCTCAGGCCTGGGCAAGGGGCTGCCGCGCAGTGCCATGCTGATGCCGGCCAGCGATGGGGGGCAGATCAATGGTGTGGTGGAGCTGGGCTTCCTGCGGCCATTGCAGGAGCGCGACGATGAACTGCTGCAGCGGGTCGAGGGCAACCTCGGCATGTCCATCGAAAGCGCCCGCTACCGTCAGCGCTTGCAGGAGGTGCTGGCCGAGACCCAGCAGTTGAACGAAGAGCTGCAAGTGCAGCAGGAAGAGCTGAAAACCGCCAACGAAGAGCTGGAAGAGCAATCGCGCGTGCTCAAGGAATCCCAGGCCCACCTGGAAACCCAGCAGGCGGAACTGGAGCAGACCAACGAGCAGTTGTCCGAACGTACCGAAGCGCTGGACCGCAAGAACGACGAACTGCTCCAGGCCCAGGAGCAATTGCAGGCCCGGGCCGACGAGCTACAGCGCTCGAGCAAGTACAAATCCGAATTCCTCGCCAACATGTCCCACGAGCTGCGCACGCCGCTGAACAGCTCGCTGATCCTGGCCAAGTTGCTGGCGGAGAACGGCGAGGGCAACCTCAGCGACGAACAGGTCAAGTTCGCCGAGTCCATCTATTCGGCCGGCAACGACCTGCTCAACCTGATCAACGATATCCTCGACATCGCCAAGGTCGAGGCCGGCAAGCTTGAAGTGCGGCCCGAGAGCACCCAGGTGGCGCGCCTGGTCGAAGGCCTGCGCGGCATGTTCGAACCGTTGGCCGGGCAAAAGGGCCTGGCTTTCGAGGTGACTGCCGAGGGGCAGGTGCCGGCTACTTTGTTCACCGACCGCCAGCGCCTTGAGCAGATCCTCAAGAACCTGCTGTCCAACGCCATCAAGTTCACCGAGCGTGGCCAAGTCAGCCTGAATATCGGCTACCAGCCGGACAGCGGTATCGTGTTTGCCGTGCGTGATACCGGCATTGGCATTGCGGCCGATCAGCAACAGGCGATTTTCGGTGCCTTCCACCAGGTCGACGGCACCAGTAACCGGCGCTACGGCGGCACTGGGCTGGGCCTGTCGATCTCCCGCGACCTGGCGCATTTGCTGGGTGGGCAGATCAGTGTAGAAAGCACCCCGGGGCAGGGCAGTGTTTTCAGCCTGGTATTGCCGGAGCGCTTCGAGAACCAGGCCCAGGACGTCGAGCCGTTGAGCCTGCGCCCGGCAGTCGACGCGTTGCCGCCCGTGCCGCAGGTGGCGGCCGTCGCTGCGCCGAAGCGCCCGGTGCTGGCATTTGCCGACGACCGCGAACGGGCACCGTTCGGCAACCGCTGCATATTGGTGATCGAAGACGAACCGAACTTCGCCCGCATCCTGTTCGACCTGGCGCATGAGCTGGGTTACAGCTGCCTGGTGGCGCACGGCGCCGACGAAGGCTTCGAGTTGGCTGCCCAATACATCCCTGATGCGATCCTGCTGGACATGCGCCTGCCCGACCATTCCGGGTTGACCGTGCTGCAACGCCTGAAGGAGCAGGCCGATACCCGGCATATCCCGGTGCATATCATTTCTGTGGAAGACCGCGTCGAGGCCGCCATGCACATGGGCGCCGTCGGCTACGCCGTCAAGCCGACCAGCCGAGAAGAGCTCAAGGAAGTGTTCGCTCGCCTGGAGGCCAAGCTCACGCAGAAGCTCAAGCACATCCTGCTGGTCGAAGACGACGACCTGCAGCGCGAGAGCATTGCGCGTCTGATCGGCGATGACGATGTCGAGATCACTGCTGTGGGCATGGCCCAGGACGCCCTGGCGCTGCTGCGCGAGAACATCTACGACTGCATGATCATCGACCTCAAGCTGCCGGACATGCTGGGCAACGAACTGCTCAAGCGCATGACCGCCGAAGATATCCGCGCCTTCCCGCCCGTGATCGTGTATACCGGGCGCAACCTGACCCGCGAAGAAGAAACCGACCTGCTCAAGTACTCGCGTTCGATCATCATCAAGGGCGCCCGCTCGCCAGAGCGCTTGCTCGACGAAGTGACGCTGTTCCTGCACAAGGTCGAATCGCAGTTGTCCAACGAACGCCAGCGCATGCTCAAGACTGCACGCAGCCGCGACAAGGTGTTCGAAGGCCGCAAGGTGCTGCTGGTGGACGACGACGTACGCAATATCTTCGCCCTGACCAGTGCGCTGGAGCACAAGGGGGCGATTGTCGAGATCGGCCGTAACGGCCGTGAGGCCATCGAGCGCCTGGAGCAGCATGACGACATCGACCTGGTGCTGATGGATGTGATGATGCCGGAAATGGACGGCTTCGAGGCCACCCGCCTGATTCGCCAGCAAGCCCGCTGGCGCAAGCTGCCGATCATCGCCGTGACCGCCAAGGCGATGAAAGATGACCAGCAGCGTTGCCTGCAGGCAGGTGCCAATGATTACCTGGCCAAACCGATCGACCTGGACCGCCTGTTCTCACTGATCCGTGTATGGCTGCCGCAACTGGAGCGAATTTGACTAGCGAACGTAACACCGACATCGAGATCCGCTTGCTGATCGAGGCCATCTACCTCAAGTACAGCTACGATTTTCGCAACTACTCCGGCGCTTCGATCAAGCGCCGGATCCTGCATGCGCTGCGCCAGTTCGAATGCCAGACGGTGTCGGCGCTGCAGGAGCGCGTGCTGCACGACCCTGGCATGTTCATGCAGCTGCTGCAGTACCTGACGATCCCGGTCAGCGAGATGTTCCGCGACCCGGGGCACTTCCTGGCGCTGCGCAACGAAGTGGTGCCGTTATTGCGTACGTGGCCTTCGATCAAGGTCTGGATTGCCGGCTGCAGCACGGGTGAGGAGGTGTACTCGATGGCCATTCTGCTGCGCGAGGAGGGCCTGCTGGAGCGCACCATCATCTACGCCACCGACATCAATCCGCATTCTCTGGACAAGGCCAAGCAGGGTATCTATTCGATGCAGAGCATGCGTGAGTACGCCGAGAACTACCGCATCGCCGGCGGCCGGCGGGACTTTGCCGAGTACTACACGGCGGCCTATGGCAATGCCATCATGGACAGCACGCTGCGCGACAACGTGACCTTCGCCGACCACAGCCTGGCCACTGACAGCGTGTTTTCCGAAACCCAGTTGGTGTCGTGCCGCAACGTCCTGATCTACTTCAACAAGGCGCTGCAGGATCGCGCCTTGGGGCTGTTCCACGAGTCGCTGTGCCACCGCGGCTTCCTGGTGCTGGGCAGCAAGGAGTCAGTGGACTTTTCTGCTTACAGCCAGCACTTCGAGCCGCTGGTCAAGCCTGAACGGATCTACCGCAAATCATGAACGGGGTGCGCGCGGTGGTGATCGGCGCCTCGGCTGGCGGTGTGACGGCGCTGTTCACGGTGCTGGGCGCGTTGCCGCCCGGCTTCATCATCCCGGTGCTGTGCGTGTTGCACCTGCCGGATGACCGCCACAGCCAGCTGGCCGAGGTGCTGCAGCGCCGCCTGCACCGCCCCGTGTGCGAGGCGCGTGACAAGCAACCCTTGCATGCGGGGCAAATCTACGTGGCGGGGCCGGGCTATCACCTGTCGGTGGAGCGTGACTTCACCCTGTCGTTGAGCCAGGAGCCGCCGGTGCATTTTTCCCGGCCGGCCATCGACTACCTGTTCATCTCTGCGGCCGATGCCTATGGCGATGGCCTGCTTGGCGTGCTGCTCACGGGTGCCAACGAAGACGGTGCCCAAGGGCTTGCCTATATCAAGAACAGCGGCGGCCGGACCATTGTCCAGGACCCCCGCGACGCACAGGTGGCGCTGATGCCGGAGGCCGCGCTGGCCCTCCACCAGCCCGACCATATTCTTACTCTGAGTGGTATCGAGCAGTTGCTCGCCGCCTTGGGACCTAGCGCATGCTAAGCCACACCACCGCCAAGCTGCTGATCGTCGACGATCTGCCGGAAAACCTGCTGGCCCTCGCCGCCTTGATCCAGGGCGAAGACCGCGAGGTGCACCAGGCCCAGTCTGCCGAGGCTGCACTGTCGCTGTTGCTGGAACACGAGTTCGCCCTGGCCATTCTCGATGTGCAGATGCCTGGCATGAACGGTTTCGAGCTGGCCGAGCTGATGCGCGGCACGGAAAAGACCCGTAACATTCCCATCGTCTTCGTCACCGCTGCCGGGCGCGAGATGAACTACGCCTTCAAGGGCTATGAAAGTGGTGCCGTGGACTTTCTGCACAAACCGCTCGAGACCATGGCGGTGAAAAGCAAGGTGTCGGTTTTCGTCGACCTTTACCGCCAACGCAAGGTGCTTGACCGCCAGTTGCAGGCACTGGAGCGCAGCCGTCAGGAGCAGGAAGTGCTGTTGGCCCAGTTGCAGGTGGCGCGTGGTGAACTGGAGCACGCGGTGCGGATGCGCGATGATTTCATGTCGATCGTTTCCCACGAAGTGCGTACGCCGCTGAACGGCCTGATTCTGGAAACCCAGCTGCGCAAGCTGCACCTTGCGCGTGGCAACCTGGACGCGTTCAGTGGCGACAAGTTGCAGGCGATGGTCGAGCGCGACGAGCGGCAGATCAACAGCCTGATCCGCCTGATCGAAGACATGCTTGATGTTTCGCGCATTCGTACCGGCAAACTGTCGCTGCGGCCCAAGGCTTTTGACCTGAGCCAGCTGGTACGTGGCTTGGTGGAGAATTTTGCCGCCCAGGCCGCGGCACTGGACACCCATATCGAGTTGCACGGCTGCGCGCCGCTACAAGGGGAATGGGACGAGTTTCGGATTGAGCAAGTACTGGCGAACTTGTTGTCCAATGCCTTGCGGTACGGTGAGCGCAAGCCCGTGAAGGTTCGTGTGTACGAGGAGGATGGCCTGGCCTGCGTGCAGGTGCAGGATCAAGGTATCGGCATCGGCATGGCCAACCAGCAGCGCATCTTCCAGCAGTTCGAGCGGGTCGCCAGCCAGCATGCCAGTGGTGGCCTGGGGTTGGGGCTGTATATCTCGGAACAGATCGTGCACGCCCATGGCGGGCTCATCCTGGTGGAAAGTGAAGAGGGCAAAGGCGCCACTTTCACCTTGCAACTGCCACTGGCAACATTCGAACAACAAAACGACCAGGCGCGGGCAACCTCTGCGTAAGCCTGGGGTCTGATGGCCAACTGTAAGAATTTCAAGGCGTTAACATGAGTGAAGATGCACAAGACGTGGTGCTGGTGGTCGAGGACGAACCGGCGATCCGCATGATTTTGCGAGATTACCTGGCCGGCGAGGGTTACCACGTGCTGGTGGCCGAGGATGGCGAGCAGGCGTTCGCCATATTGGCGAGCAAGCCGCACCTGGACCTGATGGTCACCGACTTCCGCTTGCCGGGTGGTATTTCAGGGGTGGAAATTGCCGAGCCTGCGGTGAAGCTGCGACCGGACCTGAAGGTAATCTTTATCAGCGGCTACCCGGCGGAGATTCTCGAGTCTGGCAGCCCGATCACCCGCAAGGCACCGATCTTGGCCAAGCCGTTCGACCTGGATACCCTGCACGAGCAGATCCAGTCGCTGCTGCGCTGAAATTTCCGGGTAGCTGGAAGCAACTGTCTTGCTCAAATTCTAGAACCTAGCGTGATCCCTTGTGGGAGCAGGCTTGTCCCGCGAACACCGGCGGAGCCGGTGCCATGCAACGTGTTGGATTCTTCGCGGGACAAGCCCGCTCCCACAGGCACCCCCGCAGGCTTGAGGCTGATGCAGTAGCTGGAGAAACAGCTCAATTTCTGGAATCTGGCGCGATCCCTGTGGTCTTGAGGCTGATGCGGTAGCTGGAGAAACACCTGGCTTGCTCAATTTCTGGAATCTGGCGCGATCCCTGTGGGCTTGAGGCTGATGCAGTCGCTGGAGAAACACCTGGCTTGCTCAATTTCTGGAATCTGGCGCGATCCCTGTGGGCTTGAGGTTGATGCAGTCGCTGGAGAAACACCTGGCTTGCTCAATTTCTGGAATCTGGCGCGATCCCTGTGGGAGCGGGCTTGTCCCGCGAACACCGGCGGAGCCGGTGCCATGCCCCGTGTTGGATTCTTCGCGGGACAAGCCCGCTTCCACAGGCACCCCCGCAGGCTTGAGGCTGATGCGGTAGCTGGAGAAACACCTGGCTTGCTCAATTTCTAGAAGCTGGCGCAATCACTGTGGGAGCGGGCTTGTCCCGCGAACACGGGCGAAGCCCGTGCCATCCATCCGGGTGTCCTCCGCGTCTAGCGCAGGGTCCGCTCCAGCCCGCCCATCAGCATGCTTTCCATCAGCCCCAGCCCCTGTTCTTCGGGTAAGGCCTTCAACAACCCCGGCAACTGGTTCAGCAGTGTCGCTACCACATGCGCCGTGGCCACCAGGGCCTCGCCCTGTAACTTCGCCTGAGGTGCGATCAACCTCAGCAACCCCGCCTCATAGCGCGTGCGCAACGCGGCCAGGCGCGCCTGCTGGTCGTCGTTCAGGCAACACAGATCCCGCTCTGCCAAACGAAACTGCATGGGCCGTTCGGCATGCAACTGCCAGTGCGCGGCAATCAGGCAGCTCAATGCCGAAGCTCCCCGGGCCATGGCCCGCCGCCCCTGGTCCAGGGTGGCCTGCAGCTCCTCGTACAACTCCTCGATCAAGTCGAACAACAGGTCTTGCTTGCTGGGGAAGTGATGGTACAGCGAGCCGGCAGTCAGCCCGACATGGGCTGCAAGCTCGCGCATGCTGACCTGGCCAAAGCCCTTCTCGGCAAACAGCGCCATGGCCCGGTCACGTCGCTCTTCAAAGTTGGCACAGCGCATCGCGGCATTGATCGGGGGCATGGCGCCAGCTCCTCAATAGGTGAAGAAACCGCGGCCGGTCTTGCGCCCCAGCCAGCCGGCCGCGACCATTTCCTTGAGCAGCGGGGCAGGGCGGTACTTGCTGTCGTTGAAGCCTTCATGAAAGGCCTCCATGATCGCCAGCAAGGTGTCCAGGCCAATCAGGTCGGCCAGCGCCAGCGGGCCGATCGGCTGGTTGCAGCCCAGGCGCATGCCGGTGTCGATGTCCTCGGCACTGGCCAGGCCTTCCTGGCGCACGAAGATCGCCTCGTTGATCATCGGCACCAGAATGCGGTTGACCACGAAGCCCGGGCGGTTACCGGCGGTGATCGGGGTCTTGCCCACCTTTTCCGTCACCAGAAGCGCCTGGGCGTAGGTGCTGTCGCTGGTCTGCAGGCCACGAATGATCTCGACCAGCGCCATCATGGGTACCGGGTTGAAGAAGTGCACGCCAATGAAGCGCTCGGGGTGCTCTATGCTGGCGGCCAGCTCGGTGACCGACAGCGACGACGTGTTGGTGGCGATCAGGCAGTCGGCCGTGACGTTGGCCGCTACCTGCTGCAGGATGCGCTGCTTGAGTTGCAGGTTCTCGGTGGCCGCTTCGATCACCAGCTGCGCAGTGTTGAGCTGGCCATAGTCGGTGCTGGTGCGGATACGTGTTTTCGCCGCTGCGGCCTTGTCGCCGTCGAGGGTGCCCTTGCTGACCTGGCGCTCCAGGTTTTTGCCGAGTGTCGCCACGCCGCGCTCCAGTGCCGCGTCGGAGACATCCACCAGCAGCACCTGGAAGCCAGCCACCGCGCACACCTGGGCGATGCCGTTACCCATGGTGCCGGCGCCGATCACGGCAATGTGTTCAATGTTCATGTGTTGCTCCCTCAAACGCGCTCGAAGACGATGGCGATACCCTGGCCGCCACCGATGCACATGGTGGCCAGGGCGAAGCGACCCTGGATGCGCTGTAGTTCATGGATGGCCTTGGTGGCGATGATCGCGCCGGTGGCACCCACTGGGTGACCCAGTGAAATACCGGAGCCGTTGGGGTTGACCTTTTCCGGGTCGAAGCCCAATTCGCGCGCCACGGCGCAGGCCTGGGCGGCGAAGGCCTCGTTGGACTCGATCACGTCCAGGTCCTGCACCTTGAGGCCGGTCTTCTCCAGTACTTTGTGGGTCGCGGGGATTGGCCCCAGGCCCATGAGCTCCGGTTCCACCCCGGCATGCGCGTAGCCGACCAGGCGAGCCAGCGGCTTCAGGCCCAGGCGCCGTACGGCATCCCCGGTTGCCAGCACCAGGCCGGCGGCACCGTCGTTGATGCCGCTGGCGTTGCCGGCGGTGACGGTGCCGTCCTTCTTGAACACCGGCTTCATGCCGGCCAGTTGCTCGGCGGTCACGTCACCGCGCACATGTTCATCGACGCTGAACTGCACGCTGCCTTTGCGGGTTTTCAGTTCCAGCGGCACGATCTGGCTGGCGAAGCGGCCTTCGGCAATGGCGCGGGCGGCGCGGCGCTGGCTGGTCAGGGCCAGTTCGTCCTGCATTTCGCGGGTAATGCCATGTTTAGCCGCCACGTTTTCAGCGGTAATGCCCATGTGGAAGTGCTCGAACGGGTCGTGCAGTACGCCGACGGTATAGTCGATGCCTTGCAGGTCACCCATGCGTGCGCCCCAACGTGCCTGCGGCAGCAGGTAAGGACCACGGCTCATGGATTCGGCACCGGCGGCAATGGCCACGTCGGTGTCGCCCAGCAACAGGCCCTGGGCCGCCGAGACGATGGCCTGCAGGCCAGAGCCGCACAGGCGGTTGACGTTGAAAGCAGGGGTTTCCTTGGGGATGCCGGCATTCATTGCGGCTACCCGCGCCAGGTAGGCGTCGCGGGGTTCGGTAGGGATGACGGTGCCCATTACCAGGTGGCCGACCTGTTCGGCGGCCAGGCCCGACCGCTCGATGGCGGCGCGGGTGATGGCGCTGGCCAGGTCGGCCAGTGGCAGATCCTTGAGGGAACCGCCAAAGCCACCAATGGCTGAACGGACGGCACTGACGACATAGATTTCTGCGCTGCTCATGGTAGCTCCGATTGCGAAGGCATGGCGGGACCGGGCCAGGCTCTGCGAGAATGGCCGGGGAGATCCCGGAGTGGGTCCGAGTCTAGGCAAAGGCTCTGTTGCAGCCTATGCCGGAACTGTTCAAACAACCTGGCACTTTTTGCCACTCAGCATAGACAGCGAAAACCGCCATGCGCGATAGCGATTCGGTCGCCGTGTACTTCCTCAATGCGATGCTCCACGCTTTGCGCGACAGCCCTGTCGAGCGTGATGCGCAGTTGCGCGCGGTGGGCATCGACCCGCAGCTGCTCGATCAGCCCCAGGCGCGGGTGCCGGCCAAGGCCTTCGCCGAGCTGTGGCTGGCGCTGATCCAGCGCCTGGACGATGAGTTCTTTCGCCTCGACAGCCATGGCATGCCGCTGGGCAGTTTCGCCCTGATCTGTCGCGGGCTGATCCTTGAGCCCAACCTGGAAAAGGCCTTGCGCCAGTGCGTGGGCGGCTTCGGCTTGTTTCTGCGCGACTTGCGCGGCAGCCTGACGGTGCGTGGTGGGCGCGCGCTGATCAGTGTGCAATCGACCATCGCCGACCCGTTGACCCGCGTGTATGCCGAAGAAACCTACCTGGTGCTGATGGTCGGCATCCTGTGCTGGCTGGGCGGGCGGCGGATCACCATCGACCGCACCGAGCTGGCGGTGTCGCGCCCGGCCCAGGAAGACGACCTGCTGTTGTGGGGGCCGGACCTGCGCCTGGGCAGTGGGCGTACCGAGGTGGAGTTCGACAGCGCCTGCCTGCGGTTGCCGGTGGTGCAGGATGTGGCAGCGCTGAAGACATTCTTGCGCAGTGCGCCACAGGGGTTGGTGATTCGCTTTCGTAACCAGAACGGCCTGGTGGCCGAGGTTTACCGGCACCTGCGGGCGCGGCGTTATGGGCAGTGGCCGACGTTGGCGGCACTGGCGCAGCAGCAGGGGATCAGCGCCAGCACCTTCCGCCGACAGCTGGAGCGCGAGGGGCGGTCGTACCAGCAGATCAAGGATGAAGTGCGCCGGGCCATGGCCTTCGAGCGGTTGCGCGAAGGGGTGCTGAGCATTGCAGAAATCGCCGAACAGGCGGGCTTCCAGGAGCCCAGTGCGTTTCACCGGGCGTTCAAGAAATGGACCGGGCAGAGCCCCGGCAGCTACCGGGCTCGCTTGGCCGGGCGGTAGCTGCGACCTGCACTGGCGTCATCGCGGGCTTGTTTGCGAAGAGGCCGGTAAAAGGCTGGCAGGCAATGCTCAGGCCGGCACCATGGCAAACCCGACCCCGAACCGGTTCCAGGCATTGATGGTGGCAATCGCCAAGGTCAGGTTGGCCACCTCGGCCGGCTCGAAGTGCTCCCGCAGGGCTTCATACTCCCCCTGCGGCGCGCCTTGTTCAGGCAAGCGGGTCAGGCTTTCGACCCAGGCCAGCGCTGCGCGTTCGCGCGGGGTGAAGTAGGCCGTTTCCTGCCATACGCACAAGGTCTGCAGGCGCGCTTCGGTCTCACCGGCCTTCCGCGCATCGTTGGCGTGCAGGTTGACGCAGTAGGCGCAGCCGTTGATCTGCGAGGCGCGCAAGCGCACCAGTTCCAGCAGCGAGTTTTCCAGGCCGCTGTTGGCCAGGGCCTGTTCGAGGCCGACCATGGCCTTGTAGGCTTCGGGGGCGTGTTTGGCCCATTCGATACGGTTATGCACGGCAGTCTCCAGAAAAGGTGTGGGGTGGCGATGGCGTCACTGTAGCGCCGCACAATGGCTACCCCGATAGCCAATTCCGCCCATAAGCGGGAGGCCAATCGTGCATTCAGCCGGCCACTGACAAGCATCCAATCTCTTCATTTCTGCCAGGCCAGCCAAGCCGGGATAATGGCCAGGTCTTGCCAGAAGAGAACCGATTGACAATGAGAGCTGCACTGAACCTGTTGCTGGTGATCCTGCTGGCGCTGAACCTGCGGCCGATCCTGACCAGTATCGGCCCGTTACTTGAGCCCATGCGCACCAGCACCGGACTGGGCTACCAGCAGGCCGCCCTGCTGACCGCGCTGCCGGTACTGTGCATGGGCCTGGTGCCACTGCTACAGCCGTGGCTGCGGCGCGGGATCAGCGAGCATGGCGGCATGCTTGGCGGGCTGGCGGCGATCGCGTTGGCTTGCCTGTGGCGTCTGCAACTGGACAGTGCCTGGGCGCTGATCGCCAGTGCGGTGCTGGCCGGCCTGGGCGTGGCGTTGGTGCAGGGCATGATGCCGGGGCTGGTCAACCGCTGGTTCCCGGGGCGCCTGGCCGGGGCCATGGGCCTGTATTCGGCGGCGCTGATGACAGGCGGTGGCCTGGCAGCAGTGCTTGGGCCACACATCAGCGGCCACTTCGGCCACTGGCAGGCCGGCCTTGGGCTGTGGGCGATTCCGGCGCTGCTGGCCGTGCTGGCCTGGGTCGTGCTGCGGCCACGCCAGGGCGCGCCAGCGCTGCCAGGGGCTACGGGCGGGCACTGGTTCGGCACCCGCCGGGCCTGGGTGTTGGCCCTGTACTTCGGCCTGATCAATGGCGGTTACACCAGCATGGTGGCCTGGTTGCCGGCCTACCACATAGAACACGGCGGCAGCGCCCAGGGTGGCGCCGACCTGGTGGGGCTGATGACCATCTTCCAGGTGGCCGGCGCGCTGGGCCTGCCGCTGCTGCTGCGGCGCTTGGCAGACCGGCGCCCGGGACTATGGCTGGCGCTGGGGATTCAGCTGGCCGGCTTCCTCGGCCTGCTGCTGGCGCCAACAGTGGCGTCGGGGATGTGGGTGGCGATGATCGGTTTTGGCCTGGGTGCCTGCTTCAGCCAATGCCTGACGTTGACCCTGGAGCACCTGAAAAACCCGGCCGAGGCTGGCAGCCTGGCGGCGTTCGTGCAGGGCATCGGCTTCATCATCACCGGCATCGTGCCGTACATCACTGGCTGGCTGCGCGATGTCAGTGGCGACTTCCAGGCGTCGTGGACGCTGCTGACCGTGACCGTGCTGGCCATGTTGCTGGTAACCGCGTGCTTCAACCCGCGCGGTTATGCGGCCGTCATCGCCCGCCGGGCAGTGGCGGGCAAGGCTGCACCGGTCAGCTGAGACGCTGCAAGGTATCGCGTACCCGGTCCAGTGCCGGGTCGATATCCAGCAGCTCGATGGCGCCAAAGCCCATCAGCAGCCCCGGGCGTACCGGCGCTTCGCTGAAGAAGGGTGCCAGTGAGTACAGGCCAACCTCCACCTTGCGCGCCAGGTTGGCCAGTAACTCCACATCGACCCCGGGCTTGGCCAAGGCGCTGAGATGGAAGCCGGCGCTGGCGGGGATGGCGCTGAACCACGGTGCCAGATCGCCGCCCAGGCGCGCCAGGATGCGCTCGCGGCGGGCGCTGTAGACCTCGTGGCAGCGACGAATGTGCTTGTTCAGGTGGCCTTCGCCAAGAAAGCGCGCCAGCGCCCATTGCAGCAGGGTCGGGCTGTGCCAGTCGCTGAGGTGCTTGGCCACGCAGGCGGCCTGCAGCACGGCAGGCGGCAACACGGCGTAACCCAGGCGCAGCTCAGGCAGCAAGGTCTTGGAAAATGTCCCGACGTAGGCCACCAGGCCATGCCGGTCGAGGCGCTGCAGGGCGTCCGAGGCCGGGCCATGGTAGCGGAACTCGCAATCGTAATCGTCTTCGATGATCAGCGCCCCCAGCTCGGCAGCCCGCGCCAACAGGGCCTGGCGACGCGGCTCGCTCATCGGCATGCCCAGGGGGAACTGGTGCGACGGCGTGACGTAGATCAGTTGGGTGCCATCGGCGATCTGCTCCACGCACAGCCCTTCAGCGTCCACCGGTACCGATTGCAGGCGAGCGCCCAAAGCCAGGAACAGTTGGCGTGCCGGCGGGTAGCCAGGGTCTTCCACGGCCACCCGGCAGCCGGGTTCGACCAGCACCCGGGCGATCAGGTCCAGTGCCTGCTGGGCGCCGTTGCACACCAGCAGATCGGCGGCGCTGCAATGTACGCCGCGGGCGTAGGCAATGTGGCGGGCGATGGCTTCGCGCAGCTCCGGCAGGCCTTGGGCCGCGAACTGCCGCTCGGGGTGGCGCTGGCTGCGGCGCAAAGCGTAGTTCAGGCAACTGCGCCACTGGTCGAACGGGAACTGTGCCTTGCTCGAGGCACCCCCGATGAAGTCGAAGCGTGACGGGGCCTGCAGCTGGCGTTGGCCAAGCACCGTGGCGCGCTGTTGCCAACGTTCGAGCGATGCGGCGCCAGCGAGGGCGATGGCGGCGGGTTCGCTGCTGCGCAGGGGGTGGCGCGGGGTGACGAAGGTGCCACGGCCGACCACCCCACTGAGCAGGTTGTCATAGGTCAGGCGCGAATAGGCTTCGGCCACGGTCTTGCGCGATACCCCCAGCTGTTCGGCCAGCAGGCGCGTGGGTGGCAGTTGAGTGCCGGCAGCCAGGTGGCCGTTGTCGATACGGGCGCGCAATTGCTGGTAAAGCTGGTCGGCCAGGCCTTTGCGGCCATCCAGCCGAATGTGCAGTTCCATGGGACGGTCCGGAGCGGGGGTGTGCACAGGATAGCGGATTGGCTGGGGAACAGCATGGGGCCGCACAGCGGCCCCATGAATGGCCATCAGAACCGGGCCGTGCTCACTGTGATATAGCCTTTGTCCGCCAGCGCGATGCGTATCACCGTCTCGTCTGCCGGTGCCTTGCGGTTGCGCTTGATGCACACGCCATCCACTGCAGCCGCTCGCATATGCTCGGTGATAACCCGCCCGTTCGGGGCGAAAAACACCTCGCTGGCCAGTAGCTCGATGCGCTCGATCAGCAAGCGGGTCTGTTCATCGGTCGCACAGAAGAACATCACCCCCGACAGGTGCGGGTCTTCATCAGGGTTGCTGATCTCATGGTCCAGCATTTCGCGCAGGCTGTTGCGGAGTTCGGCAATGGAGCGGGCGTACAGGTGCATGCGGCATTTCCCCTGGATGGTCATCCTGTGCAGATCTTGTTTTCTCCAGGCTGAGGCAGCAAGTAGGACGCGTCCGCGCGTGTTGTAGGGAATTTCTGAAGCCGCTCGAATGTGGCGACTCTGGGGTGCCTGCGGCACAATCGTGCTTTTGCGACCTGCCTTGCCGAGGATTGCCATGCACAGCCATTTCCAACCCGTCGACCTGAAAAAGGCCTATCGGCTGCTGAACCACGGCCCGACGGTGCTGGTATCGGCCAGCCACGATGGGGTGGACAACGTAATGGCGGCGGCCTGGGCCTGCGCCCTGGATTTCGACCCGCCAAAGGTGACCGTGGTACTCGACAAGATTGCCCGCACCCGGCAGTTGGTAGAGGGCAGTGGCTACTTCGTGATCCAGGTGCCGACCGCGGCTCAGGCGCAACTGACCCATCAGGTAGGGACACGCAGCCTGTTCGACCAGCCCGACAAGCTGGCCAGCATCGGGGTGCAGCTGGCGCGGGTCGAGGGATACACGGCGCCGCTGGTACAGGGCTGCTCGGCCTGGTTGATGTGCCGGGTGATCGATGAGCCGCACAACCAGCACACCTATGACCTGTTCATTGGCGAGGTTGTGGCGGCCTGGGCCGATAACCGGGTATTCCGCGATGGCCATTGGGCTTATGAGAATGCCGACCCGCAGTGGCGCAGCTTGCACTACGTGGCGGGTGGGCATTTTTATGCGATTGGCGAGGCCGTGGTGGTGGATTCACACGGTTGATGCAGCCTGTGCTGGCGCAATCGCCGGCACCGGGTTCAGAGGGCTGCAGCCCCGGCCTTGGCCACTTGGGCATCCTGTTCGGGCTTGACCCCGGACACGCCAATGGCGCCGACTACCTGGCCTTCCAGCTTCAGGGGCACGCCTCCTTCCAGGCAGGTCAGCAGCGGCGCGGTCACGAACGCGGTGCGCCCGCCGTTGACCATAGCTTCGTAATCCCGCGTTTCCTTGCGCCCCAGCGCCGAGGTACGGGCCTTCTCCAGGGCGATGTAGGCACTGGCTGGCGCACAACCGTCCAGCCGTTCCAGTGCTAGCGGGTGGCCACCGTCATCGACCACGGCGATGGTCACGCTCCAGTTCTGGGTCAGGGCTTCCTGACGGGCGGCGGTCAGTACTCGGGCTACATCGGCCTGGCCGATCACGAACTTGCTATGCATGGGAGGTCTCCGGGTTCAGGGCTGCTTCGACGATTTCGATCCAGTGCCGCACTGGCGTGCGCCCAGCCCCGTCCAGATGGCTCTGGCAGCCGATATTGGCAGTGGCGATGACTTGCGGTTTGCCGCTTTCCAGGGCATTCAGCCGATTGTCGCGCAGTTGCAAAGACAGCTCCGGCTGAGTCAGCGAATAAGTGCCCGCCGAACCACAGCACAGGTGGCCATCGGGCACTGCGGTCAGGCTAAAGCCCAGGCGCGTCAACAATGCTTCCACCGCGCCGCCCAGCTTCAGGGCATGTTGCAAGGTACACGGGCAATGGAAGGCCAGGCGCTGTTCGGCGCACAGGCCCAGTTGCTCTACCGGCTCGTCGCGCAGTATTTCGACCAGATCGCGGGACAGGGCGCTGACCCGTGCGGCCTTGGCGGCGTACCGGGGGTCTTTTTCCAGCAGGTGGCCGTAGTCCCGCACGAATGCGCCGCATCCGCTGGCCGTTTGCACAATGGCCTCCGCACCGGCCTCGATGGCCGGCCACCAGGCGTCGATATTGCGCCGGGCCCTTTGCAGGCCTTGCTCGTGAGCGTTGAGATGGTAATCCACTGCGCCACAACAACCCGCCTGCCGGATCGGTTGCACGCTGATCCCCAGACGGTCGAGCAGCCGCGCGGCGGCGGCGTTGGTGTTGGGCGACAGCGCGGGTTGCACGCAGCCTTCGAGCACCAGCACCCGGCGTGCATGGCGCGGCGCAGGGCGCTGGCCGGGCGGTGTGACGCGGGCCGGCAGCTTGCGTTTGAGCGTAGCCGGCAGCAGCGGGCGCAGGGCCTGGCCGCTGCGGGTCAGCGCCTTGAATAGTGCCGGCCGCGGGACCACCGCACGCAGGCACTGGCGCAACAGGCGCTGGCTGAGCGGGCGTGGCACCTGCTGCTCGACCACGGCGCGGCCGATGTCCAGCAGGTCGTGGTACTTCACCCCGGAAGGGCAGGTGGTTTCACAGTTGCGGCAGGTCAGGCAGCGGTCCAGGTGCAACTGGGTGCTGGCGGTAGTCGGCTCGCCTTCGAGCATTTGCTTGATCAGGTAGATGCGTCCGCGCGGGCCGTCCAGTTCGTCGCCCAGCAACTGATAGGTAGGGCAGGTGGCGGTGCAGAAGCCACAGTGCACGCAGGCGCGCAGGATGCTCTCGGCTTCATCGGCGCGGGGCAGGCGGCGGGAGGTTTCGCTGAGGTTGGTTTGCATGGTCTGGCCTCACAGGTCCGGGTACAGGCGGCCAGGGTTGAATATGCCCTGGGGGTCGAGCTGCTGCTTCAGGGCGCAGTGGTAGCGCATCAGGCCGGCGGTCAGTGGCGCGCTGCTGGCCGCACCGGGGGCATAACCGGTGGCGTGACCGCCCACCTTGGCAACTTGGTCGCGAATGGCGTGTGCCGGTGCGCTGGACTTGAGCCAGCGCTGGGCGCCGCCCCAGTCGACCAGCTGCTGGCCGGGCAGCTCCAGCTCACCGCAGGCGGTGGGCACGGACAAGCGCCACAGCGGGTCAGGGCCGTTGAAAAAGGCCAGGCGCTGTTCGCGCAGGTCGCTCCAGAAGCTGCTATCGAGTGGTTCACCCCCCAGCCGCTGGCGTGCCGACTGCACCGAGCCCTCGCCGCCCTCCAGGCGCAGGTGCAGTGCTTCGCCGTCATGGCAGGCGGCGCTGATCGGCAGCGGCTGCTGCCCCCATTCGGCCAACTCGGCCAGCGCCTCGTGGCGGTTCATCGGCAGGCGCAGGCTGAGGCACTGTCGCGGGCGTGGCAGCACTTTCAGCGACACCTCGGTCAACAGCCCCAGGCACCCGAAGCTCCCCGCCATCAGGCGTGACACATCGTAGCCGGCGACGTTCTTCATCACCTCGCCACCAAAGCGCAACAGCTTGCCGTGGCCGGTGATGACGCGTGTACCCAGCACGTAGTCCCGCACCGACCCAGCCCACGGCCGCCTGGGGCCCGACAAACCGGCCGCGACCATGCCGCCCAATGTCGCATCAGGCCCAAGGTGGGGTGGTTCGCACGGCAGCATCTGGCCGGCTCCGTGCAGGATTGCCTCGATTTCGCGCAGCGGTGTGCCGGCGCGAGCGGTCAGCACCAGTTCGGTCGGGTCATAGCTGACGATGCCACGGTGGCTGCGGGTGTCGAGCACCTCACCGGCCACCGCATTGCCGAGCATGGCCTTGCTGTTGCTGCCCAGTATGCGCAGTGGCGTGCCTTGGTTCAGGGCCTGGTTGACCTGCTCCAGCAGGGCCTGGCTGTTATCGCGGTCCATGCTCATCAGAAGCGCTCCAGCGCAGGGAAGGGCAGCTGCCCATGGTGCACATGCAGGGCGCCGAATTCAGCGCAGCGGTGCAGGGTCGGGATGTTCTTGCCGGGGTTGAGCAGGCCCTGTGGGTCGAATGCGGCCTTTACCGCATGGAACAGGGTGATTTCATCGCTGTTGAACTGCGCGCACATCTGGTTGATCTTCTCGCGGCCCACGCCGTGTTCGCCGGTGATGCTGCCGCCCACGGCCACGCACAGTTCAAGGATCTTGCCGCCGATGGCTTCGGCGCGCTCGAGCTCGCCCGGCAGGTTGGCATCGAACAGGATCAGCGGGTGCATGTTGCCGTCGCCGGCATGGAACACGTTGGCCACGCGCAGGCCGTATTCGCTGGAAAGGTCGCTGATGCCCTTGAGTACCCGCGGCAGTTCGCGCCGTGGAATGGTGCCGTCCATGCAGTAATAGTCCGGGGAAATGCGCCCCACCGCCGGGAAGGCGTTCTTGCGCCCGGCCCAGAAGCGCACCCGTTCGGCCTCGTCGCAGGCCAGCCGCACCTCGCGAGCGCCGGCATCTGCCAGTACGGCGGCGACCCGTTCGCAGTCGTCGTGCACATCGGCCTCGACGCCATCCAGTTCACACAGCAAGATCGCCGCTGCGTCCACTGGGTAGCCGGCGTGGATGAAATCTTCCGCGGCGCGGATCGCCAGGTTGTCCATCATTTCCAGCCCGCCGGGGATAATGCCGGCGGCAATGATGTCAGCAACGGCCCGCCCGGCGTCTTCGACGCTGTCGAAACTGGCCAGCAGCACCCGCGCCACCTGTGGCTTGGGCAGCAGCTTCACGGTGACTTCGGTGACAATGCCAAGCATGCCTTCGGAACCGGTGAACAGGGCCAACAGGTCGAAGCCCGGGCTGTCCAGGGCATCGCTGCCCAGCGTCAGGCGTTCGCCCTCGACGGTGAGGATTTCCACCTTGAGCAGATTGTGCACGGTCAGGCCGTATTTCAGGCAATGAACGCCACCGGCGTTTTCGGCGACGTTGCCGCCTATGGAGCAGGCGATTTGCGAGGACGGGTCTGGCGCGTAGTACATACCATGAGGGGCGGCAGCCTGGGAGATGGCCAGGTTACGCACGCCAGGCTGTACGCGGGCGAACCGGCCCTGGGGGTTCACCTCCAGGATGCGGTTGAAGCGTGCCATCACCAGCAGGATGCCCTTGGCCAGCGGCAGGGCGCCGCCCGACAGGCCGGTACCGGCCCCCCGTGCTACCACCGGCACGCCGCGCTGATGGCAAAGCTTGAGCAGGGTCTCTACCTGCTCCAGGCGCTCCGGCAGCACCACCAGCATCGGCACCGTGCGGTAGGCCGACAGGCCGTCGCATTCGTAGGGTTTGAGGTCTTCTTCGCGGTGCAGGATTTCGAGGTCGGGCAAGGCGGCGCGCAGCGCTTGTAACACGTCTGCTCGGTCCACGTTGGGCAGCGCGCCGTCGACGCGCTCGTCGTACAGGATATTCATCGGCTCACTCGGCAACGGTTTTTATTGTTGTTGGCAAAGCGTTCACCGTAGCAGCCTGCGCGTGGCGGTGGTGGAGGTCGAGTGCAGGCGCAGCTGGTCCTACCAGTTTATGCTGTGGGTACTGGTGATTGACGGCTTTGGCCGGCTAGATTGGAGGGCGTGGTCGAAGTGGTCCTACCAGTAGGAGGGTGCGCAGTGGGTACGGAAGGCAAGGCCAAGGTTGCTGATCAGGTGGCCGAGCGGGTCGAACGGCTGATTGTCGAAGGTGTGCTCAAGGTCGGCCAGGCCCTGCCTTCGGAGCGGCGCCTGGTGGAGAAGCTTGGCTGTTCGCGTTCAGCGCTGCGCGAGGGCCTGCGCATTCTGCGTGGGCGCGGCATCATTGATACCGAACAGGGGCGCGGTTCGTTCGTCGCCGACCTGACAGGGCAGGTGGGTGCTACGCCATTGATGCACTTGTTCAGCTCGCAGCCCCGTACGCTGTTCGACCTGCTGGAGGTGCGGGCATTGCTGGAGGCTGAGTCGGCGCGGCTGGCGGCATTGCGCGCCACCGAGGTCGACCGCTTGTTGATCCGCCGTCGCTACGAAGAGATGCTGGCGGCGCACGAGGCTGCCGAGCCGCTCGATGCCCGCGAGCATGCCCGACGTGACCATGCTTTTCACCGGGCGATCAGCGAGGCGTCGCACAACCCGGTGCTGGTGCATACCCTGCAATCGCTCAGTGACCTGACCTTGAGCACGGTGTTCGCTTCGGTCAACAACTTGTATTGCCGGCCGGCGCAGAAGCGCCAGATCGATCGGCAGCATGCGCGCTTGTACCACGCGGTCATGGAGCAGCTTCCTGAACAAGCCCAGCGGGCGGCGCGCGAACACATCAATGGCATTCGTGACAATTTGCGGGAGATCGAGCAGGAGGAACAGCGCTTGATCAGGGCGACCATGCGCATGGATGGCTGGGGGTAATGTGCCTGCACCGGCCCCATTGCGGGTAAGCCCGCGACAGGGCCGGTGCAGGTCAGCCTCAGTGATCGGCTATGCGGTCATCCTGCGACAGGATGGCCCTGGCCAGCTCTTCATCATTGGCTTGCAGCCCTGGATGGTCTTTGCGCGCCTGCTCCAACGCCGCTTCAACATAGGCGCCGCGAATCTCACCGCCACTGGCGACGAAGGCAGAAAGCTCGTCACGGGCCGGGATGATCCGTTTGTCGTCCTTGAAGGTAGAGTAGAGCGAGGCGGAAACACCGGCCGAAGTGGCGACGTCGCCCGCATCGACGCGGGCCAGGGCGGCACCGGCAGGCAGCAGGAGCAGCAGCGCAGGGGCGAGGAGTAGGTGGCGCATGTCTTGTTCTCCAGTAGCGTGAAGCACAGGGAAATAAAACACTCAGTGTTTAAGAAAGCACGGGGTGGTGGTAGTTCCCTTGTTCGTCTGGATATTGCAAAGCAGCCGCACGCCTGAACATTTGGTCGTAATCACGCACCTCGAGCACACTCGGCTCTGGCACGACGATGGCGAAGCCGGAGTTGCGCCCTGGGGCGCCATGTGCAAATCGCCTGGGGCTGGATTGACGGCGCAGGGGCGGGCGTGATCTGCTCGGGCAGCATGATCATTCAAAGGAAAATGAAGGTCCGCCCATGCCCGACTACAAGCTGCATTGCTTCGCTGAATCCGGCAACGCCTACAAGGCCGCGCTGATGCTTGAGCTCACTGGCCAAGACTGGCAGCCAGTGTTCGTCGACTTTTTCAATGGCCAGACCCGCGAGCAAGCCTGGCGTGACGAGGTCAACGAGCAGGGCGAGGTGCCGGTGCTGGAACACGCCGGCAAGTCCTTGACCCAGTCCGCGCTGATCCTCGAATACCTTGCTGAGCAAACCGGGCAGTTCGGCCCCCGTGACGAGGAGGAAAAGCGGGAGATCTGGCGCTGGATGCTGTTCGACAACCATAAATTCACCAGCTATTACGCCGCGTTGCGTTTTCTGTTTTGCCTGAAGAAAACGGGCGAAACTGATGTGACCCACTTCTTGCGCGAGCGGGCCACGGCGGCCTACCGCATCGTCGACGCACACCTGGCGAAAACGCCGTACATGGTGGGTGGGCGCCTGACCATCGCTGACCTGTCGTTGGCAGGGTATGTGTTCATGCCCGAGGACACCGGAATCGAGTTGTCAGCGTTCACCCACATTGAGGCATGGAAGGCGCGGATCCAGGCGTTGCCTGGCTGGAAGCACCCTTATGAGCTGATGCCGGGTGCCGCTACTCAGCACTGACAGGAAAAATCCCTGTGCGGGCCCTTCCGCAAAGCGGCCGGCACAGGTCAATCTGACAGAGCCAACCTATCGCCCTCCAATAGCCACTCTATTAGACCTCTGCCCAAGCTCGGCTAGTCTTTCCCCTGGCCCCGCGAATTCCGCGAACGGGCAGTGTGTGAGCACCTGCGTGCAAGACCGTGCCCGCCCGCCGTGACAGCTTCGCAAGCCCCGTGTACACCTGATGAGGGGTAGCTCGAGCGCACGCGCTCGGCTGAAAGAACACCTGGCATAGACCGGAAATCTGGATAACCGACCCAAAGGTACCCGCAGATGTCGAACGAATCGAAATGCCCGTTCCATCAAACCGCAGGTGGCGGCACCACCAACCGTGACTGGTGGCCTGACCAGCTCAACCTGAGAATTCTCCATCAGCACTCATCGAAGTCCGACCCGATGGACCCGGATTTCGACTACGCCAGGGCGTTCAAGAGCCTCGATTTCCAGGCGCTGAAAAAAGACCTGACCGCCCTGATGACCGACTCGCAGGACTGGTGGCCGGCCGACTTCGGTCACTACGGACCGTTGTTCATCCGCATGGCCTGGCACAGCGCCGGTACCTACCGCATTGGCGATGGGCGCGGTGGCGCGGGTTCAGGCCAGCAGCGTTTCGCTCCGCTCAACAGCTGGCCGGACAACGTCAGCCTGGACAAGGCCCGGCGCCTGCTGTGGCCAATCAAGCAAAAGTACGGCAACAAGATTTCCTGGGCAGACCTGATCGTGCTGACCGGTAACGTCGCCCTGGAATCGATGGGCTTCAAGACGTTCGGCTTCTCGGGCGGGCGCGCCGATGTGTGGGAGCCGGACGAAGATGTGTACTGGGGCTCTGAAAAGGTCTGGCTGGGCGGTGATACGCGCTATGGCAAAGACCAGGTCAAGGCCCAGCCGCCAGGGCAGGGTGATCTGGTGGCAGAGCCCGCCAAGCACCCGCAGGAAGAAAGCCGGGACCTCAGTGGCGAGCGCAACCTCGAGAACCCGCTGGCCGCGGTGCAGATGGGCCTGATCTACGTGAACCCGGAAGGGCCGGAAGGCAACCCCGACCCGGTCGCCTCGGGTAAGGACATCCGTGAAACGTTCGGCCGCATGGCCATGAACGATGAAGAAACCGTGGCGCTGATCGCGGGTGGCCACGCCTTTGGCAAGACCCATGGCGCCGGCCCGGCAGACAACGTCGGCCCTGAGCCCGAAGCAGCCGGCCTGGAACTGCAGGGCCTGGGCTGGGCCAACAAATTCGGCTCCGGCAAAGGTGGCGATGCCATCACCAGCGGCCTGGAAGTGATCTGGACTTCGACGCCGACCCAGTGGAGCAACGAGTACCTCAACAATCTGTTCAACTTTGAATGGGAACTGACCAAGAGCCCGGCGGGCGCCCACCAGTGGACGCCGAAAGAGGGCAAAGGGGCGGGCACCGTGCCGGATGCCCACGACCCGGCCAAGCGCCACGCGCCATCGATGCTGACGTCCGACCTGGCGCTGCGCTTCGACCCGATCTACGAGCCGATCGCCCGGCGTTTCAAGGAGAACCCTGAGCAACTGGCAGATGCCTTCGCCCGCGCCTGGTACAAGCTGATCCACCGCGACATGGGCCCGCTGGCGCGCTACCTCGGGCCGGAAATGCCCAATGAAGAACTGCTTTGGCAAGACCCGATCCCGCAAGTCGACCACCCGCTGATAGGCGAGCAGGACGTTGCCGCGCTCAAGGCCAAGGTGCTGGCAACGGGCCTGAGTGTTGGCGAGTTGGTGGCCACTGCCTGGGCGGCGGCCTCGACCTTCCGTGGCTCGGACAAGCGTGGCGGGGCCAATGGCGGCCGTCTGCGCCTGGCACCGCAAAAGGACTGGGCGGCCAACCAGGGCACGGGCAAGGTGCTGGCGGCGCTGGAGCAGATCCGGTCCGAGTTCAATGCCGGCGGCAAGAAGGTTTCCCTGGCTGACCTGATCGTCCTCGCCGGCGCCGCTGGGGTGGAGAAGGCGGCCAAGGACGCCGGGCACAACCTCAGCGTGGCGTTCCGCCCGGGCCGCGCCGATGCCTCGCAAGAGCAGACCGACGTCGAGTCGTTCGCCGTGCTGGAACCGCTGGCCGATGGCTTCCGCAATTTCAGCAAGGGCCGTTACAGCGTGAAGGCCGAGAAGCTGCTGCTGGATAAAGCCCAACTGCTGACCCTGACCGCGCCGGAACTGACCGTGCTGATCGGTGGCCTGCGGGTGCTGGGGGCCAACCATGGCGGCAACACCCAGGGTGTGTTCACCGACAAGGTTGGTGCCCTGACCAACGACTTCTTCCGCAACCTGCTGGACATGGGCGTGGAATGGAAGCCGACATCGGCGGACAACGAGGCCTTTGAAGGACGCGACCGCAAGACCGGGCAGGTGAAGTGGACTGCTAGCCGGGTGGATCTGGTGCTCGGGTCGCATGCGCAGTTGCGGGCGTTGAGCGAGGTGTATGGCAGTGGTGATGGTGGTGACAAGTTCGTGCGGGACTTTGTGGCTGCCTGGGAGAAGGTCATGGAGCTGGATCGCTTCGACCTGAAATAGCTGCATTGAACTTGGGGGCGCCCTGCGCCCCCAAACCCGCGGCGATCCCGCCAATTCCAGGTCGGATAGATACAAAAGTGCCCTCGTCGGTTCTGTTGCAATGCTTCTCAGGCGGCCGGCCTGAACAGCGTGCTCACAACGACAAGGAACCCCGACCATGCAAATGCCCAAGACCCTGAAAATCCGCAACGGCGACAAGGTGCAGCCAACCTTCACTGCCCAGGAATATGCCGCCCGCCACGCCCGTCTGCGGGCCTACATGGCCGAGCAGGACATCGAGGCGGCGATCTTCACCTCGTACCACAATGTCAATTATTACAGCGACTTCCTGTACTGCTCGTTTGGCCGCCCGTATGCCCTGGTAATCACCCAGGACAAAGTGGTTTCGATCAGTGCCAACATCGATGGCGGGCAACCTTGGCGGCGCACGGTCGGCACGGACAACATCGTCTACACCGACTGGCAGCGCGACAACTACTTCGTCGCCATCCAGCAGGCACTGCCACTGGCCTCGCGCATCGGCGTGGAGTACGACCACCTCAACCTGCAGAACCACGGCAAACTGGCTGCCTGCTACCCCAGGGCCGAACTGGTGGACATCGGTGCACCGTGCATGCGCATGCGCATGATCAAGTCGGCGCAGGAGCAGGCGCTGATCCGTCACGGTGCACAGGTGGCCGATATCGGCGGCGCGGCGGTGGTCGAGGCCTTGCGCGAGCATGTGCCCGAATACGAGGTGGCGTTGCACGCCACCCAGGCGATGGTGCGCGAAATTGCCAGGCGTTTCCCCGATGCAGAACTGATGGACACCTGGACGTGGTTCCAGTCCGGGCTCAACACCGATGGCGCGCACAACCCGGTGACCAGCCGTCGGGTCGGCAAGGGCGAAATCCTCAGCCTCAACTGTTTCCCGATGATTGCTGGCTATTACACCGCGCTGGAGCGCACGCTGTTCCTCGACCACTGCCCGGATGAGTACCTGCGCCTGTGGGAGGCCAACGTCGAAGTCCACGAGGCCGGCTTGAAACTGGTGCGTCCGGGTATGCGCTGCAGCGATATCGCCCGGGAACTGAACGAGATCTTCCTGCGCCATGACCTGCTGCAGTACCGCACCTTCGGGTACGGCCACTCGTTCGGCACATTGAGCCACTACTACGGTCGCGAGGCCGGGCTGGAGCTGCGCGAAGACATCGACACGGTGCTGGAACCGGGCATGGTGGTGTCGATCGAGCCTATGATCATGCTGCCCGAAGGGCGGCCGGGTGCGGGTGGCTATCGCGAGCATGACATCCTGATCGTCAACGACAGTGGTGCCGAGAACATCACCCGCTTCCCGTACGGGCCGGAGCACAACATCATCCGCAAATAAGCACCCATGCTGGCCTCATCGTTGGCAAGCCAGTGCCCACAGGTGCTGCGCACTATCCAGGACTTGCGCAGAACCCTGTGGGCGCTGGCTTGCAGCATGAGGCCAGCACAGACAACAAAAAAATAGCCCGTATGACCACCAGACCCTGCCTCCAATTAAAAGAACCAGAGGGTACCCGTCATGTCCAGCACCACCCTTGACCCATCCGCTGTCGCCGGCCCCGCGCACAACGCCGAACGCCAGGCCCTGCGCAAGGCCGCCCGGGCCAGTTTCATGGGCAACTTCGTCGAGTGGTTCGACTACGCCGCCTACGGCTATCTGGCCACCATCATCGCCGCCACCTTTTTCCCACAAACCGATAAGACCACTGGTCTGCTGGCAACCTTTGCGGTGTTCGCCTTGTCGTTCCTGGTGCGGCCGCTAGGCGGCATAGTCTGGGGCCATTTCGGCGACCGCCATGGCCGCCGCAACGCGCTATCGTGGTCAATCTTGATCATGTCGGTCTCTACATTCTGCATTGGCCTGCTTCCTGGCCATGCGCAAATCGGCCTGTGGGCGCCGTGCCTGCTGCTGTTGATTCGCCTGGTACAAGGGTTTTCCGCATCGGGCGAATACGCCGGGGCCGCAGCGTTCCTGGCCGAATACGCGCCGCCGGGCAGGCGGGGCTTGTACACCAGCATCGTGCCGGCCAGTACGGCGGCGGGTTTGCTGTTCGGTGCGGCGTTTGTTGCCCTGTTGCACGAACTGCTCAGCAGCGAAGCCTTGCATGAATGGGGCTGGCGCCTGCCGTTTTTGCTGGCGGCGCCGTTCGGCCTGGTGGGGCGGTATATCCGCATGAGCCTGCAGGACACACCCAAGTTCCTGGAGATGGAGCAACGCCTGGAATACAAAGCCGGCCTGGCCCCGACGCCGCTGCGTGAGTTGCTGGGGCAGCACCGGCGCAGCCTGGCCATCGGCATAGGCGTTACTTGCCTGAACGCGGTGGCGTTCTACCTGCTGCTGAGCTACATGCCGACCTACCTGTCCAGTGAAATGGGCATGAGCGAGCGCGATTCGTTCATTGCCTCGACCGTGTCGCTGGCCACCTACATTGGGTTGATCTTCCTGATGGGGCGGCTATCCGACCAGTTCGGGCGCAAGACCATGCTGGTGGTGGCCTCGCTGCTATTCCTGGGTTTGACCGTGCCGCTGTTCCGCCTGCTGGACGGTCAGCCGCTGCTGGTGATCCTGGCGATCCAGATAGTGTTCGGCGCGATGCTGGCGATGAACGATGGAACCTTGCCGTGCCTGCTGGCAGAAATCTTCCCCACCCGGGTGCGTTTCAGCGGCTTTGCCCTGAGTTTCAATGTGGCCAATGCGTTTTTTGGCGGGACGGCACCCTTCATTGCCACCTGGCTGATCCAGGTGACCGGCAGCAAACTGGCGCCGGCCGGGTATTTGCTGGCGGCGGCCTTGGTGGCGCTGGTAGCCATGTTGATGTGCCGGGAGACGGCGCACTCGGCCTTGGAAGATTGATTGGGCTGTACCGGCCTTTGCGCGGGCGTGCTCGCGAAAAGGCCAACACAGCCATTACCTGACCCGGTTCAGTGGAGCGACGCCTGCCGCCGCTCCCCCAAGGGTGACAAGCCGAAGAACCGGCTGTAGCTCTTGGAAAAATGCGCGGGCGAGCTGAAGCCGCAGGCCAGCGCCACCTCACGTACCTGCACATCGCTGCGCAGCAGCAGTTCCCGCGCCCGGGACAGGCGCAGTTCGAGGTAATACTGGCTGGGCGTGCGCTGCAGGTACTTGTGGAACAGTCGCTCAAGCTGGCGCACGGTCACTTCGTTGAGGCTGGCCAGTTCCTCCAGCGCCAGCGGCTCTTCCAGGTTGGCCTCCATGATTGCCACCACTTGGCTCAGCTTGGGCTGGCCGTTGCCAAGCAGGGTGCGCAGCGGCACCCGCTGGCGCTCCCGTTCGCCACGCACACGGTCACACAGCAGCAGTTCGGCGGCTTTGGCCGCGATGTCCTGGCCGCCGGGTTCGCGGGCCACCAGTTGCAGCATCATGTCCATCGCCGCTACCCCGCCCGAGCAGGTGTAACGGTCGCGGTCCAGTTCGAACAGCTGGCTGGAGATGACGATCCCGGGGAAGTGCGCCTGCAGCGCCGGCAGGTCTTCCCAGTGGATGGTGCAGCGGTAGCCCTTGAGCAGCTCGGCCTTGGCCAGTAAGTAGCTGCCGGTGCAGATGCCGCCCAAGGGCAAGCGCTGCCGAGCCAGTTGGCGTAGCCAATCGATCAGCGGGCGGTTGCCACGGCCGCGGTCGATCGGGTTGGCACCGACCACCAGCAGGGCATCCAGCGCCGGGGCGTCGGCGATGCTGTAGTCGGGCAGCACGCGCATGCCGTTGCTGGCCACCACCGGGGCGTCGTCCGCCGCGATCAGCACACTGCGAAACAGCGGCTTGCGTGCGGCCAGGTTGGCCATGCGCAGGGTTTCCACTGCTGATGCCAGGCCGATGGTGGTGAAATTGGGCAAAATCAGGAAGCCGAAGGTCTTTACTGAACAACTCTTTACACTAGAGGGCGATAGGTTTGCAGAAGCGGGGTGGACCATTGCGCTGTTCCTGTGCAAGCTGAGGCATGGTTTGTCAGGGGCAGTGAGAAAACAGGGCCTCGCGTGGTTCTTTTTGTTATGCGTCGTTGCCGGGTCGATCTTACACCCCGGGTACAGCGGCCAGGAATGGCTCCGCCGATTGGTAGAGCCGACAGTGATTGCACACAGAAGGTGATCGTCAGTGAACCCCGAATCCTTGCTGGCAGGCCTGCCAGGCTACCCCATCGCGCCCGAGTCGATCCAGGTGCTGCCGGATGCCAAGGCCTATCGCGCCTGCCTGCTTGAACGTATCCGTACGGCAACCCGGCGCATCGTCATCGTCGCCCTTTACCTGCAAGAAGACGAGGCTGGCCAGGAGGTGCTGGATGCCCTGTACCAGGCCAAGGCCGCGCGGCCAGGCCTGCAGATCACCATCGTGGTCGATTGGTTTCGTGCCCGCCGTGGCCTGCTCGGCGCCGGGCGCCAGCCGGGCAACGCTGCCTGGTACCAGGCCCAGCGCCAACTGCGTGGGCTGGATATCGCCATTCATGGCGTCCCTGTGCAGACCCGCGAGCTGTTCGGGGTGCTGCACCTGAAGGGCAGCATCATCGACGACTGCGTGATCTATACCGGTGCCAGCCTGAATAACGTGTACCTGCACCGCTTCGACCGTTATCGCCTGGACCGCTATCACCTTTTCCAGTCACCGGCACTGGCTGATGCCATGGTCGCGTTGGTGCAGCGCTTGCTGCATCACACCGCCACACCGCGCCTTGACCTGCCCGCATCACCCTCCACCCGCAGCCTGCGTGGCGACATCCGGCGCTTGCGCGCGCGGTTGCGGCGCATGGCCTATGAGGCGCCGGCCAGCGTGGCAGGGCAGGGCCTGCGGGTGATCCCGTTGCTGGGGGTGGGCAGGGGTAACCCACTGAACCGGGCGCTCTGCGCCTTGCTGGCGGCGGCGCATGGGCAGATCATCATCAGCACGCCGTATTTCAACCCGCCACGGGTTGTCATGCGTGAACTCGACCATGCCTTGGCACGAGGTGTTCGGGTGGAGCTGATCGTCGGTGATCGTACGGCCAACGATTTCTACATCGCCCCGGGCGAACCGTTCAGCGCCAGTGGTGCGCTGCCCTACCTGTACGAGGACAACTTGCGCGCCTTCGTTCGGCGGCGGCATGCTGCGATTGCCAGTGGCCAGTTGCAGGTACGGATCTGGAACGATCCCGGGCATACCTTCCATGCCAAGGGCGTGTGGGTCGACCTGCGCTATTCACTGCTGACCGGCAACAACCTCAACCCGCGGGGCTTTAATCTGGACTTGGAAAACGGCCTGCTGATCGATGACCCGCAAGGGCAGTGGCTGGCGCCACGCGAGGCGGAACTGAATGAGTTGCGCCGCTTTGCGCCGCCAATCGCTTCGGCTGAGGCGCTTGGCGAGAAGGCAGAGCACCCGAAGGAGGTGCGCAAGTTCTTGCGGCGGTTGCGTTACAGCCGGCTAGAGCCGCTGATCAAACGGGTGTTGTGACGTCACCTGCACTGGTCCTGTCGCCGGCAAGCCAAGGCCAGTGCAGCCACCCGAGGCATCAGGCCGTGGCACCTTTGGTGGGTGCCACCTCGGCTTGTCGCTTGCCCTTGAGCCCCCGACACGGCAAACAGCACCACCGCCAGCCCAATGATCTGGTACAGCGATATCTCTTCACTCAGGGCGAGGCGCAGAAATTGCAGGAAACCTTTTGTCGAGGAACTGGCGATGAGCCTGGCCATGCCGCTGAACATGAAGGGTGACTGATCGTCAGGTTGGCTACCCAGCAAGAAGTGATAGCAATATGATATCTATGCTGGCAGGGCAACCTTGAAGCTCAGCTATCATTTGCAGGCAGCCGACCACGGCCTCTCCGAAAAGTCATCACGAGCGCATACAATCGCGCCCTTTCCTCGTTAACCAGATAGGCCAAAGCGTATATGGCGCTAGATCCACCCACGATGCTGACCATTTCGGTCGCCCTGGCGGCAGCAGCTGCCCTGTACCTGGCGATTGAATGGCGCAGTGTCCGCGAACCCTCGCTGCTGTTCTGGAGCGCGGGCTTCGCCACAATTACTGTCGGTTGCATCCTGGCTTTGTTGCGCGGGATCGGTTTGCTGTTCATCGGGATCTGGTTTGCCAATGGCTTGTTGGTGGTGGCACACGGGTTTTTCCTGATGGGTGTGCTGCGCTTTACCCAGGAGCGCTTGTCGCGTTCCTGGCTGATGATCGTGGTGGTCTGGTTCGCCTTGCTGCTGTTGCCCGTAGGGCCGCAGTGGTCGAAGGTGATGCTGATGGTCAACTCGTTGCTGGTCGCGGCGTTGACGCTAAAGGCCAGTTTGCTGCTGCGGCCGCATGGCAAGTCGCTGAGCGTTGGCGCGGTGCAGTTGCGCTATGTGTTGTTGATTCATGGTCTGTTCTATGTGGTGAAGGCAATCATTGCGATCACCCCGGGCACCTTGATTGACCTGGCGACCTTTGGTGGGCTGATCATTCAGGTTTCGCTCGTGGAAGGGGCGATGGCAATCATGCTGATTGCCCTGTCGATGACCGGTACCGTGCGTTACCGACGTGAAGAACGGATTGCCCGGCTGGCGGCGCGCGACCCGCTGACCGCGCTTTACAACCGGCGAGCGCTGGAGGTGCGGGCGACGCATTTCTTCAAGGACGTCAGCCCGGTGCAGCCTGGGGCATTGCTGCTGATCGATATCGACAACTTCAAGCTGGTCAACGACCTGCATGGGCATATTGCCGGGGACCGTTTGCTCATTGCACTGAGCGAGATGATTCGCACGGTGCTGCCGGAGCGGTCGCTGGCGGCGCGCTTGGGCGGGGACGAGTTCGTCATCCTGCTGAGTGGGGCCAGCAGTGAGCGGGTGATGGAACTGGGTGGGGTGCTGCGCGAGCAGTTTCATCAGTATGCTGGCAAGACCGTGCCTACACCCCAGGCGGTTACCTTGAGTATCGGCGCGAACCTGTTCGATCAGCCACCGGCGAGCCTGGCTGCCTTGATCGAGCAGGGCGATGTGGCGTTGTATCAGTCCAAGCGGGGCGGGCGTGACAGTATCCGCTTTGTCGAGCGCCCGATGGCCGACCTGGGTCAGTAACCTGCACTTTTGCTTTTGCTGCTGAGTGCGCGGTAGTCCAAGCCATACAGACTGCGACTTCAGTAGACCCAGCGAAGGCCTACTGAAATCGCGACGATCAAGATCAACCGCAGAGGGTTGGCTGTGCTGATCTTCGTCATTCCCATGGGCCGTGGCGGTTACCCCGAGAAAGTGGCCGAGGCCATTCTCTGGCTGCTCTCGGACAAAGCCTCCTGCACCACCGGCAGCTTCATCGACCTGAGCGGCGGGCGCTGAACGCCCCCGTCAACCCATCAGCAACTCGCGTATGCGCTCGGCCAGCACTTCCAGTTCGAACGGTTTGGTCAGCACCTGTGTACCTTGCAGCAACTGACCATCACTGAGCGCCGCGCTTTCGTCGTAGCCAGTGATGAACAGCACCTTCAGGTCGGGGTAGCGTTCGCGACAGCGTTCGGCCACCTGGCGGCCATTCAGGCCACCGGGCAGGCCGATGTCGCTCAGCAGCAAGTCTGGGCGTTCAGCGTTTTGCAGGTAAGCCAAGGCCGTTGGACCGTTTTCGAACGCATCTACCTGGTAACCCAGCTCTTCCAGTACTTCGCAGACCACCAGGCGTAAGGCTGCCTGGTCTTCGATCAGCAAGATGCGCTGCGTACCCGTGCTGCTCTTTCTCAACGGCCCGCGAGGTCTGGCGGTTGGGGCCAACGGCTGTTCGTGGTGGCGGGGTAGCAACAGTTCGATGCGGGTGCCTTCGCCAAGTACCGACAACACGCGCAGTTGCCCGCCCGACTGGCGCACGAAGCCGTAGGTCATCGACAGGCCCAGCCCCGTGCCCTGGCCCATCGGCTTGGTAGTGAAGAACGGTTCGACTGCTCGCTCGGCGATCTCCGCCGACATGCCCGTGCCGTTGTCGACAATGCTCAGGCGCAGGTATTCGCCGGCTGGCACCTCCAGTTCCAGCGCCTGTTGTTCGTCAACGTGCAGGTTGTCGCCGATGATCTCGATCACGCCACCGCCTGGCATGGCATCGCGGGCGTTGATGCACACGTTGAGCAGGGCGCTTTCCAGCTGTGGCGGGTCGATAAAGGTCGGCCACAGCTCAGTGGTGAACCGGCTGCCGAGGGTAATGGCCGGGCCAATGGTGCGGCGCAGCAGCTCCTCCATGCCGGCCACCAGCGTTGCCACTTGCGTGGAACGGGGCTGAAGGGTTTGCTGGCGCGAGAACGCCAGTAACCGGTGCACCAGCGAAGAGGCCCTTTGTGCCGAACCGCTGGAAAGCTCCAACAACGGCTCCAGGGCATCGTAACGCGACTGGTGCAGGCGTTGTCGCATCAGCTCCTGGGCGCCGAGGATGCCACCCAGCAGATTGTTGAAGTCGTGGGCGATGCCGCCGCTGAGCTGGCCCACGGCTTCCATCTTCTGCGCCTGGCGCAGGGCTTCTTCGGCTTTGGCCAGGCGCTCCTGTTCCAGCACCCGCTCACTGATGTCATAGGCGAACAGGAATGCCCCCTGTATGTCACCCTCATGGTCACGCAGGGCGTTGAAGCGAAGTTCGTAATGACGCTGAACCGGAGCCTTGCCAAAAACGCCGGTTTCCATGAACGCCTCACCGGCCAAGGCACGTTGCCACATTGGCAGCATCGGCGTCTGGTCAGCGTCGCCTTCGTTGACCAGCCCAGGCAGGTACTCGCCGATTTCCGGTACCGACCCGTAGAGCAACTTGAAGTCATGCCTGGCCTGGCGATTGACGGCCAGCCAGCGCATGTTCTTGTCGACCACGTGCACGTTGACCACGCTGTGATCGACCAGCTCGGCAAACAGACGGCGCTCTGCCAGTGCTGTATTCACCCGTTGCTCAAGCTCATCGTTCAGCTGCTGCAGGGCCTGCTCCGCCCGTCGGCGCTCGGTGACGTCCTGGAACAGTACCGCTACCTGGCGTTTTTCGGCAGGCTCCACGCGAAAAGTGGTCACCGACAGCACGCGGCCGGTTGCGACCAGTTCCTGCTCGAAGTGCAGGGGTTCCCCGGTGCGCAGTACCGCCCCATAGCGTGCCACCCAGTCATCCGCCTCGTCAGGCACCATTTCGCGCAGCTTCTGCCCAACCACGTTGGGGATGCCTGCGTGCTTGGCGTAGGCCGCGTTGGCCAGTACATGCACATAGTCACTCAGCGGGCCGTGCGGGCCGTCGAAGAACTCGATGATGCAGAAGCCTTCGTCCATGGTGTCGAACAGTGAGCGGTAAAAATCCGGGTCCTGTGCCTGATGGCTTGCAAGGCGTGCTTCGAGCAGCGCGTTCTGCCGCTGGAGTTCGATGACTTGCTGGCGAAGTGAGTGCATATCGCGGGAAGGCATGCAGGCGTCCGACAAAATGTGAGGCCAAGACTTTAGCGTGTTCACCCGCAGGCGGATAGCCGCTCAGCGTGCATGGGCGGTGCTTGCCAGCAGCCGTCCGATGGCTTGGGCAAGCGCTTGCAGATCGAACGGCTTGGCCAGCAGTTCGGTGTGCATGTCGGCTTGCGCCCTGGCCGTGCTGGCCGCAGTGTCATAGCCGGTAATCAGCAATATCGCGGCCTGCGGGGCGATGCTCCGACAGGTGTCGGCGAGCTGGTAGCCATCGATACCCCCCGGCAGGCCGACATCGGTGATCAGCAAGTCGGGTGGCCGGCCTTCATGCAATGCCTCGTATGCCTGGCGGCCGTCTTCGAATGCCTGCACGTCATGGCCCAGCTCATGCAACACCTCCAGCAGCACCAGCCGCTGTGCAGGCTGGTCTTCCACCAGCATCACCTTGACTGCCCGCTGCTGCGCCGGGGCCACAGGGGCAGGGGCTTGAGCGGCAGTGCTGGGCAAGTCGGCAGCGACGCTTTCATCCTGGGGGAGATACAGGCTGATGGCCGTGCCTTGCCCTGGTGTGCTGTCGATCCGCACCTGCCCCCCGGATTGCCGCACGAAGCCATAGACCATCGACAGCCCAAGGCCAGTGCCCTGGCCGAACGCCTTCGTGGTAAAGAACGGCTCAAGGGCCCGTTGCCGCACTGCATTGGACATGCCGATGCCAGTGTCTTCCACGCAGATGCGCAGGAACCGGCCAGCGGCCAGGTGCAGCTGATTGGCCTCGGTGTCTTCTAGCTCGACGTTGGCGCATGCAATGCTCAAGGTGCCGCCAAGGGGCATGGCGTCACGGGCGTTGATGCACAGGTTGAGCAGGGCATTTTCCAGCTGTTGGGGGTCGATGCGTGTTGGCCACTGCCCGGGCAGGGTGCGGTCGTGCAAGTCGATATGCGGCCCGATAGAGCTGCGGATCAAGTCATGCATGCCGGCGACCAACTGTTGCACATCGACCGGCTGTGGCACGAGGGTTTGCTGACGCGAAAAGGCCAGCAGGCGTTGCACCAGGGCGGCTGCCCGCAGGACGTTGTGCCGGCCACGTTCGATCAGCTCGTCGGTGTCGGCGAAGCGCTGCTGGCCAAGGCGTTCGCCGGCCAGGTCCAGCGCCCCGAGGATGCTGCCCAGCAGGTTGTTGAAGTCGTGGGCGATGCCGCCCGTCAATTGGCCAACCGCTTCCATTTTCTGTGATTGGCGAAGGGCCTCTTCGGCCTGGCGCAGGCGCTCCTGCTCTGCAAGCCGCTCGGTGATGTCATACGCGAACATGTATCCGCCCTGGATCCGTTGCTGCCCGTCGCGCCACGGATGGTAGCGGATTTCGTAGTGGCGGGACGCCTCGGGGGGGCCCAGGGTCAGTGTATCGACGAAGGCTTCGCCAGCCAGCATGCGGGGCCACACCGGTGCCAGCATGCCGGTAATGTCGGGCTGTTTGGTCAGGAACTGTGGCACGTAATCGCCGACCTTTGGCACGAAACCGCGGTAGCGCTCGAAGGTTTCCCGGGCCGTACGGTTGATGGCCACAAGGCGCAGGTTGCGGTCGGCGGCAAACACGTTGGCCAGGCTGTTGTCGAGTAGCTCACCCAACAGCCTGTTGTGTGCCTCGGCGCTGTCTTCGCGCTCGGCCAGGCGTGCCTCCAGTTCTGCGACGCGTGCTTGCAACTGGGCAATGGACGGGGGCGAATCTGGCGGCATGGCTCGGGCCCAAGGAGTGGATCGGGCAACTATAGTTGCCGCGCGAGGCAAGGGCCATCAGAACGAGCGAATGATCCGGCCAAGGGTTTCCATGGCCCGTTCGGCGCCTTCATGCCAAGGGCTGCCATAGTTCAGGCGGATGCAGTTACCAAAGCGGCGGGTAGGCGAGAAGATTGGCCCGGGGGCGATGCTGATGCCTTGGGCCAAGGCCATGTGGAACAGCTTGAGGGCGTCCATTTGCTCGGGTAACTCCAGCCACAGGAAGTAACCGCCGGAGGGTTGGCTGACCCGAGTCTGTGCGGGGAAGTGCCGGGCAATCGCCGCCAGCATGTTGGCCTGCTGCCCTTCCAGCGCGTAGCGCAATTTGCGCAGGTGGCGGTCGTAGCCACCGTGCTGCAGGTAGTCGGCGATGGCCGCCTGGGCAGGCATCGAGGCACACAGCGAAGTCATCAGTTTCAGCCGTTCGATCTTCTGCGCAAAGCGCCCGGCCGCTACCCAGCCGATGCGGTAACCCGGTGCCAGGCTCTTGGCAAACGAGCCGCAGTGCATCACCAGGCCTTGGGTGTCGAAGGCCTTGGCCGGTTTGGGCGCCTGTTGGGCGTAGTACAACTCGGCATACACATCGTCTTCGATCAACGGCACCTGATGGTGAGTCAGCAGTTCCACCAACGCCTGTTTCTTCGCCTCGGGCATGCTCGCGCCGACCGGGTTCTGGAAGTTGGTCATGCACCACACCGCTTTTACCGGGTGCTTTTCCAGTGTTTGCGCCAGCACACTCAGGTCCATGCCCTCGCGCGGGTGCACGGGGATCTCCACTGCCTTGAGCTTGAGCCGCTCCAGCACCTGCAGGCAGGCATAGAAGGCGGGAGCCTCGATGGCCACCAGATCGCCGGGCTGGGTTACTGCCTGCAGGCACAGGTTCAGCGCCTCCAGCGCACCGTTGGTAATCAGCAGTTCTTCCATGGGCAGCATCAGCCCGCCGACCATGTAGCGCAGGGCAATTTGCCGGCGCAGTTGCGGGTTGCCGGGGGACAGGTCGGTGACCACCATGCGCGGGTCCATGCTGCGGCTGGCACTGGCCAGCGAGCGTGACAGGCGTTGCAGCGGAAACAGCTCGGGGCTGGGGAAGGCCGAGCCGAACGGGATGGTGTTGGGGTCCTTGATCGAGTCGAGGATCGAGAACACCAGGGCGCTGACGTCAACGTCTGTCGACTCGCTGACCGGCTGCAGCGCCTGCGGTTCGCTGAACGGGCGCGGGGTGTGGGCGTTGACGAAATACCCCGAGCGCGGCCGGGCGCGAATCAGGCCACGCCGCTCCAGCAGGTAGTAGGCCTGGAACACCGTGGACGGGCTGACCCCGTGGGTCTGGCTGGCGTAGCGCACCGAGGGCACGCGCTGGCCGGGGCCTAGCACACCGGAGCGGATCAGTTCGGCAATATCGTCGGCGAAGCGTTCGTAGCGTTTCATTCTGGCCTTCTGTCGAAGCCTGGCAGGCAAGGTGGTTTCAGTGTAAGGGATCAGCGGTTCATGGGGGCGACGAAGCGGCTGTGGGCCACACTGTGGATCGCCGGATCGTCACGTTCGCTGATTTCGAAGCTCAGTGTCTGCGAACTGCTACGCGGTCGCTCGGCCACCATCGCCACCGACACTGGCAATTCACTCATTTCGCCTGCGGGGATGACCAGCGCAGTGCTGCCCTGCAAGGTGAAGCCGTCGGCGTCCAGCAGGCGCAATTCATAATGCCGGATGCGTTCGGTCTTGTTGATGACCTTCAGCAGGTAGATGTTTTCGATCTGACCAAGGGCGTTCTCCCGGAACAGGCCACGGTCCTTGATCACATCCAGCGACACCATCGGGCGCATCTGCAAGGCCAGCACCAGCGCCGTGATCATTATCACCAGGGCAGCGGCATAACCCAGCAGGCGCGGGCGCAGCCAGTGAGAGGTACCCCCTTGCAGACTGTGCTCCGACTTGTAGCCGATCAGGCCACGGGCATAGCCCATCTTGTCCATGACCCCGTCACAGGCGTCGATGCACGCGGCGCAGCCAATACAGGCCATCTGCAAACCGTCGCGAATGTCGATGCCGGTGGGGCATACCTGCACACACAGGGTGCAGTCGATGCAGTCGCCCAGGCCCTGTGCGCCAGGGTCGCTGCCTTTCTTGCGCGAGCCGCGGGTTTCACCACGCCCAGGGTCATAAGCGACTGCCAGGGTGTGCTGGTCGAACATTACGCTCTGGAAGCGTGCATAGGGGCACATGTGCAGGCAAACCGCTTCGCGCAACAGGCCAGCATTGATGTAGGTGGCGGCGGTGAAGAACAGCACCCAGAACAGTGCTACGCCGCCCAGCTGCAACGTGAACAGTTCAGTTGCGAGCGGCCGGATCGGGGTGAAGTAGCCGACGAAGGTCAGCCCGGTAAACACGCCGATGGCCAGCCACAAGCTGTGCTTGAGTGTGCGCCGGGCCAGCTTGTTCAGGCTCCATGGCGCGGCGGCGAGCTTGATGCGCTGGTTGCGGTCACCCTCGGTAACCTTCTCGCACCACATGAACAACCAGGTCCAGATACTCTGCGGGCAACTGTAACCACACCACACGCGACCGGCGTACACGGTGATCGCGAACAGGCCGAAGGCGCAGATGATCAGCAGCGCCGACAACAGGATGAAGTCCTGCGGCCAGAAGGTAGCACCGAAGATATGAAACTTGCTGTTGCCCAGGTCCCACAGCACGGCCTGGCGGCCGCTCCAGTTCAGCCAGGCGGTGCCGAAGAACAGCGCGAACAGGGCGCCGGCGAAGCCGATGCGCAGGTTGCGGTAAAGCCCGCTGAAGCTGCGGGTGTGAATGCCGTTATCGATGCGTCGGCTGGCTGGGGCGGTGGCGATCTCTGTAAAAGGGATTCTATCGGTCATGGCTCGGTGCTCATCAGGCCTCGATCAGGCATGAGCACTATGGCCCTGAAGCTGTTACCGGCACAGGTTCAGGTTTTGCGATAAAAACCGTATCAGATTGACCGTTCCGTCTCGCCAGGCCTTAGATCACCGAGCCTGGCGCGCTGGCCTTGAGATGCCTGCGGCTATCGACCGCACCTACCACGGTCAGTGCATCAGCCTCGGCTTCGGTAATCGGCACGCGCTGGCCAGCGAGCAGGGCCACCGACATATGCAGCTGCTCGTCGGTGATGATTTCGATATCCGGGCCATCGCCCTCGATGCGCAGGTCCTCGCCGATGAGCGTGCAGCGGCGGGTGGCTTCGTCGACTTCAATGGGCATGGGGTGGTCCTCCTGAGGGTGGTTACAGGGTGGACCGCGGCGAGTGGCGGGTTACTGCAATTAGCACGCTGAACGGCACTTTGCGCGGTGGCTGGTGGTCAGTTTTTATAGATGGCAGGCCGGGCCTCTGCATAGGGCCTGGTGACCCGATGTACAGCATGGGAACAAGGCAATGGAGCTCATCTGGCAGACGATCCAGGCTGAATTCGCCGATATCACAGACGAGCGCGAGGTGATAAGGGTCGTGGTGCGCCTGCTGATGGCGGCTGTCCTTGGTGCCGTGCTGGGCTTCGAACGCGAACACAAAGGCAAGTCGGCTGGGGTACGTACACACATGCTGGTGTCGCTCGGCGCAGCGTTGTTCGTGCTGGCACCCAGCATGGCCGGTGCCGACGAGCAGGCGCTAAGCCGGGTCATCCAGGGCATCGTCGCGGGTATCGGCTTTCTCGGTGCGGGCACTATCCTGAAAGGTAACGGCAAGGACACCAGTCACGTGAAAGGCCTGACCACCGCCGCCGGGCTGTGGATGACCGCTGCCATCGGCACGGCAGCTGGCATGGGCCGCGAAGCCACGGCGCTGATCAGCACGGTACTGGCCCTGCTGGTGCTGGGCACGATGCCGTTTCTGGTAGAGAAGGTCGAGGGGCAAGACGAGGAAAAGCAGGAGGAGGAAGAGGGCAGGAAGCACTGAGGGGAGCCGAAGCTCCCCTCAAAGCGTTGTTGCCTGCTCTTTTTTTATTATTGGGACTGGCCTGTTGTTGTTTTTGTAAGCCGGTCCTGGTGTTGCGGGCGACCCCCATGCGGGGTCAAGAGCAAACGTATTTTTTTGAGCGCTGACCTGCCTTCATCATTGCTGATCCGAACCTGGCTGCCGCTACCTTGAGGTAGTTTTATTGTTCTGTGCCAGACCGCGGGGCGTACCCCTGAAAAGCGTGTCGACTCCAAAAAAATCTGCTTGCTACGCCTCTGCCGTGTTGTTCTTGTTATGTCAGAGCCGTTACCTGTTGTTTTTATTGGGTGTCACATTCTTTTTGTTCTTGTACGAAAGATATAGCAGGGCGCGTGCCAACTTTTGAAAACCCTTTAAAATCAATGATTTATAGGTTTTGGCCCAAATCGACCGGCCTGAAATTCTGTCGATTTGTTTCCCTGTTACCCGATTTTTTGCTGCGAAATGTGGTGTAGGTAACACTTCACCCACACCTGTGTGACACCCGTATGACTTATCGCGCGGTGCGCGCCCGTGCCACCCGCGACCCATTGTCGCGACCCAGCACACTGCTGATGCGTTGGCCAGCGGCGATCAGCCGATCCAGATCGATGCCGGTTTCGATGCCCAGCCCCTGCAGCAGGTAGACCACGTCTTCACTGGCGATGTTGCCGGTAGCGCCCTTGGCATACGGGCAGCCGCCCAGCCCGGCCACCGAGCTGTCGAACACGCTGATGCCTTCGAGCAGGCTGGCATAGACATTGGCCAGGGCCTGGCCATAAGTGTCGTGGAAGTGCCCGGCCAGTTGCTCGCGCGGTACCCGCGCCGACACCACCTCGAACAGGCGCCGGGTGTCGCCGGCGGTCCCCGTGCCGATGGTATCGCCCAGTGAGACCTCGTAGCAGCCCATCTCGTGCAGGGCAAGGGCCACCGGGGCCACTTGCTCGGCGTTGACCTTGCCTTCATAAGGGCAACCGAGCACGCACGACACATAGCCGCGCACCCGCACCCCATGGTTGCGCGCGGCTTCCATGATCGGTTCGAAGCGCTTGAGGCTGTCGCTGATCGAGCAGTTGATATTGCGCTGCGAGAATGCTTCGGACGCGGCGGCGAACACCGCCACTTCCTTCACGCCTGCGGCCAGCGCGTCTTCGAACCCGCGCAGGTTGGGTGCCAGCGCTGCATAGGTAACACCGGGGCGCTGCTGGATACCGGCGAATACTTCGGCCGAGCCAGCCATCTGCGGCACCCATTTGGGCGAGACAAAACTGCCCACTTCGATGTAGGCCAGGCCCGCGTCGGTGAGGTCGTCTACCAGGCGCACCTTGTCGGCGACACTGATGGGCTGGGCTTCGTTCTGCAGGCCGTCGCGGGGGCCAACTTCGACCAGGCGGACGTGTTTGGGCAAGGACATGGTGGGTTTCCTGTGGCGTTCAGCGGTTGTCTTTGTTGTTCAGGGTGGCGGCCAGGGCTTGTTCGCAGCGCTCCTGGGCGGTGTCCAGTTCCAGTTGCATCTGGTGGATATCGAGCATCTGTTGCTCCAACTGGGCACGGCGTTCGGCGATTTTTGCCAGCATGCTGTTGAGCTGCTTGAGGTTGCCGCTGGTGGGGTCGTACAGCTCGATCAGCTCACGGCACTCGGCCAGGGAGAAACCGATGCGCTTGCCCCGCAGGATGAGCTTCAGGCTGACCTTGTCGCGCGCCGAGTAGATGCGCTCCAGGCCGCGGCGTTCAGGGCTCAACAGGCCTTGTTCCTCATAGAAGCGGATGGCGCGGGTGGTGATGTCCAGCTCGCGGGACAAGTCGGAGATGCTGTAGGTCTGGGTGCTCATGCTCGGGCTCGGCGTGGGGTATGCCGGTATCCTGAGGGCAGGTTGACGTTTACGTCAAGCAGCGCGGCTTATGCAGGCTGCACCGCCTTCCGATAGCCATTCGGTGTCTGCCCACTCAACCGCTTGAACCACCGCGCAAAATAAGTAGGGTCGCTGAAACCCAGGCTGTCCGACAGCTGCCCGATGCTCATGCGCGTATAAACCAGGCTGCGCCGTGCCTCCAGCAACAAGCGCTGGTGTACCACCTGCAACGCCGTCTGCCCACTTAACGCCCTGCACAGCTGGTTCAGCTGCAAACTCGGCACATTCAGCCGCGCAGCAAAATCCTCCACCGACAGGTGCTCGCGATAATGCGCCTCCACCAGGCGCAGGTACTGCCCCAGCAACTGGCGGTCCCGCTCATCACGGTTGCGCGGTGCCTGGCCCAACTGCTGGCGACGGCTGATCCACACCATCAGCGCCGTCACCAGCGCTTCGAGCATTGGCGCGCGCGCCGGGGCATTGCCCTGGTATTCCTGCTGCAGGGTATCGATCAGGCTGCGCAGGTGTGTGCGGTCCTGGCCCAACGGGTAACACGCAGGCTTTGTCAGCACGGTTAGCGGCGTACCCAGGCGTTGCTCCAGGTTCGCCACCAGTGCCGTGCCGAAGGTCAGCACATAACCCTGGATATCGGCGCTGAAACGAAAGCCATGCACGGTCATCGGCGGCACCACCTGGATCGCCGCTTCGCCGATGGCACTGCGCACCCCCTCGACTTCCACCTGGGCCTGGCCACGCTGCACATACAGCAGCTGGACCAGCTCGGCATGCTGGTGAGGCTTGATCTCCCAGTGGTGCAGGCGGCTGCGCGCCGGGATGGACTCGCAGTGCAGCAGGTCGGTACCCGGCCAGGCCTGGTTTTCGCCATACAGCTTGAACAACGGGACGCCGGGGAGGGTGGACTTCATCTGCGTTGACCTGTTCGCTAATCGAACGTTTTTTTTAAAAGTGCAGGTTTTGCATGGAATAGCACAGTTCAGTGGCTTTTTTTGCCAGTAAAAATGCAAGGGCAAACCCTAACAGCAGATGCCGCCCACTGCCAGTCCGCGGCCGGCATCGTCCGAATAGAGACAACAACAATGAAAACTCAGGTTGCAATTATTGGTGCAGGTCCGTCTGGCCTGCTGCTGGGCCAACTGCTGCACAAGGCCGGCATCGATAACGTTATCGTGGAGCGCCAGACCGCCGAGTACGTCCTGGGCCGCATCCGCGCCGGAGTGCTGGAGCAAGGCACGGTCGACCTGCTGCGTGAGGCTGGCGTTGCCGAGCGCATGGACCGTGAAGGCCTGGTGCACGAGGGGGTCGAACTGCTGGTTGGCGGGCGCCGCCAACGCCTGGACCTCAAGGCCTTGACCGGTGGCAAGACGGTGATGGTGTACGGCCAGACCGAGGTCACCCGTGACCTGATGCACGCCCGTGAAACCAGCGGGGCGCCGATCATCTATTCAGCCGCCAACGTTCAGCCGCACGAATTGAAAGGCGAACAACCCTACATCACCTTCGAGAAAGACGGCCAGGTGCACCGGCTGGATTGCGACTATATCGCCGGTTGTGACGGCTTCCATGGCGTATCGCGGCAGAGCATTCCCGAAGGCGTGCTGAAACAGTACGAACGGGTTTACCCGTTTGGTTGGCTGGGCCTGCTGTCGGATACGCCGCCGGTCAACCACGAACTGATCTACGCCCACCACGAGCGTGGTTTCGCGCTGTGCAGCCAGCGCTCGCAGACCCGCAGCCGTTACTACCTGCAGGTGCCTTTGCAGAACCGCGTAGAGGAGTGGTCTGACGAGCGCTTCTGGGGCGAACTGAAAGCACGTTTGCCCGCCGAGGTCGCGGCCGACCTGGTCACTGGCCCGGCCCTGGAAAAAAGCATTGCGCCGCTGCGCAGCCTGGTGGTCGAGCCGATGCAGTATGGCCAGATGTTCCTGGTCGGTGACGCCGCGCACATCGTCCCGCCCACCGGTGCCAAGGGGTTGAACCTGGCAGCTTCGGACGTCAATTACCTGTACCGTATCCTGGTCAAGGTGTACCGCGACGGGCGTACCGACCTGTTGCAGCAATACTCGCCGCTGGCTTTGCGCCGGGTGTGGAAGGGCGAACGCTTCAGCTGGTTCATGACCCAGCTGCTGCATGATTTCGGCAGCCACAAAGATGCCTGGGACCAGAAAATGCAGGAGGCCGACCGCGAGTACTTCCTGACCTCGCCGGCGGGGCTGATGAACATTGCCGAGAATTATGTGGGCCTGCCGTACGAGGAAGTTGTCTGAGGCCAGCTTGACCGGCCTCGGCACAGCGTCACATAAGCTCGCCCAAAGGCTTGAAGTCGGGTTCGCACTTGGCCCACAGTGCCCTGCTGGACAGGTAGCAGCAGGAAGCAAGCGATGAAGTTCTCGACGCCATTGATGAGCGCACTGTGCCTGCTGGCGAGCAGTGGCTGGGCCTGTGCCGACCAGGTGCTGCCCGCACCACCGGAACTGGCCTCCGGCTACCGCAGCGGCTTGCAGCCGGTGCACGCCAGCCGGCACATGGTCGCCGCCGCCAACCCGCTGGCCAGCGAAGCGGGGCGCGCGATGTTGCGTGCAGGTGGCAGCGCCATCGACGCTGCCATCGCCATGCAAATGGTACTGACCCTGGTCGAGCCGCAGTCCAGCGGCATTGGTGGCGGTGGGTTCATCCTGTATTGGGATGGCAAGCGGGTGCAGGCGTTCGACGGCCGCGAGGCAGCACCCGCAGGCGTCTCGGAAAGGCTGTTCCTGCAAGCCGATGGCTCACCCATGCCATTCCGGGCTGCGCAGATTGGCGGGCGATCAGTGGGCGTGCCCGGTGTGCTGCGCGCCTTGAAGCTGGCCCACGAACAGCACGGCAAGCTACCCTGGCGCGACCTGTTCGCCCCGGCCATTGCCTTGGCGCGCAACGGTTTCGCGGTTTCCCAGCGCCTTCACACCTTGGTGGAAGGTGATCCTTTCATTGCCCGCTCACCGGCCATGGCCCGCTACTTCCTCGACGACCAGGGCAAGCCACTGGCAGTGGGGAGCATCCTGCGCAACCCAGCGCTTGCACACACCCTGGAGCAGATTGCCGCGCAAGGCCCTGATTCGTTCTATCGCGGCGAGATTGCCGAAGCGATCGTGGCGGAGGTGCGCAGCCATGCCAACGCCGGTTACCTGTCGTTGCAGGACTTGCAGCAGTACCAGGCCAGGCAGCGCGAACCGGTGTGCGGCCCGTACAAAGCCTGGCAGGTCTGCGGCATGCCGCCGCCGTCGTCGGGTGGGGTCACCGTGCTGCAGACCTTGGGCATGCTCGAAGCCGTACAGCGCGCCGCGCCGCAACGGGACCTGGCCGCGTTACGGCCCCTGGCCAGTTCGTCTGTCGCCCGGCTGGAGGCCCCCCCAATGGCCGTGCACCTGATTGCCGAGGCCGAGCGCCTGGCCTATGCCGATCGTGCTCAGTACCTGGCAGACAGCGATTATGTGCCGGTACCGGTCAACGCCATGATCGATCCCGCCTACCTGGCCAGCCGCGCTACGCGGATCGGCGATTACAGCATGCAGCGTGCCGACCCAGGCCGGCCACACGGCGCCAACCTGGCGCTGGCGGCGGACCGCTCGCCACTGCGCATCTCCACCTCCCACCTCAGCGCGGTGGATGACCGCGGCCAGGCACTGGCCATGACGACCTCGGTAGAGGCAGCGTTCGGTTCACACCTGATGGTCAAGGGTTTCGTGCTCAACAATCAGCTGACCGACTTCTCGTTCATCCCTGAGGAGCACGGCATGCCCGTGGCCAACCGGGTGCAACCAGGCAAGCGGCCGCTGTCCGCCATGGCGCCGACCCTGGTGTTTTCGCGTGCTTCCGGCGAACTGCTGGCCAGCCTGGGTTCACCCGGCGGCTCACAGATCATCGGTTACGTGAACAAGGCGCTGGTCGGCCTGCTGGATTGGCAACTCGACCCACAACAGGCCGCAGGGCTGCCCAACTTCGGCAGCCGCAATGCAGGTACCGAAGTGGAAGCAGGGCTGACCAGCTCGGCGCTGATTCGCCAGTTGACGGCCTGGGGCCACGAAGTGACTCCCATGACCATGACCAGCGGCATGCAGATCATTCAACGCAGTGGCAAGGGCTGGGACGGTGGGGCCGACCCTCGACGCGAAGGTGTCGCCCTGGGTGACTAGCGCAGCGCGTTGCGCAGCCTGAGGTGGCGTGATAGAAGTCAGTCTTGTCATTCAGTAGTTGAATACCCGGATGTCTATCAGCGTTAAATCGAATAGGGCCCTTTTCGACCTCGACCTGTTGCGCGCCATTGTCGTGGTGGCCGACTGCGGCAGTTTCACCACCGCTGCCGCGCGGCTGCATTCCACCCAGTCGACCATCAGCCAGAAGGTCCGTCGCCTCGAGGACATGGTCGGCCACCGCTTGTTGGTGCGCGGCAACCGCGATGTCCTGCCGACCGACGCCGGGCAGACCCTGCTCGGCTATGCCAGGCACATGCTGGCGCTGAACGACCAGATGCTCGAAGCCCTGGCCGGGGCGATGGTCGGCACCACCGTACGCCTTGGTGTGCCCGAGGATTTTGTAGGCGGGCGCACCACCAATGCGTTGTCGGCATTCAGCCGGCTGCACCCGCAGGTGAAGCTGGAGGTGACCAGCGGCCTGTGCCGTGACCTCAGCCAGGCGTACGACAACGGCGAACTCGACCTGGTGCTGCTCAAGCAGCGACGCAACAGCCGCGAGGGCGTGGCCTGCTGGCCAGAACGTTTGCAGTGGATCGACAGCGCGCGCACGCCGGCCTTCGAACTGGACCCGATCCCGCTGGTGACGTTCCCGCCACGCGGCCTGTACCGTGAAGACATGATCAACGCCATCGAAGGCATGGGCAGGCGCTGGCGGATCAGCTTCACCAGTTCCAGCCTCAGCGGCATCCAGGCTGCCGTCGCCGATGGCATGGGCATCAGCTTGCTGCCGCCCAGGGCGGCCACTGGCGAGCACCGGGTGCTGGGGGATGGGCAAGGGCTGCCGGAGGTCGACAGCTACGAAATCGTCATCGTGCACCGGCCCACGGCGGATGTGATGGTGAAGGCGTTGGCCGAGGTGATGACGCAATTGCTGGCCGGTGGCGGCATCTGACAGGGCCGGCGTTCCGATGTGCTCAAGGCTGACGCTCAGCCACCGCCCGCAATGTCCGCAAGGTCACCACCGGTGCATCCACCACGAAGCGGTTGGCCAGCCAGCCGGGCACATCCCCGGCCGGGTCGGCCTGTAACTGGTAGGTCACTTCGGTCTCGCGCTCGCCCAACGGCTTCATCCGCCACTCGCCGCTCAGGTGCTGCACGCGAATCAGCCCGGCTACTTTGGGAATCCTGTCCGGCTCGGCACTCAGGTGCCGCAGCAGGGTGCCGTCATCCAGCCGCTCGCTGGTCACCTTCAGCACGATGTCGCGCGGCATGGTTGGCCATGGCAGGTTGGTGGTCAGGTACACCCAGGTGTTGGCGCCATCCACGTCCAGCAGGCGCATCTGGTCGCAGGCATACAGCCACTTGCAAGCCACACGCAGGTTTTCCTGCAGGTCGGTCAATGTGCGCACGCTGGCTTTCATGGTGCTCACGCCGCGAAACTGCTGGTAGGGTGACTCTGCCACGCCACGCAGGTACACCCGAATGCCTTCGCGGTCGTAGGCCAGGTTCCAGTCATCGGCAGCCAGGGCAGGCGTACACAGTAACAGGGCGGCGAGCAGGCAGCGGTTCATGGCTGGTACCGCGCGGGGAGGGTGTTTCAGTATGTGCTGCAAACAGCAAGCCCGCCAGGTTGGCGGGCTTGCGGGCTTCAGCCTGTGCTTAGCGCTGAGGGTTCAGCGTCAGGTGCACGTGACGGTTCACGTCCTTGTACAGCAGGTAGCTGAAGTTGCCTGGGCCGCCGGCGTAGCAGGCCTGTGGGCAGAAGGCGCGCAGCCACATGAAGTCGCCGGCTTCTACCTCGACCCAGTCCTGGTTCAGGCGATACACCGCCTTGCCTTCCAGCACGTACAGCCCATGCTCCATGACGTGGGTTTCCGCGAACGGGATTACACCGCCCGGCTGGAACGTGACGATGTTCACGTGCATGTCGTGGCGCATGTCAGCCATGTCGACGAAGCGGGTGGTTTTCCAGCGGCCTTCGGTGCCCGGCATTTCGATGACGGTGGCGTTGTCACGGTGGGTAACGAAGGATTCCGGTACGTCCAGGCCTTCAACTTTCTGGTAGTGCTTGCGCAGCCAGTGGAAGGTGACGTTGGATTTGCTGTTGTTGCGCAGGCTCCACTCGGCGCCCGGGGCCAGGAAGGCATAGCCGCCCGGTACCAGGGTGTGGTGCTTGCCTTCGACGGTGATGTCCAGCTCGCCTTCGACGATGAACACCACGGCTTCGGCGTTAGGGTCCAGTTCAGGGCGCTCGCTGCCGCCTTCCGGTGCCAGTTCGACGATGTATTGGGAGAAGGTTTCGGCAAAGCCGGTCAGCGGGCGGGCGATGACCCACATGCGCATCTTGTCCCAGAACGGCAGATGGCTGGTGACGATGTCGCGCATCACGCCTTTTGGGATGACGGCGTAGGCTTCGGTGAACATGGCACGGTCAGTCAGCAGCTCGGTTTGAGCCGGGTGCCCACCGTGGGGGGCGAAGTACGAATGGTTCGACATGGACAATCTCGACTTGTTGTTCTCTCCCCATGCCGTGAACCGCACCGGCCGGTGCGGCGCAGGGGATGTGGTGACAGAATAGGGTCGAGCGCGTGCCATCCACAAATTAAATGTTGGAATACCCGGTATTTGATCACTGAATGTCGACCTGGCGCGCCGCGTGCCCCTCCGGCAGGCGGTCACCCTGGCCGAACAGCTTGTGGCGCAAGGTGCCCTCGGCGTAGTGCAGCGGGTAGCGACCACGGCGTTGCAGCTCGGGCACCAGCAGTTCGACCACATTGGCCAGGTCATCCGGTTGCACGGCGTAGGTCAGGTTGAAACCGTCGATGCCAGTCTGGTCCAGCCAGCTTTCCAGCTGGTCGGCGATGCTGCCGGGATCACCCACCAGCACCGGGCCACGGCCACCCAAACCCACGAACTCGGCGGCCTCGCGTACCGTCCAGCGGCGGTTCGGGTCAGCGGCAGTGAAAGCGGCCAGGGCGGCACGCCCTGCGTCGTTTTCCATGTACTCGATCGGCGCGTCTGGGTCCAGGCCGGCAAAGTCGATGCCGGTCCAGCCTGACAACAGCGCCAGGGCGGCGTCCAGGTCGACATAACGGCGGTATTCGGCAAAGCGCGCCTCCGCTTGCTCGCGAACAGGCGCAACGATCAGTAGCGCCTGGGCGTAGATCAGGACTTCGTCACGGCCACGCCCGGCGGCTGCGCTGGCCTGGCGGATGCCGTCGGCGTAGCGGCGCAGCACTGTCGGTGTCGGCCCGCTGATGAACACGCATTCGGCGTGTCGCGCGGCAAACTGCTGGCCACGTGCCGAAGCGCCGGCCTGGAACAGCACCGGGGTGCGTTGCGCAGACGGCTGGCACAGGTGCATGCCGGGCACCTGAAAATGCTCGCCTGCATGGTTGATCGGGTGCACGCGCGAGGGCTCGATATAGCGCCCGCTGTCGCGGTCCAGCACTACCGCGTCGTCGTCCCAGCTCTTTTCCCACAGCTTGTACAGCACCTGCAGGTACTCCTCGGCCAGGTCGTAGCGCTGGTCGTGGCCCAGCTGGCGCGCCTGGCCCAGGTTGCGCGCAGCGCTGTCGAGGTAGCCGGTGACAATGTTCCAGCCAACCCGGCCATTGCTCAGGTGGTCGAGCGTGGACATGCGTCGGGCGAAGGGGTAGGGGTGTTCGTAGGTCAGCGAGAATGTAACGCCAAAACCCAAATGCCGGGTAACCCCGGCCATGGCCGGCACCAGTAACAGCGGGTCGTTCACCGGTACCTGTACGCCACCGCGCAGGGCGGCCTGGGGGCCGCCCTGGTAAACATCGTAGATACCCAGCACATCGGCGATGAACAGGGCGTCAAACAGGCCGCGTTCGAGCAGCCGGGCCAGGTCGGTCCAGTAGTCCAGGCGGTTGAACGCCACACTGGTGTTACGCGGGTGGCGCCATAACCCGGGGGACTGGTGGCTGGCGGCATTCATGCTGAACGCGTTGAAGCGGATCGGGCGAGGCATGCTGGCGGCTCCGTTCAAGGCAACACGGAAGCCGGGTAGACCGCGTCGGCCACCTGCAGCTTGCGCGGAATCAGGCCCAGGCCCTGGAAGGTGTCAGCCAGCTTCTGTTGCTCGGCAACGATCTGCGGGGTGATGGCCACGGCGTTATAGTTGCGCCGCTCGCTGGCCACTTCCAGCACGTTGGCACTGATCCCCAGCTGCGGGGCCAGCAATGCGGCCACTTCGGCCGGCTTGGCGTTGGCCCACTGGCTGACCTTGCCCAGTTCGACGAAGAAGGTTTTCAGCAGCGCGCGATGCTGGTCGGCGTAGCTGGCGGTGGACAGGTAGAAGGTGCGGTTGTTGGACAGGCCGCTGCCGTCGCGCAGGTTCTTCAGGCCCGGCTGGCTTTCTGCGGCGGCAAGGAACGGATCCCACAGGGTCACGGCCTGGACGCTGCCCGATTGCAAGGCGGCCACGGCATCAGCGGCATTGTTGACGTAGGCAGGGGTGATGTCCTGGTAGCTCAGGCCAGCCTGTTGCAGTGCCACGGCCAGCAGGTACTGGGCATTCCAGCCGCGGCCGGTGGCCACGCGCTTGCCTTTGAGGTCCTGCACGCTGGCCAGGTGGTCCTGTTCGCGAACCACCAGGCCGATGCCGCGTGGGTAGGGCTGCTCTGCGGCCAGGTAGACCACCGGCTTGCCGGCGGCCTGGGCAAACACTGACGGCGCGTCAGCGGCATGGCCCAGGTCGATGGCGCCCGTGCTCAGTGCCTCAAGCAGTTGCGGGCCGGCGGCAAACTCGTGCCAGCTGACTTTCACACCTTGTGCCGCCAGTGCCTTTTCCAGGGCGCCGCTGCCTTTGAGGATGTTAATGCTGTTGAACTTCTGATAACCGATGCGCAGGGTCTCAGGGTTATCGGCGAGGGCTTGGGACCACGGCAAAAGGGCGCTGGCAATACTGGCCAGCAGGCCGCCGACCAATAGTCGGCGCAACGGAGAGAGGGGGCGGGCAGACATGGGTATCGTTCCTTTGATCGGGTGTTGGGCGATGCACTCAGCCTAAGGACCAGGCAATGGCCTTTCAATTTCTTTATGCATTTCTGTTAGATTGTTTTGTTATTTTTATATCCTTTTGTTTTTTTGCCCGCTGGGTAAATTTCGACATATTTTTCACATTCCCTTGCTAGGATCCCCGGCAATCCCGAGGAGCCCCTACATGCCGCACATCCTGCGCAAACGCAGCACCCGCATCGTCTTCATAGCCACCACCGGTCTGCTTGCGGCCACCTTGGGTTTCTTCGCATGGCAGAGTTTCTACCCGGTCCAGGCCGCCGCTGGCTGGGACGTCGAGGTGCTGCACACGGATGTCACCAAGGCCGCTTCGCTGCTGCCGCAAGCCGATGGCAGCCTGCTGGTCAGCCGCGAGCTTGACGATGGCCAGGGCAGCATCCTCAAGATTACCGCCCAGGGTGACCGGGTCGTGGTCATCGACAACCTCTCCAAGCCAGACGGCATGGTGGCGGCGCAAGGTGGCTGGGTGTTCAGCCAGGAAGGTGGTGCGGCACCTGTCAGCCTGGCGCGTGATGGCCAGGTAACCCGGCTGTTCGACGGCGAGAGCGTGCAAGGCCTGTGGAACGATGGCGACCACCTGTATGCCATCGAAGACCGCAAGGGCAACGGCCGGCTGATGCGTTATGGCTGGACCAGTGGCCAGCTTGAAGTGCTGCGTTCCGGCTTGACCGAAACCGAAGGCCTCACCGGTTGCGGGGGCCGCCTGCTGTACACCGAAAAAGCCAAAGGCAGGGTCCGCGCCTTGGCCGACGATGGCCGTGACCCGGTGGTGGTCGATGGCCTGCGCAACCCGACATTCCTTTACTGTGATCAGCGTGGCCTGTGGATCAGCGAGGACAACACGCACCGTGCCCGCCTGCTGCGCATCGATGCCGATGGCAGCCAGCACACTGTGCTGACCTTCCTCAAGGCGCCTCAGGCGATCATTGGCGATGGCAAGGGCGGTTACCTGCTGGCCGAGGGCGGGCGCAACCGCGTGCTGCACCTGACGCCGCCGCCGGAGCCTGTCACCGCCCGGCGCGACTGATCCGGCGCCTGGCAGAAGCCGCCCGGCAGCACGTTGACATGGCTACCCGACCAACAGCGTGCTTCCCTGCATGGCCGTGCTAACGGATAATCCCCGCATTCCAATAAACAGCCTGTGAGTGGGTATGAGTGATTCCGTAGTCGGCCTTGGCCAGCCTGAAACCGAAGGGGGGCGCAGAACGCGCAAGAACAACCCCGAGAAAACCCGCGAGGACATCCTCCAGGCCGCCATCAACGAGTTCGTCCAGCAAGGGCTGGCCGGCGCCCGCGTCGACGCCATCGCCGAGCGTACTGCCACCTCCAAGCGCATGATCTACTACTACTTCGGCAGCAAGGAGCAGCTGTACTGCGAGTGCCTGATCAAGCTGTACGGCGACATTCGCAAGACCGAGCAGAGCCTGGACCTGGAGTCGCTGCCAGCCGATCAGGCGATCCGCCGCCTGGTGGAGTTCACCTTCGACCACCACGACCGCAATGTCGATTTCGTGCGGATCATCTGCACCGAAAACATTCACTATGGCGAGTACGTCAAGCAGTCGCCGGCCATTCGCGAAATGAGCAGCCTGGTGCTCGAGGCCCTGGGCAACACCCTGCGCCGCGGGGTAGAGGAGGGTGTGTTTCGTGCCGGTATCGAGGTTATCGACCTGCACATGCTGATGAGTTCGTTCTGCTTCTATCGGGTGTCCAACCGCCATACCTTCGGCGAGATCTTCCAGATCGACTTGTCGGACGACGAGGTCAAGCTGCGGCACAAGGCGATGATCTGCGATGCGGTGCTACGGTACATTCAGGTCTAGCACCGTCCCTGAGCGTGGCCAAATGGCCGGGTTGAGCCTCGCGCGAAAGGTTCAGCCTCGGCCATGGCGCGGGTCACTCGCCCAGCCGTTGCTCCCGCGACGGCGGGTAGCCGAAGTACGCCGCATAGCACTTGCTGAAGTGCGACACCGAAACAAACCCGCAGGCCACCGCCACCTCCATCACTGACAGGTCGGAATACTGCAGCAGCCTGCGGCTCTTGGTAATGCGCAATTCCATGTAGTAGCGCCGTGGCGAGGTGCCCAGCTGTGCCTGGAACAGCCGGTCGATCTGCCGCCGCGAGCGCCCGCTGTAGGCGGCCAGCTGGTCGAGGCTGAGGGTTTCCTCAAGGTTGTTTTCCATCAGTTCGACAATGGTGCGCAGGTGCAGGCTCATGGACTTTTTCGCCCCTGGGCCCACCTGGCGGTAGCGTGCGCCGGAGAACGAGAGGATTTCCTCCACGCCTTCGGCCAGGCCATCGCCATACAGGCGGCGCACCAGGCCCAGCATCAACTCCATGGCGCCATTGGGGCTGGCGGCGCTGAGGCGGTCGCGGTCGAGGGTGAAGCTGGCCGGGGTAGTGCGGGTTTGCGGGCTGCGCTCGGACAGACTGGCGCGCTGCTCGGGGTGGATGCTGCAACCATAGTCGTCCAGTACCCCGGCGCGGCCAAGGAACCACGCGCCGTTCCACAGGCCACCCAGGGCCATGCCGTGGGCAGCGCAATCGCCCAGCAGGCGGTCGAGCTCCGGGTACTTCAGGGGTGTGCGCAACCCCCCGCAAATCACCAGCAGGTCCAGCTCTTTCAATGCCTCCGCCGACAGCTCTGTGGCCACCAGTTCCAGCCCCAGGTCGCTGACCACACGGTCGCCGTCCAGCGACAGCGGGGTGAACCGGAAACTGTCGGCACGCAACAGGTTGGCCGTGACCAGCACGTCCATGGCCACGGTGAAACTGGCCATGGAGAAGTGTTCGAGCAGGACGAAATCGACCCGATAGGGGGCCTGGGCATTGGCGCTGCTGGTCTTGAGCCGCAGCATGTTGCTGGTGCTGGTCTTCTTGCTGAACTGGCGTGGCGTGGGCACTCTGGACTCCGCTTCCTGGCTGGCCTGGAGAGTGTGGCGGGTGGCAGGGGGAAAGACAATGTTCCGGGTGGCTGTGTCGTATTACAGGTCGTGTTCAGGCAACCTGTAAGGCTTGGCACTTTGACGCTATGCTGGCGCCTTGGTCATTGAGGATGCCACTGATGAAATATGCCGCTACCTTGTTGTTCAGCCTGCTGCCGCTGCTGGCCAATGCCGTTGAGCCCGGCGACAAGCTTGCACCGTTCACGCTGCTTGACCAGTACGACCAGGCCTACAGCCTTGGGGACGACACCAAGGTTTTGCTGGTGGCACGTGACATGGACGGCGCCAAGCTGGTCAACGCGGTGCTGGCCGAGCAGCCCAAAGGTTACCTGGAGGCGCGCGATGCGGTCTTCGTGGCCGACATCCAGCGTATGCCTGCGCTGATCAGCAAACTGTTCGCCATCCCGGCCATGCGCGATTACAGCTACCGGGTGCTGCTTGACCGTGAAGGGCGGGTGGCCAGCCGTTACACCGGGGAGAAGGGCCAGGTGCAGTGGTTGCAGCTTGAGCAGCGCGCGTTGGTCAGCCAGCGGGCATTTGCCGATGCAGCCGCGTTGAAGGCAGCGCTGGAGACCGCAGCGCAGCATTGAGGGCATGCCGCAGGCCTCTTGAGAAACAGTACTGCGCAAATCAATCTGAACCCTCAGCGCCCGCTGCGACCCAACCCATTACATGCCAATGGGAGAGCGCACATGGAAATCGGAACGATCTGGATCATCATCGCAGCCTTGGTCATCCTCCTGGAAATCTGGGCCATCTGGCACATCATCGGCAGTGAGCGGCGCGCCGAGCGCAAGATGCTGTGGGTCGTCTTCGTGGTCTACGCACCCTTCCCAGGTTTGCTGTTCTGGGCCTGGCGCGGCCCGCGGGCGGTGAAAGGCAGGGCGGTACTGCAGGAAAAATGACCAGTCGCGGCCTCGGGCGCGGGGGCGCCTGAGGCCGTCGGGGTTCATTTGGGCAGGATGTCGAAACGCATCGCTGGGCCGAGCCCGTCTACCATCAGGCAGCCGTAGAACTTCACGGTAGACAGCACGCGCAATTCCTTCAGCGCGTCATGAAGGTAATCGTGCACCAGCTTTTCAGCTTCCCGTTTGCGCTCAGTGGGTGTGGTGCTTTTGAGCGTGATCATGCCCAGCAGGGTGGTTTCAATGTGCTCGACGGTGTCCAGCCCGAGCTTTTCGCGCAGGTGCAGACGCGCCAGCGCCGCATCGGTTTCATCGCGGGCAGGGTTATTTGGCTTGATGGTGTAGGCCAGCTGAAAATCGAATTTGCTCATGGGGGGTTCCCTGTTGGGTAAAGGCTTCCGTGCCGGGTCTTGCAATTTACCGGCTGGTGCGCGCTGCGCAAACAGACGCGTGGTTCAAGCAACGGGCTGCTGTGTGGGAAAAGTCTTACGCTGCGCTTGACCTCGACTTAACTTCAGGTCCGAAACTGCGCCGCTCTTCCCATCGAGCGAGGGCTTGTCATGACCCAACCACGCGCATTCCAGCTAACCAACCCCGCAGGCCTTTACGACCCCCGTGGCAACGCCTACTCCCACGTCGCGGAGGTGCGCGCCGGCAGCCGTCTGCTGTACATCGCCGGCCAGGGAGGGGAGGACAGCAACGGCCAGTTGTCGCCGTTGTTCAGCGAACAGGCCCGCCAGGCATTGGCAAACCTTGAGCTGGCGCTGGCGTCGAGAGGCGCCGGCTTGGCTCAGGTGTTCAAGCTGACCCTGCTGATTGTCGATCACGCCGAACCGCGCCTGCGCGAATGGGTGGCCGAAGCCGACAGGGCCTGGGGCCCGCACCTGAAGCCGACCTGTACACTGATCCCGGTACCCCGGTTGGCGCTGGACGGCATGCTGGTGGAAATCGAGGCCGTAGCCGCAACGTAATGAAGCGGGCGCACCCTGTGCCAGCCGCCATAGTGGATGGTTCCTTGTGTATCGGTGCCTGTCCTGACTACATTGCCGCTACAAGAACAAAGTCCACTCAAAGGTGACGCCACCATGAGCACCGGCACCACCACGCTTACCGACCGCAGGGCCTGGTTCTGGCCTGCAATGTTCAGCCTGGTGGCGTTTGCCGCCAACTCGGTGTTCTGCCGGCTGGCCCTGAAAGACGGGGCAATCGACCCTGCATCCTTCACCATGGTGCGTCTGGCCAGCGGTGCCTTGTGCCTGTTGCTGCTGATACGCGTGCGCAGGCCGGCGCAGCGCATGGGTGGAAGTTGGCGAGGTGGCCTGGCACTGTTCCTCTATGCCTTCCTGTTTGCTGCGGCCTACTTGCACCTCGGGGCCGGGGCGGGCGCCCTGCTGCTGTTCGGCGCTGTGCAGATCACCATGTTCGGTTTTGCCTGGTACAAAGGCGAACGCATCACTGTGCGTATGCTGGTGGGCATGCTGATCGCTTTCGTTGGCCTGCTGGTATTGCTGTTGCCCGGTACATCGGCGCCACCTGTTGCCAGCGCCTTGCTGATGGCGCTGTCTGGTGTGGCCTGGGGCGTGTATTCGCTGCTGGGCAAAGGCTCGCCCAGGCCGTTGGCCGACACGGCCGGCAATTTTGCCCGCAGCCTGCCTTGTCTCGTGCTGTTGGCGCCGGTGCTGTTGCTGGGTGCTGGTGGTCCCCACCTCACACCGATCGGCGTGTTGTATGGCTTGGGCTCAGGGGTACTGGCGTCGGGTGCCGGTTACGCCGTGTGGTATGGGGTGGTCAGGCAGGTCAGTGCGCAACAGGCGGCGACGCTGCAGCTGAGTGTGCCGGTGATTGCGGCACTGGGCGGGGTTGCCCTGATCGGTGAGACGCTTTCGTTACGCTTGTTGATCGCCTGTGCAGTGGTGTTGGGCGGCATCGCCCTGGCGCTGGTGCCGCGCCGTTAAAAAAAGGCGCGCTGGGCCTTGAGCGTGACGACGCTGTCGCAATAGGTATTGATGCCCGAATAGGCATCACAGCTGGCGCCACTCAGGCTGGAGTTGCTGTAGATCAGGTTCAGGTCGATCCCCAGCCAAGGCCGCGACAGCTCCAGCGACCAGTCTGAAAAGGCATCCACCTGGCCGCCATCACCAATGGTAAACGGTGTGCCCAGGCGGTGGTGTGCCAGCTTGACGGTGAGATCGACGTCGAACAGCGGCAGTTGGCCAAAGTCGGCGAACAGCGTGCCAGTGCGGTTGTCGGGGTTGTTGCGCAGCGCGCCACCGAAACGACTGCCCAGTACCGAGACGCCGCCGTAAAGGGCGTAGCTGTCGGGGCCGGCGATGTTTGGCTGGCTGTAATGGATCAACCCGACCTCATAGCCCAAGGTGCTGTCGAAGTGATGCTTGTAGCCCACGTAACTGTCCAGGCGCAGGGTGGAGTTCGGGGTTACGCCCATGCTCGGGGCGTACTGGCCCAGGTACCAGCCACTGGCGTGGCCGAGGTCGAGGCCACCGTGGAAGGCGCCGACGGCACTGGGTGAGATCAGCCCCTGGGCCATGCTGCGCGAGGGGGTGGTGCCAAGGGTGAAGTCGAAATCCCCCAATTCGCGTGTCATCTGCTGGGCCGGCAGCATGGGGCTGAACAGCAAGGCAGCGCTCAGCAACAGAAGGGGCCTGAACATGGTCTCCATCCTGGAAGGCTTGCGGTTGAGCGGTAAGGATACCTGCGCAGACGGCAGGAGGGAACCTGGATCAGCCCGTTCAGCCTTTGGTCGAACGGTCGGCATCGGCGGCTTCGGTCACCACCGGCAGGTTGCCGGCACGCTGGATCACCCGCCGTTGCTGTTCATAGTCCTCCAGCGACAAGCCACGGCGCTGCAAGGCTTCCAGTTGCAGTTGACGGGTTTCGTCGGCGCTGTACGGGCGCAGTTCGGGGTGGCTGGCACAACCGGCCAGTACAGCAATGCTGGCAGCGGCCAGGGCAGTGCGGAGGAAGTGGGCCTTGGTGTTCATCGAGCAGCTCCGGAATGCAGGGGATTCGCCAGGTTCGAATCGATGGAGCTAGGTTATTGAGCCTGCGCGATGAGTAGAAATTGCCTTGTTCGATAGTCACTATTGACGCGAGCATCAGTGCTAAAAGTTGGCGTCCTTGCATCTGGCCAAAAGCATCGCCATTGCTACCCTTAACCCACGCGATCTGACCTCCTGGGGATAAGCGATGCGCATGCCATTGTTTGCTTTGCTGTCGGCACTGATGTGCCTGAACGCGGCGCCCGGCCTGGTGCTGGCGCAAGACGTACCAGCCCCCGACCCCGCTCCGCAGACCGAGACGGTCGCGGCCAAGACCCCGGTGTTCACGCAAGAGCAACTGGACCAGATGCTGGCGCCGGTTGCGTTGTACCCCGATCCGCTGCTGGCCCAGGTATTGATGGCGGCCACTTACCCGGGGCAGGTGAGCGAAGCTGTGACCTGGTCCAAGGCCAACCCCAAGGCGTCGGGCGATGATGCGGTGAAACAGGTGGCGAAGCAGCCGTGGGACCCGAGCGTGCAAGCGCTGGTAGCCTTCCCCCAGCTGCTGGCGACCCTGGGCCAGGACCCGGTGTGGGTGCAGCGCCTGGGTGATGCGTTCCTCGCGCAGCCCGACGATGTCATGGGCGCGGTGCAGCGCTTGCGTCACCAGGCACAGGCGGCCGGCAACCTGCAAAGCAACCAGTACCAGAACGTGACCGTGCAAGCCGCACCGGCGCCACAGGCTGCCAGCAGCCCCCCATCCACCATCATCATTCAGCCGGCCGACCCGCAAGTGGTGTACGTGCCCAGCTACAACCCGACCACCACCTATGGTACCTGGGCCTACCCGGCTTCACCGCCTGTGTACTACCCGCCGCCGCCGATGTACTACCCTGGTTCCGCGCTGGTGGCCGGCCTGGCCTTCGGTACCGGCGTCGCGATCGTCGCCTCGTTGTGGGGCGACTGCGACTGGGGCAACAATGACATCGATATCGACGTCAACCGTTACAACAATATCAACGCCAACAACCGCATCACCAACAACCAGAACAAATGGCAGCACAATGCCGCCAACCGTGAAGGCGTGCCTTACCGCGATGCCCGCAGCCGCCAGCTGTATGGCCGCCAACTGGACGGCGCCACCCAACGCACTGCCTTCCGGGGCGACGACGCGCAGCGGGCGCAAGCTCGGGACAAGGCCCGGGCCTCGATGGACCGCGCGGGTATCGAACGCCCGGCCACCGACAACCGCCAGGCACGCCAGCAAATGCGCGAAGCGAAGGTGGGCAATTCGGCGGGCAACCGCATGCAATCCGGTGGCGACAATGCCAGAGCAACCGACCGTCGCCAGGAAACACGCAATGCCCAAGGCCGGCAGGTGGCACAGAACCGGCCGGCCAACAGCGCCGGCCGGGCGCGGAACAATGCCTTTGACGGCGTGCGCTCGCCGGCGCGCACCAGTATGCAGGCCAACCGCGGTCACACCAGCCAGTCGTTTGCCCAGCGGCCCAGTGCATCCCGTGCTGCCGGCCACCAGATCTCCCGACCCAGTGCGCCAGTGCGTCGTGGCGGAGGAGGTCGTCGATGAAACGTCAAGTATTTGCAGCAATGCTGCTTGCGACCGGCTTGGCATGGGCCTCCCTGGCGGCTGCCCAGGAGGCATTCCCGACGCCGGAGAAGGCCGTGGAGTCTTTCATTGCGGCGCTGGGTACGGAAAAGGCCGATGAAGCCCGCCTGGCCCAGTTGCTGGGTGATGACTGGCGCACCTACATACCGCGTGGTGGTGTGCAGCGCAGCGACGTGGACACCTTTCTGGAGCAGTATCGCGCGCAGCACAGTATCGACATGGCGGGCGAGGGCAAGGGCATCCTGGCGGTGGGCAGTGATCACTGGACTTTGCCCATACCGTTGACCAGAAGCAGCCAGGGCTGGCGCTTCGACCTCAAGGCCGGCAGCACCGAAATCCGCGCCCGGCGCATCGGCCGCAACGAACTGGCTGCCATGCAGGCGTTGTTGGCTTACCACGACGCGCAGATGGACTATGCCAGCCAGGACCGCAACGGCAACGGTGCGCTGGAGTACGCGCAGAAAATTTTCAGCGAGCCCGGCAAGCATGACGGGCTGTATTGGGATGACGACGGCGATGGCCAGGTCAGCCCGCTGGGGCCGCTGTTTGGCCAGGATGTGGTGGGTGATGACTGGTATGGCTACCACTTCCGCATCTTGGACGCACAAGGCCCGTCCGCCCCCGGTGGCGCCTACAGCTACCTGATCGGCAACCAAATGAGCCGTGGCTTCGCCATGGTCGCCTGGCCGGCCAGCTACGACGACACCGGGGTGATGAGCTTCATGATCAGCCATGACGGCCAGGTGTTCGAAAAAGACCTCGGGCCGCACGGCGACAGGCTGGCCAAGGCGATGAAGCGCTTCGACCCGGATGACAGCTGGAAGGTGGTGGATGTGGCAGCGGGGGATTGAGCCCGCAAATCACTGCAACCCCGCAGCCTTGTCGCTGCTGATGGCGATGGCGATAGGTTCTGATGGGAAGGCGAGAAATATGTCCTGCTCGGAAGTCTGATCGCTGTGAATCGCCGCTGGTTTGCCAGACACCTTCAAGCCTCATCATGAGCCTTGAAGGTGCCTGGCAAACCAGCGGCGATTTACTTGCTCACAGTCGATTATCTCTAGTCGCTGCTCAAGAGTTTCAGTCGATTGAGGACGCTGTTAAGTCGTTCATCGGCTTCTATGTCCCCATCAATCAGCATCTCGGTAGCGGGTGAGCCTTGCTCGACGCGCTGCAGCCAATAAAGTACCGCCATCTTCATGAACCAATGCGGTGTCCGGTCAAGGGTGGCTGCTGCCTGCTTGATCCTTGCCTTGGTTGAATGATCCAGCTTGATACCTGATGTCGATGAGCTCATGCGCGCCTCCTTTCGATGACGGGTTCAGGGTACTGCTGCCACGACGTGGCGTGAGCTGCGTTGCACCTTACGGTGATAGGCAATCAGCAAGCCGATGTACCAGATTGGCATCACATACAGGGCGGTGCGGGTGTCCGTTTCAAGCGCCAGCACGCACAGGACAAACACCAGGAACACCAGAGACATACCCGCCGTGAACCGGCCGCCGGGGAGCTTGAAGGTCGAGCGTGAGTGGGCTGGGTGGTTATTTCGTCGATAAGCGAAATACGACAGCAGGATCAACGACCAGGTCACGATGACCATGACGGCTGAGATCGTCGAGACCAACGTGAAAATTGCCATCACATCGGGGATCACGAACAGTAGAGTCAGTGCGATGACCATGCAAACCCCTGAGAACATCAGTGCGCGTGTGGGTGTGCCAGAGCCTGACAAACGCCCGAAGGCTTGGGGTGCCTGCTTGTTATGAGACAAGCCGAAGAGCATCCGCGACCCGGAATAGATGCCACTGTTGGCAGAGGATGCGGCAGACGTCATGACCACGAAGTTGATCATGCCTGCAGCAGCAGGCAGGCCGCCAAGCAGGAAAAGCTCAACGAAGGGGCTACGATTTGCCGGCACGTTTGCCCAGGAGATCACGCTGATAATGCAAGCGAGGGCGGTGACGTAGAACAGCAGAATCCGCACTGGAATGGTGTTGATGGCTTTGGGCAGTGTTTTTTCTGGGTTGTGGGCTTCCGCCGCCGCAGTGCCAATCAGCTCGGTGCCGACAAACGAAAAGATTGCAATCTGGAACCCGGCGAGAAACCCGAGGATGCCATGCGGCATCATCACGCCGGGCGCTACCAGATTGCTGAAGGACGCGGTGACTCCGCCCGCGGAGGTGTAAGACGTGGCCACCATCACAAGACCGGTGACGACGAGCGCGACGATGGCGATGATCTTGATCAGGCCGAACCAGAATTCCACCTCACCGAACGCTTTCACGGCCAGCATGTTGAGCGCCAAGAGCAGGAACATGGTACCGAAAGCAGGAATCCACGTGGGTAGGTTCGGGTACCAGTACTGCAGAAACCCAGCGACCACTACAACATCACCGACGGCCACGACCACCCAACTTAGCCAGTAAGACCAGGCGAGGATGAAGCCGGCCCTGGGTCCCAGATAATGGTGGACGAGCTCAGCGAATGAGCCCATTTCAAGGTCGGCGAGCAACATTTCTCCCATCGCCCGCATGATGCAGAAAACGAAGAAGCCGATGATTGCGTAGACCAGGATAATCGACGAGCCCGACAGCGCAATCATCTTCCCTGAACCCATGAACAGGCCAGTACCAATGGCGCCGCTAATGGCAATCAGTTGAATGTGACGATTCTCCAGGCGTCGTTTAAGTGTTCGTTCTTCATCGTGGGATGTCGCTTGCGAGTTGCACGTTTGATGCATGAATAACCTCTTATTCTTTTTTTAAGAAAACCGCTACCAGTCTCGTTGCAGGAGAGGGTGCATGGGGGCATCGATAGCCGCCGCATTGTGGGAGGCCGATAGTTCCTGACTAAACTGTCAGATAAATGAAGTTCCTGATAGGCCTGCGCGTTCGCTACGTGTCACGGCTACCGGGCTCTGGAAAATTGGAAGTGCCCATTTTGCCAGCCACAGTTGTCAACCGGAACACTACAAACTGCCAGCGCCCCGTCTGACTTTGAGCAATTTGTATAGGCGAGTCTGCAGTGTGCCAGGTCGCCTGAGCGGCGTATCGAAGAGCCATTACATCTTGAAGGAAGACAGCAAGATGCTGGTTTCAGTGTTGTCGATGTGCTTGATGGAACGGATGGTGTTGAGCGCCTTATCGAAGGCCTCCAGCGTTTCGGCATGCAGCTCCGCCATCAGGTCCCACCTGCCGTTGGTGGTGTGGATGGCAACCACATTGGGGTGCCCGCGTAGTGCATGCTTGACCTCGGCGGCGTGGTGGCCGCTGATGCCGATGCTGGTGATCGCCCTGACGCCGCGCACCATGGCATCGGTTTGCAAGCGCACGGTATACCCGAGAATGACGCCACTCTCTTCAAGCTTGTTCAGCCGGTTCTGAACAGTGGCCCGAGCGACCTTTAGTTTCTTGGCCAATGTCATGACCGGGGTGCGCGCATTGCTTCGTAATAGTGCGATGAGTTCTTGATCGATGTTGTCCATGATGATGCACACTGCCCACATTGCTATTTCTGGTGAGCAAAGTGTCTAGATTCCTGCGGAATTTGGCAACCTGTAAGCTTCATTTTGTATCGAAGGTGCATCAGAATTTCTTCGTCGGCCACATTCATACTTGGCGCTCCCCGCTCAATGCCGAGCAGAGAGTGCACTCATTAGGTGTATAACAATGACGCATTTCATCGATGTACCCACCATGTCTGACCTGGTGCAGGATATTGGCGTAGTTGAATTTCTAGGTGAGCTTTCGAAAGTTATTCACGACGATTTCAAACGCTGGCCGGAGTTCGACAAATCGGCACGCGTGGCCAGCCACTCTGCAGTAGGGGTGATCGAATTGATGCCAGTGGCCGATGCCAGTCGGTATGCGTTCAAGTATGTAAACGGCCATCCATCCAACACATTCAAAGATCTGCATACCGTGATGGCGTTCGGGGTGCTGGCCGATGTCGATACCGGCTATCCAGTGTTGCTTTCCGAACTGACCATTGCAACGGCCCTGCGCACTGCTGCGACCTCCCTGATGGCCGCCAAAGCGCTTGCGCGACCGAACTGCAAGAGAATGGCCCTGATCGGAAATGGGGCGCAGAGCGAATTTCAGGCACTGGCATTCCACAAACATCTGGGGATCCAAGAAATTGCTGCCTTCGACACCGACCCTCAGGCGACAGCCAAGCTGATCAGGAATCTGCAGGAATACCCAGAACTCAAGATCACGCGTGCCCGCAGCGTGGCAGAAGCTGTACATGGTGCAGACATCGTTACGACCGTTACCGCCGATAAGGCCTACGCGACCATCATCACGCCCGATATGCTCGAACCCGGCATGCATCTGAACGCGGTGGGTGGTGACTGCCCAGGCAAAACAGAGTTGCACGCTGATGTCCTGCGCCAGGCCAGGGTTTTTGTCGAGTACGAGCCTCAGACCCGTATTGAAGGTGACATCCAGCAGCTTGAGGCTGATTCACCTGTTGTTGACCTGTGGCGGGTACTGACAGGCGAGGAAGAGGGGCGTCAGAGCGATGACCAGGTCACTGTATTCGATTCTGTCGGCTTCGCCCTCGAGGATTATTCGGTACTGCGCTACGTGCTCCAGCAGGCCCAGCAGCGTGGGGCTGGTACAAAAATTGACCTGGTCCCGTGGGTGGAGGACGACCCGAAGGATCTGTTCAGCCACACCCGTGGCCGCGCCGCAAAAAAACGCATCCGACGCGTTGCATAACCCCCACGATCAGCTCATTACCTTTGGTATTTCTTGATGGCATTCCCAACGCGTTCAATCCAGGCACCTGCGGCTGTGGTGATGATCAGGCCCCATGCGTTTACCCCCAATCCTGAAACCGCTGCTGACAACTCATTCCAGCGTTCGAGTGCTGAGCTCGCTGCACATACCCTTGCCGAAATTGCCCATGGAGAGGTCACCCAGGCGGCCAGTCGGCTGGAAGCCGAGGGAGTTCGGGTGCATCTTTTCGATGATTTGGGCGAGAGAAACACGCCGGACTCGGTGTTCCCGAACAATTGGTTTTCCACGCACCCTGGTGGGCACATCGCAATCTACTCCATGTATTCGCCCAACCGACGGCGTGAGCGACGCACCGATGTTATCGAGATGCTCAAGCAGGAGTATCGGGTCCAGGATGTAATCGACTACTCGGGCCTCGAACAGGATGAACTGTTCCTTGAGGGCACCGGCGCCATGGTGTTCGACCACATGTCCAGGGTGGCCTACACAGCACGCTCCAATCGCGCCGACCCGATAGCCCTCGAACGGTTCAGCACACACTTCAACTTCGAGCCCATGGTGTTCGACACCGCTGACGAGCAGGGGGCACCGATCTACCATACGAATGTTCTTATGTGCGTGGCGACGGAGTTTGCGCTGGTAGGGTTTGGTACTTTCACCAACAAAGTGAGAGCTGAGCAGGTGCGTATGCGTTTGATGGAGTCAGGTCGCGATGTTATCGACCTGACCAATCAGCAGATCGCGGAATTTGCCGGTAATGCGATCGAGCTGTCTGGTCGAGACGGTCGTATCCTTGCGCTTTCCCGCCGAGCGTTCAACAGCCTGACCGATATTCAGCGTCAACGCATCGAACGTTCGGCCCGACTGGTACCGCTTGACGTGCCCACGATTGAAATGGCGGGTGGTTCTGTTCGCTGCATGATCGCCGGCATCCACCTGTCCCCTCGCTAATTGCGATTGCGCAGCAGCATCCATGCACTTTCCGCTTTGCCAGGCTGGAAAGTGCATGTCGATGACAGTGCGCTCAGCGCGCAACACTTCCGTGTGTTGTTGGGCATAGTCGACTTGCGATTGATGTTGCGCGAAGGCTGCACGGGCTCGTGTCCAGGTAGCTCTTGACTGGTCGAAGTCTTACTGACCTTCGCACTCGCGGCTGCGCTACTAAGCCTTGGATGAAGGGCATACGAGATGCTTCATATCTCGCGAACACGCTACCCATCGGCTCATCGGGCTGGTTTTTTTCGAGCAGCCGGGCCAACCATTACAGCCTCTTGCCAGAGTCCTGGCCAAACGCGCGGCACGGGATCGAGCAAGTTATTCTTGAGTGCTTGGCTGGCTTCAAGACGATGAATGTCTCGCGGGCTCACTGTGACTGGGGGCACTTAGCCGCCGAACGACTCCATGAGCACCTGTACCAACTCTCCGCCTTCAGGCGTTGCCCAGCTGCCAGCCAGTTCGGCAATCAACTGGTTGGTGGTGGTCAGCGTTACACCTGCCTTGTCCATCCGACGGAGCGCTATGTCATCGGCCATCGCGGTTGGCGACGCGCCTGCGTCGGCGACAACCTGTACCTCAAAGCCGTCACGGACCAGCGACAGTGCCGGGTAGACGGTGCAGACATCATTGGTTACGCCGGCAATGATGAGCTTCTTGCGACCAGTTGCTTTGACGGCTGCGGCAAAATGTTCGTCGTCCATTGCGTTGACGATGCCCAAGCGCTTGATGCGCTCCGCGAACTCGACCGGGAGGATTTCTTGCAGTTCACTCAGCAACGGCCCTTGCGCATGCTCCTCCATGCTGGAGGTGAGCACGACTGGCAGCTTGAGAATGCGCGCCGCCTTGGCGAGCATCAGCGCATTGCGTTTGAGCTCATCGAAGGGCATGGATTTGGCCCACCCCATGGTGCCAACCTGATGATCGATCAGCAGCAGGGCAGCGTTGTCAGCATTGAAATTTTCGTAAGTCATGATGATCTTCTCGCTTAGTTGGGGATCGTTGTTGGCTTATCGGGTTTGCAGGCTGCCGAACAGCCCGCGTTGATAGCGCTGCACGGCTTCGCCCAGTGCAGCTGGTGACGCCAGCGCCATTGGGCCTTGCCAGTGAACGGGCTGATTCAGCGGTGTCCCTGAAAAAACCACTGCCTTTGCGGCGCCGTTTTTTGCTTGCAGCATGACAACCCGCTTTGGCCCTTGGGGCAGATTCACGGGGGCCTTTGGATCAAGCAGACTGAACGGCTGGCCATCCACGCTCACCTCCCCATCAATCGGCACGACGAACGCTACATGCCCGACCGGGATTGGAATTTCTACCTCACCGCCCGCTTCCAGCAGGATGTCCAGCAACCGGACATCGGTGGGCAACGAGAGGGGGGAGGCGATCTCGCCGAAGGCCCCGAGGGGCACACGAATCTTCACCCCCGGCAGGCGTACAACGGGTACATCGCGTGCTTCCAGGCTGAAGGCATGAGGAGCCTGCGCCTGTTTGTCCTCGGGCAGATTGATGAAGATTTGCAGCATGTGCACAGTCTTGCCGGGCTCCGCTGGTACTTCTTCATGTACCACGCCGCTACCCGCCGCCGTCCAGTGCAGGCCACCGGGATGAATCACATTGCGATTGCCCAGTGAGTCCCGGTTATCGATCCCCGTTTCTGAATCCAGAAACAGGTATGACACTGCGGAGAAACCCGCATGCGGATGCGGTGGGAAGGTCGGTCCGCTGATCCAGGCATGATCCACGCCCAGAAACGGATCAATTGGTTTCGCAAACTGATCGCCACGAAGGCTGAACGCTCGGAACTGGCTTCCATGATTCATACGCTGCAGGCGTGCGGTGGGTAGCATGGCGGCGCTCCTCAGGCCCCCTGGGTCAGGGATGGGTAATCGATGTAGCCCTCTGCGCCAGGCGCATAGAAGGTGTTTTTATCCGGGGCGTTGAGCTCGGCACCGACGCGCAGACGCTCTGGCAAGTCCGGGTTGGCGAGGAACGCGCCACCAAATACAGCTGCATCCGCTTTGCCGCCGGAAATAAGCGCCTCGGCGCTTTCTTTGTTCAGGCCACTGCCGATCAGGTAGCTGCCATTGAACAGCGGACGCAGTGCACTGTGGTAGTCGAACTCGGCCCCAAACAGGGCGACGTGCAGGTAGGCGAGGTTGAACGGCCGCAGGTGCTTTACCAGGTAGGTGTAAGTCTCTTGCGGATTGGCGTCGACGATATCGTTGAAGTTCATTTCCGGAGATATCTTGATACCCACGCGATCGCCGCCCACTTCCTCGACTATCGCGGCAAGCACTTCGAGAACGAAGCGAACGCGGTTTTCAACTGAGCCACCGTATTCGTCGTCGCGCTGGTTGCTGCCGCTGGAGAGGAACTGTTCCGGCAAATAACCCGATGCTGCATGCAACTCCACACCGTCGAAGCCAGCCTCGATAGCCCGACGAGCAGCCTGGCGGTAACCTTCAACGACGCCAGCGATTTCGACGATGCTCAGTGCATGCGGGATGACGAAGTCCTGCAGGCCGGTAGCGGTATAGGTTTGGCCCGCGGCCTTGATGGCTGATGGTGCCTGTGGCTGGGCGCCGTCGATCAATGACGGGTGAGAAACACGGCCGCAGTGCATCAGTTGCATGAAGATACGGCCGCCACGGGCGTGAACGGATTCAGCGACCTTTTTCCACGCTGCTACCTGCTCATCGGTTTCAATACCCGGGGTCCGTACATAACCCTTGCCAAGCGCCACCGGGAAAACACCTTCCGAGATGATCAGACCAGCACTGGCGCGTTGCTCATAGTAGGTGGTGACGAGATCGGAAGGAACGCCAGCATCGTTTGCACGTGAACGTGTCATGGGGGCCATGACCATGCGGTTGGACAGCGTGTAACGGCCTACTTGGACTTCGGAAAAAAGAGAGTTCATTACAGTGCTCCTTTGCGGTGATGGGGTTATCATCATTCAATCCGTTGTCGGGATAAATCCGGCAAAACTGAAATGACTAATCCATTTTTGGAGCAATGCTTGGAATACCTGAACGACATGGCCCTGTTCGTCGAGGTCGTGAAGATGCGCAGCTTTCGGGGCGCAGCGGAGTCCATGAACATGCCAAGCTCGACGCTTTCAAGGCGTATCACCAGCCTGGAGAAGCAGATAGGGTTGCGCCTGCTTCATCGCACCACGCGCAAGATTGAGCTGACAGAGGCCGGCCAGCTTTACTTTGATCGGTGCAAGCGCATTGTCGACGAAGCGAGGCTGGCGCATGAGCAGCTGGGTGAGTTGCTCGCCAGGCCCAGCGGCCTGTTGCGCGCCTCGTTGCCAGTGGACTTCGCCAACATCTACCTGGCGCCGTTGATTGCGGATTTCGCAAGACTGTATCCAGGCATCACCTTTGACTTCGATCTCACACCACGGCAGGTCGATTTGGTCAGTGACCCCGTGGATGTCGTCATTCGGATGGGCGAGCCGGCCAATTCCAACTTGATTGCGCGGAAACTGGCTACCCTGCAACGCGGCCTGTACGCCTCACCTCACTATCTACGGGTTTCCGGCGAGCCCCGTGATCCAGCGGAGCTTGTGCATCACGAATGCCTGCGGATGTCAGGAGCAAGCGCGGACAAGTGGACCCTGACCAGCCAGGGTGCTGTCGAACAGGTTCAAGTGGGTGGCCGCTTTGAGCTGAACAGTGTGGGGATGTTGCGTCGACTTGCCTCGCTAGACCTTGGCATCGCACTCCTGCCTGCCGGTATCGCTGCGCCAGATGTCAATGCAGGTGCTTTGCAACGGGTGCTGCCGCAGTGGCAAGCGACACCGGTACCCGTGTACGCATTGACAGAAACCCGATTGCTTCCTGCCAAAACCCAGCGGTTTATCGAGTATCTGCGAGATCAGTTGGAGCAGCCTTAGTCACAGAGAATGGGGCGCCCGCTCAGCGAGTGCCCCGATGGTTGCGAGTGGTACCAGATCAATCCGCCAAGGTTGCATGCTGCATCTCACCGTCGACCAAACGGCTGATACCCAGCGGATTGGCGTTTTGCAGCGCCGGGGGCAATAGCGCATCCGGGTAGTTCTGGAAGCATACCGGACGCAGGAAACGGTCGATCGCCAGGGTACCGACGGAGGTTCCTCGAGCATCCGAGGTCGCCGGGTAGGGCCCGCCATGCACCATGGCGTCGCACACCTCGACACCGGTTGGATAACCGTTGAGCAGCACCCGACCGACCTTTTCCTGTAACAGCTCACCCAGCCAGCCCCAGTTCGGCAGCTCGTGCGCTTCACCGATCAGGGTGGCGGTCAGTTGCCCACGCAGCGCCTGGATGGCAGCCGCCAGCTGTTGCGCATCCGCCACTTCGATCAGCACAGTGGCCGGGCCGAACACCTCCTCCTGCAACAACTCGTCACCGCCCAGCAGCAGGCTGATGTCGGCCTGGAACAGTTGCGGTTGCGCCTGATGGTCGCCCTGGGCGCTGCCGGCCAGATGACGAACGCCCGGATAGGTGCGCAGGTGCTCCAGCCCCTTGCGGTAGCTGGCCAGCGTGCCGCGATTGAGCATGGTTTGCGCCTGCTGGTCGGCCATGTGCGCTTTGAATTGCTCGACGAAGGCGCTGAAGGCTGGCGAGCGCAGGCCGAGGATCAGACCTGGGTTGGTGCAGAACTGGCCGCAGCCCATCACCACTGACGCGCTGAGGTCACGGGCGATGTTGTCGCCACGGGCCCGCAGGGCCTCGGGCAGGAGGATCACCGGGTTGATGCTCGACATCTCGGCGAACACCGGGATCGGTTGCGCACGCTCGGCGGCGAGCCGGCTGAGGGCGTTGCCGCCCTTGAGCGAGCCGGTGAAGCCCACCGCCTGGATCGCCGGGTGCTTGACCAGCCATTCACCCACGCCGCCGCCATAGATCATGTTGAACACGCCGGCCGGCATGCCGGTGCGCTCGGCGGCGCGGATGATGGCATCGGCCACCCATTCGGCCGTGGCCATGTGGCCACTGTGGGCCTTGACCACCACCGGGCAGCCAGCAGCCAGCGCCGAGGCGGTGTCGCCGCCGGCCGTGGAGAAGGCCAGCGGGAAGTTGCTGGCGCCAAACACCGCCACCGGGCCCACGCCAATGCGGTACTGGCGCAGGTCCGGGCGCGGCAGCGGCTGGCGATCCGGCAGGGCGCGGTCGATCCGTGCGCCATAAAAGTCGCCCCGGCGCAGCACCTTGGCGAACAGGCGCATCTGGCCGCTCGTGCGACTGCGCTCACCCTGGATACGCCCGGCAGGCAGGGCGGTTTCACGGCAGACGGTGGCGACGAAGTCGTCACCCAGGTCGTCGAGTTCGTCGGCGATGGCGTCGAGAAACTCGGCACGCCGGCTGGCCGGCACATTGCGGTACAGCGGGAAGGCGCTCGCAGCGGCTTTTGCAGCAGCATCGACCTCCGCTTCGGTGGCCTGGCTGAACACCCCGGGCAGCGCTTCGCCGGTCGCGGCGTCGAGGCTTTCAAGGCGGATCTCGCCGTGCGCGGAACGTTGGCCGCCGATGTAGTTGTGACCGAGGATGCGGGTCATGGAGGGCTCCGTAATCGAGTGGGTCGGGAATCAGGTGATGGCGCCGATCTGCCACGGCACGAATTCGTTCTGGCCGTAGCCGTGCTGCTCGCTCTTGCTGCGCTCGCCCGAGGCGATGGCGAGCATCAGGCGATAGATGTGCTCGCCGCGTTCTTCGATGGTCATGCTGCCGTCGGCGATGCCGCCGCAGTTCACGTCCATGTCTTCTTCCTGGGTTTGCCACAGGCGGGTGTTGGTGGCGAGCTTGATCGAGGGCGACGGCGCGCAACCGTAGGCTGAGCCACGCCCGGTGGTGAAGGCGATCAGGTTGGCCCCGCCAGCGACCTGGCCGGTGGCCGAGATCGGGTCGTAGCCGGGGGTGTCCATGAACACCAGGCCGTGGGCGCGCACGGGTTGAGCGTATTCGTACACGTCCACCAGGTCGCTGGAGCCAGCCTTGGCCACGGCGCCGAGGGATTTCTCGAGGATGGTGGTCAGGCCGCCTGCCTTGTTGCCGGCCGAGGGGTTGTTGTTCAGTTCGGCGCCCATGCGCGCGCAGTAGGCTTCCCACCACTGGATGCGGGCGATGAGTTTTTCGCCCACCTGCTGGCTTACCGCGCGGCGGGTCAGCAGGTGTTCGGCGCCATAGATTTCCGGGGTTTCCGAGAGGATGGCGGTGCCGCCTGCGGCCACCAGCCGGTCCACGGCATTGCCCAGTGCCGGGTTGGCGGTGATGCCGGAATAGCCATCCGAGCCGCCGCATTGCAGGCCGACGGTGAGATGGCGAACGCTGACCGGCTCGCGTTGCACGTCGTTGGCTTCGGGCAGCAGGGTCTTGATCTGGGCGATGCCGCTGGCGATGGTCTTGGAGGTGCCGCCGGTGCCCTGGATGGTGAAGGTGCGCAGGGTGTTGCAGCTTTCCAGGCCCTGGGCCGCGAGCAGGTCGGGGATCTGGTTGGTCTCGCAGCCGAGGCCGATCATCAGCACCGAATGGAAGTTGGCGTGCACCGCGTAGCCGCCGAGGGTGCGTTGCAGCATGGCCAGGGCTTCGCCACCGGGATCGACCGCGCAGCCGACGCCGTGTGTGAGGGCGACCACGCCGTCGACGTTGGGGTAGGCGGCCAGTGCCTCGGGGTGGATATCACGGCGGAAATGGTCGGCGATGGCCCGGGCCACGGTGGCCGAGCAGTTCACCGAGGTGAGGATGCCGATGTAGTTGCGCGTGGCAACCCGGCCATCGGCGCGCACGATGCCCATGAAGCGGTCTTCGACTGGCGCTTTCACGCCCTTGGCGTCGACGCCGAAAGCGTAGTCGCGGCTGAAGTCGCCCATGGCCACGTTGTGCACGTGGACATGCTGGCCGGCTTCGATGTCGCGGCTGGCGAAGCCGATGATCTGCCCGTAGCGACGCAGCGGCTGGCCCGCCGCGATAGCGCGGGCGGCGACCTTGTGCCCGGCCGGGATCGGCTCGCGCACGCGGATGCCTTCCGGCAGTTCCAGCCCTTCGGTCAGCGGCTGGCGGGCAATCAGCACATCGTCCAGCGGGTTGAGTCGGATCACGGCGTTGGCAGCGCTTGCACTGCCTGTTGTTGTAATGAGTTGCATGACAGTCACCTCAATGGGGCGAGTGGCTTAGGCCAGCCCACGCTCGCGATAGTCGATCAGGCCGGAGAACAGCATCAGGCCGAAGGCCATGACCACGAAGAAGATCAGGGCCAGGAAGTAGGAACCGGTGAACTGCACGATCAGGCCGATCAGGATCGGTACGATGACGCCGACCATGTTGCCGCAGAAGTTCATGCTGCCACCCAGTACGCCGGCCTTGGATTTACCGCCGAGGATGGCCGGCAGGCACCAGTACATGCCGCACCAGCGGATGAAGAACAGCGCGACGCAGAGCAGGGCGATGACGCGGGCCGCATCCGGGGTGTAGGCCACCAGCAGGATGCACAGCGCGGCCACGGCGGCGGAGCCTGCGAACATGCTGCGCATCACGGTGTTTGGCTGGCCACCGTTGGTGCGCCATTTATCGGCGATCCAGCCGCCGATCAGTTCGCCGACGAAGCCGCACATGAAGATCAGGAAGGTGGCGCCGCCCATGGCCTTGATGTCGAGGTTATGGGCCTGGTGCAGGTAGCTCGGCATCCAGGTCAGCAGGCCGTAGAACACGCTGTTGTAGCAGGCGTAGCCGGCGAACATGCACAGCACCGAACGGCTTTTCAGCAGCTCCTTGAGCACGGCCTTGCGGTTGCCGTTGCTGTTGGCCGCGGCGTCGTTGGCGCCGGTGATGTAGTCCAGCTCGGCCTTGTTGACCAGCGGGTGCTCGCTCGGGTGGTTGCGGATGTACCACCAGGCCCAGATGCCGACGACCACGGTGCCGACACCGGCAATGATGAAGGCGATGCGCCAGGAGTCGAACCAGGTGATGAGGCCGGCGATGATGATCGCGCCGAAGGCCGTGCCCAGCGGTGCGCCGCCGTCTACCAGGGTGGCACCACGGCCGCGCTCGTTGGGGGTCAGCCAGGCGCCGTTGAGCTTGGCGCCGGCGGGCATGATCGGCGATTCGGCAACGCCCAGGCCGATGCGGGTGACCAGCAGGGTGATCCAGTTGTGGGCGAAGCCGCCCAGAGCCTGGAACGCGCCCCAGCCGACGGTGGCGACGCCGACGATGTTGCGCACCTGGAAGCGGTCCAGGAGCATGCCGCTGGGGATCTGCATCAGCGCGTACGACCAGAAGAAGGCGCTGAGGATCAGGCCTTCCAGGGCCGGGGTCAGTTCGAACTCGGCGGAAATCAGCGGCAGGGCCACCGACAGCGAAGCGCGGTCGATGTAGTTGATCGCCGCGAGCAACAGCAGGATCAGGAAGATGCGCCAGCGCACGTTGGTCGGACGGGTGCTGTCGGCGGTCGCGAGGGCGGGCGAGGGGGCCGCCGGGTAAGGGCTGTTCTTCATGCTCATCTCACTCTTATGTTTGTTATGAAATGCCGGGGCGGCGCCTCCCTGCGCCTGATGCGGTTCAGGTCAAAGGGGCTTCACGGCTCCCGGTTCCAGGGGCGCGGCAGCCTGGCCGACGGTATTGCGCAGCGGCGCGCCGAACTCGGCCAGGCTGATCTCGAAGACGTCGCCCGGGATGGTCTTGACCTGATCGGCGAACGACAGGGTCGCGGTGCCGAAGAAGTGGATATGCACATCGCCAGGGCGCAGGAATTGCGGGTACTTGAAGTGGTGGTACTCCAGATTCTCCAGGGAGTGGCACATGTTGTCTTCGCCACTGAGGAACGGTTTTTCCCACAATACGGTGTCACCACGGCGAATCCGGCTGGTGCCTTCGAGGTGGCGGGGCAGGTCGCCCACCCGAAGTTCGGGGCCGTAGGCGCAATTGCGCAGCTTGGAGTGGGCCAGGTAGAGGTAGCTGCGGCGCTCCATCACATGGTCGGAAAATTCGTTGCCGATGGCGAAGCCAAGCCGGTAGGGCTGGCCATCATCGCCGATCACGTAGAGGCCAGCCAGTTCCGGCTCCTCGCCGGCGTCTTCGGCGAACGCGGGGCTCTGGAACGCCTGTCCCGGACGGACCACGGCAGAACCGTCGCCCTTGTAGAACCACTCCGGCTGGGCGCCCACCTGGCCTGCGGCCGGGCGGCCGCCGTCGATGCCCCACTGGAACATCCTGGCGGTGTCGGTCAGGGCGGCGGTGTCGGCGGCTTTTTGCTGGTGCATCTTGTCGCGGGTCGAGGCGCTGCCCAGGTGGGTCAGGCCGGTGCCAGTTACCAGGCAGTGGGCCGGGTCTTCGTGGTCCAGCGGCGGCAGCACGCGGCACTCGGCCAGGGCCAGGGAATAACTTTCAGTACTGCTGTCCAGTCCGCGCTCCAGCACTTCGGCGCTGAGGCTGCGCTGGTTGCGGATGGCGGCAAGGGCCAGTTCACGCATGTGGGTGGTGTGGCGGACGAGCTGGATCAGGTCGCCTTCGACCACGCCGACGTGGCGCTGGGCGGTTGCGGTTTCAAATTGGATCAGGCGCATGCTGGCTCCGTGTTGTTCTTGTGGGATCGATGGCAACCACTTTAATTTTCCCGGCCGATGCTGCCTAATGAGAGCTGTTTGCCCCGTGATAACTTTTAGTGATCCCCTATGCTCCCACCCTTGAGTTCCATGGCCTCGCGCCTGCGCCTGCGCCAACTGCGCCTGCTCATCAACCTCGATGAGCTGGGCTCGATCCACAAGGCCGCCGAGGCCATGTCGATTACCCAGCCCGGGGCGACTAAGGCGCTCAACGAGATCGAGTCGACGCTGGGCGCGGTGCTGTTCGAACGGACCAGCAAAGGCCTTGAAGCCAATGACCTGGGCCGTTGCGTAGTGCGCTATGCACGCTTGATCGGTAACGATCTCGCGCATCTGCGTGAGGAGATGCTGGGCATTCTCCAAGGCCACGGCGGACGTCTGTCTGTGGGCACCATCATGGGCGCTGTGCCGATCATGGTCGAGGGTTTGGCGCGCTTGCGCGAGAACCAGCCGGACCTGTCTGTATCGGTGGTGGAGGACACCAGTGACCGCTTGCTCAACCTGCTCGACCAAGGGCGCTTGGATGTGGTGATTTGCCGGACGAGCGTCAGTCCAAGACCTAAAGCCTATGAGAGCCGGGTTAAACATCAGGAACAGTTGGTGCTGGTGGCAAACCCGGCGCATCCGCTGGCGGCCTGCTCAGCGTTGACCCTTGAGCAATTGGCGCAATCGCGCTGGGTGGTGTTCCCGGTAAACATGCCCATGCGCCTGACCCTTGAGCGTGAGTTTCGCGAGGCCGGCTTGAGCTTCCCGCAATACCCCATCGAAACCTCGTCGACTTTCACGACGTTGTCCATGCTCATGCAAGATCGGGATCTGCTCGCGGTGATGCCATGGGATGTCGCCAGGATGGCCCTGGACCACGGCATGCTGGTCCGTCTGCCGCTGCAACTCAAGTCGCGGAGCGAGCCCTACGAGGTCGTGACTCGGGTTGGCGTCGAGCTGAGTAAACCTGCACAGATGCTGGTAGACATTCTGATGGCCTAACCCGTTCAAGTGGCCGCGAAGACACGGCCCTTCGGGCTCCCAGCATGTTCTTCGGGCGGCTGCATGCCCCTCCTATAAGTCTCGATTCTATTTATTCATAAGCAGGGCTGTTTGCTCCGGAACATGGCTGCGCCTAGGTTAGCGCTAAGCCGAGCGACACGCTCCGGACAGAACAAAAACAATAGAAGAGAGGCTTCAAATGCCTGAAATAACCATCGGTATGGTGGGAATCGGTCAGCTTGGCCTTCCTATCGCAACCAACCTGCTTGCTGCCGGGTTTCGTGTCGTCGGATACCGGCGCCGAGACCGCGAGGCTTTCATCAGCCAAGGGGGAGTTGCCCTCGACAGTCCGGCGGCCGTGGCCCAGCGGGCAGATATCATCCTTACCTGCCTGCCAAGTGAGGTCGCCCATGTTGGCATCATGGAAGGCCCTGAAGGTCTGCTTGATTCCATCGGGCCGCAGCACACCCTGATTGAAATTGGCACCTACTGCAAAACGTTCAAGCAACGTATCGCCCAGCGTATCGAGCAACGCGGCGCGCGTGTGCTCGAGGCCGAAGTCAGTGGTACCCCTTCCATGGTGTTGCAGCGCAAGGCCTCATTGTTCCTGGGGGGTGATCCGGACTTGGTTGCGCACTGTAAGCCTGTGCTCAATGCCATCGCCGACATCCAGTTCCACATCGGTGAATTCGGTAGCGCAGTGGCGATGAAGCTGATCGCCAATTATCTGGTAGCTATCCATACCCTGGCTGCTGCAGAGGCGCTGAACCTTGGCGTGAAGGCAGGTTTCGATCCCCAGCAAGTGGTTGATGTGATACGCCAAAGCGCGGGCGGCTCGACGATGTTCAACGCGCGCGCGCCCATGATGGCCGAGCGTCATTTCGTGCCTGCACCCGGGCCGTTCGTAACCCTCGAAAAGTACATTGATATGGCCAGCGAGCTTTCTGATGGGCTCGATTGTGCTGCGCCCTTGTTCAACGCCGCGAAGCCTTATTTTGTGCGTGCGATCGAGGAGGGCATCGGTGAAGAAGATATTTCGGCAGTGATCAAGCTGATCGAGGCCGATTCCATGGCCAATTCCAAAAAAGAGAAAACATCATGCTGATTGAACAACGTACCTACCAACTAAAGCCTGGCGCGATGCACGAGTTCCTGCGCGCGTATCAAGAGGAAGGTCTGCCGATCCAAGGCGAAGCTTTGGGCAACCTGATCGGGTACTTCAAGCCCGAGACCGGAGACATTAACCGGGTCATCCAGCTGTGGGGCTACGCCAGCTTTGAGGACCGCGCCCAGCGGCGCGCGGCATTGTCCAACGACCCTAAATGGCGCGCTTTCCTCGGCAAGAACGCACACATGGTAGAAGCGCAACAGGTCGAGCTGCTCAGCGCCGCACCGTTCTCTCCCATTCGCTAAGAGGAGCCTCACCGATGATTCGCTCTCTTCAACACGTAGGTATGACCATTCCGGACCTGGAAGTGGGTCGTTCGTTCTACGAGGCAGTCGGCCTCGAAGCGCGTATCTCTGGGCAACACGTCGTGATGCGCTGCAAAGGACGCGCCCAAGACCAGGTGCGGCTGATGCCCGGCATCCAGAAGCATTTAAGCTACATCTCATTTGGCACCGACGCTGAGGGCCTGCAGGCAATTCGCGAGAACTTGAGTTTTCATGGGGTAGTAATTCACCCGGCGCCTTTTGACATTGGTCAGGACGGGATCTGGTTCCGTGATCCATCCGGTGACTGGGTACATGTCAACGAAGCCGATTCGATGCCTGCACAACCGCTGGAAACCCCGGAGCTGAATACCCCGGGCCGCTATCGCCGTATTGGTGAGCGCGGCTGTACTCCGACCTCAAAACTGCGTCGGGTAACCCCGCTGCGCCTCGGTCACCTGATCAAGTTCACCGCCGACGTTAATCGTTCCATTGAGTTTTACACCCGCGTGCTGGGGATGAAAGTCTCTGACCGTGCAGGGGACAAGATCGCATTCCTGCGCTGTGGCTGTGGTGGCGACCATCACGTCCTGGGTCTGGCCAAGAGCAGCCATAGTGGCCTGCACCACCTAAGTTTCGAAGTGACCGATCTCGACGAGATCCAGCTCGGGGCCAAACACCTGATGAGTCTTGGCTACGAGAGTGCTTTCGGCTTGGGACGTCATGTGGCCGGCTCCAATTACTTCCACTACATTCGCGACCCTTGGAGCAGCATGGTCGAGTACTTCTGGGACATCGACGTCATCCCGGAAGACGACAGTGAATGGGAAGCTTTCGACGGCGATCCTCAGGATGTGATTGCGGTATGGGCGACCAACCCTCCGCCTGAAGCATTCATCAAGAACTTCGAGGCGGCACGCGATGAGTAACTCATCGGCTCAGGAACTTCTGGCTGGCATGCTGAAAAAACCATTGTTCGTGGTGCTTCGTAAGCCCCGCGATCTGAGTAGGCTGGCGGAGTTGCTGGAAGCTCACTTGATGTGGGCGATTGTCGCCGAGAAACGTGGCGAGCTGTTCGCATCTGGCCCTTTCGTTTCGGCGCACGCGTCGCCAGGCGAACTGGGAGGCATGAGCATCCTGCGCGCGGCTGATGAAGCCGAAGCCCTGCGCATCGTCCAAGCAGATCCGTTCATTGCCAACGGACTGTATGACGTGGAAATCCGCAAATGGCTGCTGATGGAAGGTGGTTTGACCGTCCACGTCAGTTTCTCCGATCAACGCTATTCGCTTTTGTGATGGTGGTCCCATGAAGTATCAGCTTTTTGCTTATTACAACGATTTCCAAGCCCAAGCAACCGGCCTGTTGGTGGGTGAGTACGCTTATGATCTGGGGCACCTTGCTGCCAATGCCGGTGTAAAGGTGCCGTTGGTTTCGCTGGATGCGCTGCTCGACGACTGGGCTGCAACCAATACTCAGCTGCAAGCACTGGCAGATAGAGTCTTCGGCGCTCCAGCGCTCCATGAGGGCTACCGCCTGGACCTTGAGGCGGTGGAGTTTGCGCCGTTTCTGGCTCGGCCGGGCACCATTTATGCTGCGGGCGCTAACTACCGCGACCATGTGGAAGCCATGGCGCGTGCGTTCAACATGAAGTTATCGCTGGACCCACGCAGCGAAGGCATCGCGCCTTGGCACTTCATCAAGCCTGGCCGTGGTTGTCTGGTTGCACACAAGCAGTCGGTCGAGTTCCCGGCAGGTGTGCGGATGCTGGATTGGGAGGCTGAACTGGCAGTCGTGATCGGCAAACGTGCGTCGCGAGTTTCCGTTGAAGAGGCCCTTGAGTATGTAGCCGGGTACACCTGCGCCAATGACCTTTCGGCGCGCGATCGCCTTCGCCGCGAACAGGTCGATGCTAGCTCGCCGTTTCGTTTCGACTGGATCGGGCACAAGTGCTTCACCGGGTCATGCCCATTGGGGCCATACCTGACACCGGCACAGTTCGTGAAAGACCCTGAGAACCTGGATATCAAGCTGGCACGCAACGGCGCTTGGGTGCAGGACTCCAACACGCGGAATCACATGTATGGCGTCGCTGAGCAGATCTCTTATCTCAGCCAGACCATCGACCTGTTCCCAGGTGACGTACTGCTCACCGGCACGCCCGCCGGGGTGGGCATGGAAAGCCATACCTTCCTCGAGCGCGGCGATGTGTTGAAAGTGTGTATCGAAGGGTTGGGCGAGTTGGTAACTACTATCCGCTGAAACCTCCAGAACGAACTGCCTGAGTCCTGACTTACTGAAAATTGCAACTTGCTGAATGATCGGCGTGCGACGAAGCACCCGATCGTTTGGCCACGGCAGAGGAAAACTCGGCCTGGAACTTGAAGATCTCCTCCGCAATACAACAATAAAAGTGGACTATGAGATGAGCAAACCAAACCTCACGGCCAGCCGTGCAGCGTGCCTATGCGTCATGCTACCTTTCACCTCAATGACTTACGCCACTGAAGGTGGTGGTACTTCATATCCTCTCGGTGTTAACACGGTGGGCGCCGGCAAGATGCCACCTCCCGGATTTACCGAGTTCTTCTATCTTTCGGATTATCGTGCAGGTCAAACACTCGATGGGGACGGCGATAGAAAAGCAGGTATTCATGACTTCGATCTAAATATCCAGGCACTTTCGATTCGCGTCGATTATGTCTATCAGGACGTTTCATTTCTCGGCGGCAAATTTGCCAGTCGCGTCGCCTTGCCACTGGTCAAAGGCGATATCAGTTTCAATGTCGATACCCCGGCAGGTCGCGTGAGGCGCAGTGACCATCAGGAAGGCATCGGCGACCTAACCGTCGTGCCATTCGTGCTGGGCTGGAGCTCCCCCCGTTACCATCAGTTGTTCGGGCTGGACGTATTTGTGCCGGTGGGAGCCTACGACAAAGACCGCTTGTTCAACCCGGGTAGGAACACTTGGGCCTATGGGCCATGGTATTCATTTACGGCATATCCGCTGGAAAATCTCGAAGTCAGCGCAAAGCTGATTTATATGATCAACGGCGAGAACAAAGATACCGATTATCGCTCCGGCCATGAGTTCAATGCCGATTACAACATTGGCTACAACATTACCCGCGAATGGCAGCTTGGGTTGAACGGCTACCTCTACAAACAGGTCAGCGATGACGAGAAAGACGGACATACCTACCTAGATGGCAATCGGGGCCAAGTGGCCGCAATCGGTCCCGCTCTGAAGTACCAGGCGCCGGAGTTCGGTTTCGTCATGAAATGGCAACATGAAACGCATGTGGAGAATCGGGCCTCGGGTGACCGTATTTGGTTGCAAGCCGTTTACCGATTCTGAGTGTCGTTTGTTGCAAGGATCGCGCAAAGCAAAGCGACAGTCATTCCATGAATATCACTGCACTAAAATTACAATCAGGTGAAATCATGACTGGTATATCCAAGTGGCATGTATTGATCGGCGGTTTCATTGCCTATCTGTTCGATGCAATGGAAATCATTCTGCTGACCGTGGCGCTCCCGGTCATCCGTCAGGATTTAGGTTTCAGCCTCAATGAGGCAGGCGCTATGGCCAGCGCGACGCTGTTGGGCATTGGCGTCAGCGGGGTTGCGACTGGCTGGTACTCCGACAATTTTGGGCGCCGGAATGCGTTGCTCGCATCGTTGGCAATTTTTGGCGTGCTGACGTGCTTCTTTGCACAGGCTCACGAACTCTACCTACTCATGGCACTGAGATTTGTATCCGGGTTAGGACTCGGTGGCGTCTGGACCATTCTCTCAGCTTATATCGTCGAGACCTGGCCGCCTAAGCAACGGGCGCGCGCGATTTCATTCGTGATCAGCGCATTTCCGATAGGGGCAATCGTGGCCGCATTGGCTGCGAAGTTCATGTTACCCGAATGGCGTTCTATGTTCTTGTTGTCTGGGATTTCGGTGCTCTTGCCCATTCTGTATGTGTACTTCCTTATACCCGAATCGCCCGCCTGGCAAGCACAACGGCATTCGGTTGCTGAAGCCACTTCCCGTATTTCAGTGCGCGAAATTTTTGCACCGGCACTGCTTCGTTATACGCTGTTTGGCTCATGTGCAGCGAGCTTCGCTTTATTGGGGTCGTGGGGCGTAAGTACATGGCTGCCCACTTACCTCATGCAAGACAGGGGGCTGGGCTTGGCAGCCATGACCAGCTTCATGGCGGTCCTTCATTTGGGTAATTTTGTCGGGCTGAACATCTTCGGCTTCATTGCGGATCGCATCGGCAAGCGGCTGACCATTGTCATATCGCTGTTGCTCACATCGCTGATGGCTGTTGTGTACGTCTACACGCCGGAGGCGCAATGGCTCATCTGGATTGGTGCGGGCTATGCCTTCTTCATGGTGTTCGCTGGGTTGTTTGGCTCTTACTTCAGCGAAATGTATCCGATACGCGTGCGAACACTGGGTGCGGGATTCTGTTTCAATGCGGGCAGGGGACTGGCGGCATTCGCCCCGGTACTCCTCAGTGGCATTGCTAGTTTCTACAGCCTTGCCGCTGGATTGATGGTGTGTGCAGGGTTTTACGTTATCTCTGCGATCTTCGTCATCGCTATGCCCCAAAACCCTGTAACGGCAGATGATGGCGATAGCGCCGAAGGCGTTCTGCCAGGGCAAGAAGCGATCAATTAAGTTTCATCTCGCGCATTGCGCCCCGGGTCCCAGGACTCGGGGCTTTTTTTTGCCTGAGTGAAAGCCAATTATGGGAAGGTCATAATAAAATCGGATAGTGGGAATAATGAATATTTGCTTCATTTATTGATCGTCGCGCCTGAAGATCTTGGTCAGACAACATCAATAAGAGGACAACCCTCATGATCAACTTGCACGATATTCGTTACGTCAGGCTGGGTACGGCCAACCTGGATGATGCAAGGCGCTACGCCACTCAGATTCTGGGCCTGCAGGTCGTGCGTGAAGCGCATGGCGCCATCTACTTCCGTTCCGACAATCGCGATCACACGCTCTGCTATTACGAGGGCGATCCCCACGAGACCACCACAGCCTTCGAGGTGAGGACCGCGCAGGATCTGGAAGACGCAGCCATCCTGCTTGAGCGTAACGAATTCAAAGTCCAGCACGGCTCGCGTGAGGACGCTGAAGTGCGCTATGTCGACGACTTCATTCGTTTCAAAGACCCTAGCGGCAACAACATCGAGCTGGTGCTGCGCCCTCATGCCAGTGGTCGCAACTATTTCCCGAGCCGAGATGCCGGCATCACCGGCTTCAGTCATATTGGCTTGCGCACCATGAATCCTCGGCGCGACGAGTTGTTCTGGACACAGCTCGCAAACGCCCGGGTAAGCGATCGCATCGGCGAGGCGCCGCTGCTACGCATCGATGAAGTTCACCACAAGATTGCGCTTTTCCCGTCGTCCCACGCTGGGGTACAGCACATCAACCATCAGGTCGAGTCGGTGGATGATCTGATGCGTGCCTATTACTTCCTGGTTGACCGGGGGATTCGCATCCTGTTCGGCCCAGGGCGCCATCCGACCTCAGGCGCGATGTTTCTGTATTTCGAAGGGCCGGACGGCATGACCTACGAATACTCGACCGGCGTCAGCCTCATCCCTGCGGAGAAAGATGCTAGCCACCAGCCACGGCAGTTCTCGGCGACGAACGAATCCTTCTGCGCATGGGGCGCAAAACCTGACATTCCAGAGTTCAAATCGTGAATCAATTTCCGATACCCAGCGGCGATGCGCAGCGACAGGTGCGCATGGCAGCGCGAGCGCTGGCGCGTGCTGGCCTGGTCCATGCTTATGGGCACTGCAGCCTTCGCCTGGACGATGAGCATTTCCTGGTATGCGCGGCACGCCCCATGGGGCTTATCAGAGCAGGCGAACCCGGGGTCGTGGTGCCAATTCACGGGGAGCTGCCCGAAGGTGTGTTGGGTGAAGTTCGTATCCACCAGCAGATTTACAGCCGTCGCCCCGATGTCCGCGCAGTGATACGGAGCATGCCAGCCCAAGTCATGGCGCTATCCTGCGCCCGGCTGACGCCGCAAGCCCGGCACGGGATGGGCAGCTATTTCAGCGCACCGATTCCCTTGTGGGATGACCCTCAGTTGCTGCGCAACGAAGCACAAGCCAGCGCGCTGGCTGACCAGTTCGGGAACGGGAACGCATTGGTAATGCGTGGTAACGGCGCCATCGTTGCTGGCGTATCGCTAGTCGAAGCGTTGACGTTGACCTGGTACTTGGAAGACGCCGCGCGCATCGAGTTGCAGTTGCACAGTGCCGGCCTTGCCGCTGAAGGACCGGTGCTCGATGCACAGGCATGTGCCCAGCGGGCTGTCACCACCGGCCGGATCTACGAGCGCATGTGGGACTACCTCACCGCCGCTGACCCCGAATACCGCATCCCCTCTCTCTAAAACAAGAAGGAATACCGTATGCCTGCGAAAGAATTCCGCCATTTCATCAATGGTGAGTGGGTGTCCAGCACCCGCACATTTGAAAATCGTAACCCTGCAGACAATAGCCTTGTCGGGTTGGTGCACGAGGCAAACCAGGAGCAAGTCGATGCTGCCGTACGCGCTGCGCGCAATGCCTTGAAAGGCCCTTGGGGCAGCATGACGGTGGCGCAGAGGACTGCGCTGCTACACAAAGTTGCAGAAGGTATTGAGCGTCGTCATGACGAGTTCGTCGCGGCTGAAGTTGCCGATACAGGCAAACCACGTGCGCTTGCTGGCCACCTGGACATCCCACGCGGGGCGGCGAACTTCAAAGTGTTCGCTGACCTGATCAAAAATGTGCCCACTGAAAGCTTCGTGATGGACACACCGGATGGCGGCAAGGCAGTCAACTACGCCGTGCGCGCTCCACGAGGCGTGATCGCCGTGGTCTGCCCATGGAACCTGCCGCTGTTGCTCATGACCTGGAAGGTCGGCCCGGCCCTGGCCTGCGGCAATACCGTGGTGGTGAAACCTTCCGAAGAAACACCCGCTACAGCCACGTTGCTTGCCGAAGTGATGAACGAGGCAGGTGTGCCACCTGGCGTGTACAACGTTGTGCATGGTTTTGGTGGCGATTCTGCCGGTGCCTTCCTGACAGCCCATCCCGAGGTTAACGGCGTGACGTTTACCGGCGAGACCGGCACCGGTGAGATCATCATGAAAGCGGCCGCCAATGGTATCCGCCCGGTATCGCTGGAACTGGGCGGCAAGAACGCCGGCATCGTCTTCGCCGACGCAGATCTTGAAAAAGCCGTCAAAGGTTTGGGCCGTGCCGTGTTCGAGAACAGTGGCCAGGTCTGTCTGGGTACCGAACGTATCTACGTGCAGCGCCCGTTGTTCGAGCGCTTTGTCGCTGCATTCAAGGCGCATGCAGAGGGCATCAAAGTTGGCGACCCCAACCAGGCCGACACCAACATGGGGCCAGTCATTTCGCTGGGCCACCGCGAGAAGATTCTCTCCTACTGCCGCCAGGCCGTTGCCGATGGTGCAACAGTGGTCCACGGCGGCGGTATTGCGCAGGTGCCGCCGCATCTAGCCGAAGGCGCTTGGTTTGAGCCGACCATTTGGACTGGCCTTGCAGAAACCTCTGCCGTGGTCCGCGAGGAAATCTTCGGCCCAGTGTGTCATATCGCCCCATTCGATACCGAAGAAGAAGTGGTCCGCATGGCAAACGACACCCCCTATGGCCTGGCTGCCAGTGTGTGGACGCGCGACTTGCAGGTAGCCCACCGCTTGGGCAGTGCGCTCGATGTGGGCATTTGCTGGATCAACTCGTGGTTCCTGCGCGACTTGCGTACCGCCTTCGGCGGCGCCAAGCAGTCCGGTATCGGGCGTGAGGGGGGCGTTCACTCGCTTGAGTTCTACACCGAACTGCGCAATGTCTGCGTGCGGCTGTAAGGAGCCATCATGAACAAGCAAGAAATCGAAAAGCTTGGCCTGCAGCTGCATCAGGCGTTGACTGACCGCCAGGCAGTCGCGCCGTTGACCGAGCGTAATCCCGACATGACGCTTGAGCAGGCTTATCAGGTCCAACTGGCAATGATCCAGCATCGTCTCGAAGGAGGCCAGAAGGTCATCGGCAAGAAGATCGGCGTCACCAGCCAAGTGGTCATGGACATGCTCGGTGTCGATCAACCGGACTTCGGCCACCTGCTTTCGGACATGCTCTATGTCGATGGTGCTGCGATCTCTCTGGACGGTTTGATCGCGCCTAAGGCTGAAGGTGAAATTGCCTTCGTACTTAAAGAGGACCTGCGCGGTCCAGGCGTCACCGTAGCCGATGTGCTGCGGGCCACCGCCTATGTGATGCCCTGTTTTGAAATCGTCGATTCGCGCATTCGCGACTGGAAGATTCGTATCCAGGACACCGTTGCGGATAACGCTTCCGCAGGTGCGTTCGTGCTGGGGGGGCAGGGTGCCGCACCGCGCGACGTCGATCTGGCCTGTGTCGGCATGACCTTGGAAAAGAATGGTGAAGTTGTCGCAACCGGCGCTGGCGCTGCTGCGCTGGGGCACCCGGCGAACGCTGTTGCTTGGCTAGCCAACAAATTGGGGCAGCTGGGTATCGGGCTCAACAAGGGCGAGGTGATTCTCTCCGGCTCACTCGCCGCCATGGTCCCAGTTCAACCTGGCGATCAATTGCGTGTATCGCTCGGCGGCATCGGCTCCGCCTCTGTCCGTTTCGTTTGAAGGAACTCTTATGAATCTCTCTCCAAGCACCATTGCCCAACTCGCCGAACACCTGGAAAACGCTGAACTCAATCGAGAGGCGGTAGCGAAGATCACCGATGCTCACCCAGACATGGATTGGGAAGATGCCTACGCGATCCAGGATGCGATCCGTCAGCGCAAGGAGGCACGCGGCGTGCGCATTCCAGGCCTGAAGATGGGCCTGACTTCCTTTGCGAAAATGAAACAAATGGGCGTGACTGACCCTATTCACGGCTTCCTGACTGACTACGGTTCATGCCTTGATGGCGCGGCCATCGATGTCGATAGCCTCATCCACCCCAAAGTGGAAGCCGAGATCGCCTTTGTGCTCAAGCATCCGCTGAAAGGCCCGGGCGTGCACGTTGGCGATGTACTGGCTGCCACTGATTTCATTCTGCCTGCCGTTGAGGTCATCGACTCGCGCTACGAGAACTTCCGCTTCGATCTCAAGAGCGTCATTGCGGATAACACTTCCTCGGCGCGATTCGTCACAGGCGGCCAGATGAGCGGTGTACAAGGCATCGACCTGAAATGCCTGGGTGTCGTCCTGGAGAAGAATGGCGAAGTCGTCGCGACTGGCGCTGGCGCCGCCGTACTGGGTCACCCGGCGCAGAGCGTAGCGATGCTGGCCAACATGCTGGGCGCCAAGGGGCGTGAGCTGCCGGCCGGCTGCTTCATCATGACCGGAGGCATTACCGAGGCGATCGCTGTTGCAGCTGGGGACAACATCACCGTCCGCTACCAGCACTTGGGCAGCGTCTCCATGCGTTTCACCTCTTCCAGCCAACGTTGATTCGGAGTCGTCCATGCCTATCGCCATGATCCACCTCGCCGAAGGGCGTAGTGAAGAGAAAAAGCACGCATTGTTGGTCAGCGTCACTCAGGCCATCGCGCACAGCCTCGAAGTGCCAGTCGACAGCGTACGCGTGTTGTTGCAGGAAATCCCAGATACGCAGTGGGCCGCAGGTGGCAAGACCCTGGCCGAGCGGCGGCGCGGTAATGCCTGACCCAAGACTGTGTCACTAGAGGAAAAACAACAATGAGTAATCCAATCAGCGTCGCAATTATTGGTTCCGGCAATATCGGCACCGACCTGATGATCAAGATCCTGCGCAATGGCAAACACTTGAAAATGGCCGCCATGGTCGGCATCGACCCGGCCTCCGACGGCCTGGCCCGTGCTGAACGACTGGGGGTAGCCACCACGGCTGGCGGTATCGACGGCTTGCTGGCGATGCCTAACTTCAAAGATATTCGTATCGTCTTTGATGCCACCAGCGCAGGTGCGCATGCACACCATAACGAAGTCTTGCAGCAACATGGTGTGAAGGTGATCGACCTGACGCCTGCGGCAATCGGCCCCTATACCATCCCCGCGATCAACCTGGACGCCGAGCTGGATGCGCCGAACATCAATATGGTGACCTGCGGTGGGCAAGCCACTATCCCGATGGTGGCAGCGGTGTCGCGTGTGGCCAAGGTGCACTACGCAGAAATCATTGCCTCGATCAGCAGCAAATCTGCCGGTCCAGGCACCCGGGCCAACATTGACGAGTTCACCGAAACCACGTCGCAGGCGATTGAAAAACTCGGTGGTGCACAGCGCGGTAAAGCCATCATTGTGCTCAACCCCGCCGAACCACCCCTGATCATGCGCGACACGGTGTTCGTGTTGTCCGAGCTTGGAAGTCAGGACGAGATTGAACGTTCGATCGAAGATATGGTTGCCAGCGTACAGAGCTATGTACCGGGCTATCGACTCAAGCAAAAGGTTCAGTTCGAGGTCATGCCCGAAGATGCCCCGGTCAATGTTCCGGGCCTGGGCAAGCTCAGCGGTCTGAAAACCTCGGTATTCCTTGAGGTAGAGGGCGCCGCCCACTACCTGCCAGCTTACGCAGGCAACCTCGACATCATGACCTCGGCCGCCATGGCATGCGCCGAGCGCATTGCAAGTACTCGCATGAACGCAGAGGGCTGAACCATGACAACGCAGAAAAAAATCTACATCTCGGACGTGACTCTGCGCGACGGTAGCCACGCCATTCGCCATCAGTACAGCCTTGAACACGCACGGACAATCGCCCAAGCCCTGGATGATGCTCGGGTAGATTCCATCGAAGTAGCCCATGGCGACGGTTTGCAGGGTTCTAGTTTTAACTACGGGTTTGCTGCCCACAGCGACCTGGAGCTAATCGAAACAGTGGCGAGTGTGACCCGCCACGCGATGATCACCACGCTGCTGTTGCCCGGGATCGGGACCATTCACGATCTCAAGGACGCCTATTCAGCGGGGGCCCGCGGGGCGCGTATTGCGACCCATTGCACTGAAGCCGATGTTTCTCGTCAACATATCGAATACGCTAGAAAGCTGGGCATGGATGTTGTCGGTTTCTTGATGATGAGCCACATGCAGACACCGCAAGGGCTGGCGCAGCAAGGCAAGTTGATGGAGAGCTACGGAGCAAACTGCATTTATGTGGTCGACTCAGGCGGCGCATTGAACATGAGCGATGTGCGCGATCGCTTCAAAGCGCTGAAAGACGTGCTTGATCCGCACACGCAAACCGGGATCCATGCCCACCACAATCTGAGCCTCGGCGTGGCCAACTCCATTGTCGCGGTGGAGGAGGGATGTGATCGCGTTGATGCAAGTTTGTCGGGAATGGGCGCTGGGGCCGGCAACGCACCTTTGGAGGTTTTCATCGCCGCCGCCGAGCGGTTGGGCTGGAATCACGGCACCGATCTCTACACCCTGATGGACGCTGCCGATGACATCGTCCGACCCCTTCAAGATCGACCGGTGCGAGTTGACCGCGAGACCTTGGCGCTTGGCTATGCGGGCGTTTACTCAAGCTTCCTTCGCCATGCTGAAGCAGCGGCCAAACGGTATGGCCTGAGTACTGTGGACATTTTGGTCGAGTTGGGCCGTCGGAAAATGGTTGGAGGCCAAGAAGACATGATTGTCGATGTTGCCTTGGATCTGACTCGACGTTGATTGGTGGATCATTGCAACAGTCTTTGGTGTTTTTACGGGATTGTCCGTCTTGGTCACTCAAAATAGAGTGAAAAAAACAACGAGGATGTGTTCCATCATGGCTGATCTAAAAGACCGAAACATCATGCTAACTGGGGCGTCAGGCGGTATTGGACGTGCCTCTGCACTGGCCTTTGCCGAAGCTGGCGCAAGGGTTGTATTGATAGATCGCGATGTTTCGGGTCTTGAAGAGGTCTACAGCGCTATTACTTCGACGGGCGGCAAAGCTTACTCAATCGTATGTGATATCACGAATGAAGAGGCTGTTGCCGCTGCAGTTGAGGAGGTCGTGGTTCGGTTTGGCAAGCTCCATGGTGCGTTTAACAATGCCGGCGTCGAGCAAAGTAACTTGCCGCTTCATGAGATCTCGTCTGCCGCATGGGAACGCATTGTTCGCATTGACCTGACGGGTGTTTTCTACTGCATGAAGTATCAGGTTCGCGCCATGCTGAACAGTGGGGGTGGCTCAATCGTGAATACCGCGTCTGCATTAGGCGCGGTAGCAATTGCGGCCGCTGCTGATTATGTAGCAGCCAAGCACGGCGTGATTGGTTTAACCAAGGCGGCTGCGGTTGACTATGGCACGCAAGGCATCCGCGTTAACGCGATCATGCCGGGTGTCATCGAAACGCCGATGATCGTACGTGCCTCACAAGACCCGAACTTCGCCAAGCAGTTTTCGGCATTGCGGGAGCGCCACCCGATTGGCCGTCTAGGCCAACCAGAGGAAATTGCCAAGGCGGCACTATGGTTGCTGTCGGACGACGCGAGTTTCGTAACCGGTACATCGCTGGCCGTCGACGGCGGTTACCTCACCACTTGATGGAGCTGCTCGCGGCCTTTGTATTTTCAATGTCATCGACTGGGAACGGTCGCCTAAGGTTGCCTTGCTGATTTAGCAACGGCAGCAGAGCTAATTCAGAAGTAAACGGAGTCTGTCATGATTAATGTAGGTCGTCGTATTCAAGTAAACGCTGAACCGGACGCAGGCGGCGTGCGCCTTGACCGTAGCCAGGTGTGGGAAGGCCTGGTCAGTAAAGCGCGCAATGCCGTTCCTTTTGTATCGGCCATCACCGAATGCAACATCGTCGAGGACAAGGGCGATCGCTTTATTCGTGAGGTGTTGTTGCACGGCGAACGCCTGCAAGAGCTGGTCATCCTCACCGAAGAGCAGCAAGTCGAGTTTGTGCGCCTGTCTGGCAACGCACGCGGGATCATCAAGAACGTCATCGAAGAAGAAAACGGCGAACTGTACCTGCGGTTCACCTTCGATTTTTCCTTGTCGGGCGCGAAGCCTGGCAGCGAGCAGGAAACTGCATTTGCAGAAGGGATGCAGAAGTCTTATCTGGGCGCTGTGAAGAGTACCTTGGATACCATTCGTAACAAGGTCAAAAAGGCCGCCTGAGTAGCGGCAACCTGATGCACGCTCAAAAACAACAACAAAAAATGAGGATTGCCTTGCGATGAAGCATGAACTGACTGGTATGTTTGAAGATGTAGACCGGATGTCTGTCGATGGTTTTTTGAGCTATCTGACGGATGATGTTGTATTTCGTTTCGGGAATGCCCCAGAGCTCCGCGGGAAGCAGGCTGTCAGGGAGGCAATCGAGCTGTTTTTCAGTGGTATTGCCGGCCTCAAACACGATCCCCAAGGTGTTTGGAGTGAAGGAGATACCACTGTCTTACGTTTCGATACGCACTATACCAAGCTCGACGGTGTCATCCTGTCCGTGCCGTGTTGCGTCGTTGTACAGTTTGATGCATCACGTTTGATCCACGACTATCGAATTCACATCGATATTTCATCACTGTTCAGTAAAGCCTCTGTCGACGCGGTGTTATTGCAGGCGACTGCGTAATTCACCGAGTGGTTGCACCGCGCTTGTCGGCTAGAGTCCACGAATGCTTTGCCGGCTCGCGCGGTGTTTTGGTTTTGGCGCACCAGAAGGCGTTGTGATGAAAGACTTGAACCTTCTCTATACCTTCGAAGCGTTATGGCGGGACCATTCGGCTTCCATAGCGGCCCAGAATCTAGGGGTCACCCAGGCGGCGGTGAGCGGTTCGCTCAAACGCTTGCGCAGCGAGTATGGCGATAGGCTCTTTACGCTGGTAGGTCGGCGTATGGAGCCGACGCCGTTCTGCATTCACATAGCACCCAGATTACTGACCTCACTGGCCATGGTAAGAGAAGCTGCCTGCCAGATGCCCATGTTTGATCCGCAAAGCTGCGATAAAGCGTTCACGGTACGCATGCGTGATGTCGGTGAGGTGGTCTGCTTGCCTGCCATTGTCAGCGAACTCGCGCGTGTAGCGCCTAAGGCGCGCATCCACACTGTGGCGGCGGGGATGGACGAAACCCTGAACGGCCTATCCACCGGAAGGATTGATCTGGCGCTGGGGTTCATGCCAACGCTTCAAACCGATATTCATCGAACGGCCGTCTTCTCGCAGCATTATGTTTGCGCCATGCGCAAGGATCATCCATTGGCGCAGGGGGGCTTAACGCCAGAGGCTTTTGCTATAAGTGAGCATTTGCTGGTCGAGTCTGGGGGCAGTGGCCATCTGGCGCTTGAGCGCGCCATGATCGATGCCGGAGGGAGGGACTGCATCAAAATGAGAATTCCCCAGTATCTGTCAGGTCCTCACCTGCTGCTGGACTCTGACATGATATGGACACTACCCAATGCACTGGGTAAAACCTTGGCGCAATTCTATCCGCTCGTAATATGGCCTCTGCCCCTGCAGGTGCCATCATTCGAGATCGATCTGTATTGGCATGATCGGTTTCACCGCGACCCACAGAGCCGATGGTTCAGAGAAATGGTGGGCGGCGTACTGCGCAGCCAGCAATCGGTCTGGCAATGACAGGATTTTTCCAGGGCATATTGACACTGCCCTCCAACCTACGTGGACTTGACCCCGTCGCTGTGTAGGCTCAAAGGAGAGTCCTCGGCCGTGAAAATGTGGGGCAGATGCAGGCTCAGGTAGTCGATCAGGCTACGGACAGAGGGCAGCATGCCTTTGGGCTTGGGATAGAGTAAATGGATGATGTGCGTTGCACCGGTCCAGGACGGGATGACCTCCAGATCCTTTGAGTTGACAGATGCCGCAGCAATGGGTTCGGGCAGCAGAGCTACTCCGATGCCATTGACCGCAGCTTCCAGTTGCATGCGTAGGTCGTCAGTGATCAATCGCGGTTGATGACTGATCAGCACGTCTTCACCCTCGTGATCTTGTAATAGCCATCGTCCCACGCCATCGTGGATGTCACCCGGGCGAGAGAGCGTCTCCAGGCCAGACAGGCCGTGTGCAGTTGCAGGCCGTCCCACACGATCAAGGTATCGAGGGCTTGCGACTAAAATCTTCCGAGAGGTTCCCAGACTTTTCGCAACAAGGCCTGCGGTTTCCTCTATTTTTGCCCGCGACCGTAGCGCCAAATCAAAGCGCTCTTCGAACAAGTCGACCTCCCGGTCCACCGCGCTCATCTCCAAGCGGACCTTGGGATACTTTTCCATATAGCCTGGGAGCAGAGGGGCCAAGTAGGTCTGCGCCATTACTTGCGGGCAGCTCAGCCTCACCAGCCCGACGGGTTCACGCCGCAGGTGCTCGACACTTTCATAAGCAGTGTGTGCCCCCTCAACGACAGGTTGGCTGAGGGCATAAAAATGATGACCTGCCTCGGTCAGCGAGACCTGACGGGTCGTCCGGTGCAGCAGCCGTGCGCCCATTCGTAACTCCAGGTGGGCCACATGCCGGCTGAGAAGCGTTTTTTCGATCCCGGTTGCGCGAGACGCTGCAGAAAAACCGCCGTGCTTGACCACCAACACAAAGTAATACAGGTCGTTCAGATCTTTCATGCATCACCTTTTCCTGCAATCGAACGCCCCGTTAGAGAGTGAGGCCGATCGCTGGAGTGAGAGGAGTCGTGGCGCCTGTGACGGCTACGCGGACTGATGGCGTAATGATCAGTCACCCAAGGAAGGGGATAAAGGCGTCTGGGTTGAAATGACTGTTCCATCAGTGGAGCAGTCATGGCCCTAATGGCTTACTGAGCTTCGGAATGTGCCGTCACTGTTGAAGGCGCTGGATCGCGTTCTCGCCTATCTAACCAGTAGAGGGTGCAGAGCGTGATTGCAGCCGCGGCCACTGGAGCAGCCAAGCAATGGAAGAAGGCCTGGGCATTACCGGCTGCGGCGATGACCCACGCGCCCATCATGGAACCCACAATCGAACCGGAACGGCCTACCGCCATTGCCCAACTGACGCCAGTGACGCGAGCGGTGGTGGGATACAACGTTGCTGCCACGAGATTCAGACCATTCTGTGCACCGGCGATACCAAAGCCGATGACAAACACCATCGCGGCCAACTGATAGGCATCCCCCATCATGTAGCCAGTAATCGCAACGACGACTGCTGTCACCGAATACGCAACTGCTAGCACTGGGTAAGGCCCTGTACGGTCCATCAGCATGGCCATGAGGAGGGCGCCAGCTGTTCCGCCCAGGGGCACCATGGCACCGATGCGTGATGCATGAGCAATATCGTAACCTGCATCTTTGAGCAGCGTTGGCAGCCAACTGCTGAGCAGGTAAAAGACAAACAGTGAGCAGAAGAACGAGAGCCACAGCAGCAGCGTGCGAATGGCACGGCCCTCGATAAAGAGATATTTGACCGGCGATCTTGCCTGGTCATGATCCTGGTCACCGCTGATCGTGATGTCGCGCCAGCTAGTGCGAGTGATCCGCTCGACCACTCTACGCAGGCGTTCTGCATGCTTGGCTGATGAGGCCATGAACTGGACAGATTCTGGCATCAGCCACGCCAGCAGCGGTAATAGCAGCAAGGGTAAAATACCGCCCAGGATTAACACTGAACGCCAGCTGTATGCAGGTATCAGGTAGGCGGCCAGCACGCCGCCCAAAGCGAGTCCAGCGGTGAAACCACTCCAACTCAATGTCACGAGGATCATTCGGCGTCGCTTTGGCGAATATTCGGCACTCAAGGCTATGCAGGCGGGCATCGCTCCGCCCAAGCCGACGCCTGTGACGAAGCGCAAAATTGTCAACGATTCGATGGTCTGGGTGTATGCGCTGGCGAACGTCGCCAGCCCGAACACCAATATGGAAATCAGCAAAACACGCTTACGCCCGACAGCATCGGCTATTGGGCCCAACATCAGGCTGCCGACCATGAGCCCGAACAGTCCGGCGCCGAAGACGGGTGACAACTGGCGGGGCCCTAACCCCCATTCTTCCCGCAGAGAAGGCGCGATATAACCAATGGCCGCGGTATCAAAACCGTCGATAAGAACAATGATGAAGCACATGGACAGGGTTGCGATCTGGTAGGGCGAAATCTTGGCACGATCGATGATTTCGCCAATTCGGATGGGCGTAGCATTCATGGGTACGATCCATATTTTTATTTTTTGAGTAGACGGGATCGTCGCTAACCGTTTTAAATAAAGGAAGCTAATTCTATTTATGTAAACTATCCGTTTTGGTTATACCCATGCGAACCGATCTGAATCTGCTGCGCGTTTTGCTTGCCGTATACGAAACCGGCAACGTAACAACAGCCGCCAAGCGGCTTGGCATGAGTCAACCAGCGGCAAGCGCTGCGCTGGCGCGTTTGCGTCATTCCTTGGGTGACCCATTGTTCATTCGCGCCGGCAATGCGATGGAGGCCACCCCCCGTGCACAAGGCATCATTGAGCACACACGTGAAGTCATCGAGATTATTGATCGTGACATCCTCATCGGACCCAGCTTCGACCCCGCTACCAGCGAACAGGAATTCGTTTTCTGCCTGAGTGAGGTAGGGGAGGTAGTGTTCCTGCCGGCGTTATTCCAGAGCCTGCGACGGCTTGCACCCAGTGCCCGGATACGCACCATCAGCCTCGCACCTGATGAGCTTGTGGAAAGTCTTCATGAAGGGCGGGTCGATGCGTTGTTGGGTTATTTCCCCGATTTGATTACGTCAAACATTTACCAGCAACGGCTGTTTTCACACGATTTGGTCTGCCTGGTACGACTCGACCACCCCTTGGTGGGCGAACACCTGACGCTTGACACTTTCAGCAAGTTGGAGCATTTGCAGGTTCGAGATGGCAGTCGTCGCCAGGAAATGTACGAAGCCCACTTGGGCAAGAGCGGCGTTCATCGCAACATCGTGCTGCAGACATCTCATTACATGAGCGTGCCCTCGATCATCGAGCAATCGGACCTGATCGTCGTTCTACCACGCACAGTTGCCAACATGTACATTCATCACCCGAATGTACGAACGGTGGAGCCCCCACTGGCGTTTCCGCGCTACGACCTCAAGCAGTACTGGCACGCCCGCTATCATGAGGCACCACGGAGTGTGTGGTTGCGGCGATTGATCTCGACAGTGTTCAGCGAGTAATGAGTCACTTTTGACCGTCTACAGCGACTGGTGCATAGTCGCAACAGCCTTTGGTGTTTTCGCCCCTAGTCATCCCCGCTCATCACTTCTAACGTCATTCGATTAAATGAATCGGATGAATTCGGATGTTGCAAACGGAGCACTTAAAAACACTGTCGGGACTTGGATCCGTACACGATGCCCCCGGTTTGTCTGAGGGTTTTACCGAGGTGTTTGAAAGTTATCAGGTGCCTGCCAACGGAGTGGACTTGCACGCCGTCATAGGCGGCGAAGGCAAGCCATTGCTGCTACTGGGTGGTTGGCCGCAGAGCTGGTTTGCCTGGCGCTACCTCATGCTGCCCTTGGCTCGCCACTACACGGTGATCGCTGTCGATCCCCGCGGTGTAGGGCTTTCAGAAAAACCTTCAGAGGGCTATGACTCCATAACCCTTGCCCAAGACATGTTTGCACTCATGGATGCGTTGGGTTACGCCTCTTTCGCCATGGCAGGCCACGATATCGGCATGTGGACAGGCTATGCCATGGCCCACGACCAACCCGGGCGAATCGAGCGCATTGCGTTGGGTGAGGCGCTAATCCCAGGGGTTTCACCTTCACCGCCTTTACTGCCAGATCAACGATGGCTAAGTGACTTCCTTTGGCATTTCAATTTCAATCGGGCTTTCAGCGTCAACGAGCTGCTTGTCAGAGGGCGTGAAGAAATCTATTTCGGCCATCAGTTCGCTACCAAGGCCGGTTCGCCTGACGCCGTGCCCCGTTACGCCGTTGACCATTACATAGCGTTGCTCAAGCGTGATCCAGAAGCGCTGCGAGCGAGCTTTGACTATTACCGCGCCATTGATCAGTCGATCCCGCAAAACCGGGAGCGCATGGCAACGCGTTTGACTCTACCGGTGCTTGCGTTTTCCGGCGCGCTTGCATGCGGCGACAGTGTTGACGCAGAGCTGCGCACAGTGGCGGCCAATGTCGAGTCCGTCGTCATCCCGGCGTGTGGTCATTACCCTGCAGAGGAGCAACCGGATGCGCTGCTTGGCGCTTTGCAGCGCTTTTTCGCACCTTATGCAGATGCCCCTGCCTGAGACCCGATCCAGAGGTTGCATACATGTCTAAAGTCATTGTCCCAGTCCATCGCGCCAAGGTGGGTGATCACTTCCATGGTTACGGGCTGCGAACAGATCAGCATCTGATCTCACCCTTCATCGGGGTTGATCATTACTGGATGACCGCCCCCACTTTTGCTCCGCACCACCACGCCGGTATTTCGGCCCTCTCGTACCTGCTTGGCGATTCAGAAACGGGAATGGCAAACCGGGATTCAATCGGTACTCAAAACATTATCAGCCCCGGCGGGCTGCATTGGACTACTGCCGGGCGCGGTGTGACCCATGAGGAAGTACCGGCGCAATCCGGGAAAACCGTTCATGGTTTACAAATTTTCGTAGCTCTTGCGCAGTCGAGGCAAGGTATCGCTCCTTTCCCGTTGATACTCGAATCACAGGCTGTACCAGTGGTGAACAAGCCGGGGGCGATTATCAGGATACCGCTAGGGCAATATGAGGGCGTGCGCTCTCCCGTGGATCCTCCCACCGAAGTAACGATGCTCGATATCAACCTCGACGCAGGTGCGGAGTTACGTGTGCCCGTGACAGAGGGGCATTGCATGTTCGTTTTACCGATAGCCGGTACGGCGGAAATCGATGGACAGCTTTTCGACCGTGAAGACCTCCAGGTCCCGGTTTTCACGGCACAAGACAAAACCCAGACAATAATCTTCAAGGCGCCGCATGGTAGTGCCCAGGCCGTGCTTTTCAGCGGCCCTCCGCTACCCTTTGTGTGACTCCACCCAGCGAGGATCTGAACTATGGCTGTCGTACGATTTACCGCAGACAACGCCGCATTGCTGCTCATCGACCACCAGGTCGGTACGATGCAATTGATCAAGAACATCGACAGTGATCTTGCCGCCAAACAGTCGGTTGCATTGGCAAAAATGGCAAAAATTCTCAATATGCCAGTAGTCATTACTTCGAGTCAGGAAGATCAAGCTCAGGGCCCGATACTGCCGGAAATCGCTCAGGTGCTTCCAGATGCGTACGCAGCGAGGGTCAAACGGCCAGGCGTGGTAAATGCCTGGGAATATCCAGACTTCCACAAAGCGGTACTGGCTACTGGCCGCAAGAACCTGATCATGGCGGGGGTAACTACTGATGTCTGCCTTATCTTCCCTGCGATCGACGCTGCTCAGGAAGGCTTCGCAGTGCAAGCGGTGATGGATGCGTCAGGATCGCCCAGCTTGCTATCTGAGGAATTCGCCCGGCAGAGAATGCATGATGCTGGCGTGGTACTCACCGCCACCAATACGTTGATGGCAGAAATCGGCAAAGACTGGTCAACACCAAACGGACAGCAGTTGATTGGCCTGTTGTTCAGTGATGTGTTCCCTGCATTAGGGGCTGGCATCAAATAACGTTTGGCATCCATCCATCGGAACTCGGGGGAGGCTAACTGCTCCCCCCTAGGCGCGCATCGAGCTGCAGTCAAACCACATCACGAAATCGCCACCCTCTGCTGGTCTGAAAACAGGTCAAACATCGTTTGGCGCAACCACCGATTCGCCGGATCCTTGTTGAAACGTTCATGCCAGAACAGGTTGATCTCGATATTTGGCAATTCAACCGGGGGTGGCAACATACAGAGGCCGAACGGTTCCTGACAACTGATCGCAAAGCGTTCCGGAACTGTTGCGAGGAGGTCCGTTCGCTGAAGTATGTGTCCCACCGCCACAAAATGCGGGACTTCAAGGCGGACATTGCGCGCAACGCCAGCACGCGCGTAGAAGGTGTCCACCTCACCATGCCCTGTGTTGGCAGCTACCACCTTTACGTGACCGTAACTGGAGAACGCTTCAAGTGTCAGTGGCTGTAGCGTGGCAGGGTGACCAGCACGGCAGAGGCATACGTAGCGGTGATGGAACAGCCTGCGCTGAAAAAAACCTGCTTGCAGATGAGGAAGCAAACCAACCGCCAGGTCGACAGTACCATTTTGCAGCCCCTCGGCGACGGAATCAGAAGTGTTTCTCAGTGTGCTGATGGTGCACCCTGGGGCTAGCTCAGCCAAGGCATCCATCAACGCAGGCATGAAATAGATTTCGCCGATGTCCGTCATGGCCATGGTGAAGCGCCGGTTGCAGGTCAAAGGATCGAATGTATTTTGTCGGACAAGCGCATCGCGCAGCGTTTGTATGGCATTAGTTACCGGCCCAGCCAGATGCAACGCATATGGGGTCGGCGCCATGCCTTTGGAGGTCCGTACGAACAGTTCATCATTGAGCGCTGTGCGCAGGCGCTTGAGTGCGTTGCTCATTGCGGGCTGGGTCAGTGCGAGATTTTCTGCGGCGGTCGAAACCTTGCGATCTATGAGCAATTGGTTAAAAACCAGCAGCAGGTTCAGGTCCAGGTCGCGTAGTTCCATGATGCCGTTACTTTCCTAACCGTCGATGGTTGAAGGCAATGCCGGGTAATCGGGCTGCCAGGTACATTCACAAGCGTGATGGGCATTATACCGGTCACGGCATTTATAAATAACATCACAGCAGCAATCATCTGGGAGCTCCAATAACAATCATTCCCAGGGGTATTTAGCTATGCATGACTCATCTTCTGCCTTGCGTGTCTCGATTATCGGTGGCGGTATTGCCGGCATCGCCCTCGCTCTCAATCTTTGCCGACATACCCACCTAAGCGTTCAATTATTTGAAGCCGCCCCCGCATTTGGCGAAGTGGGCGCTGGCGTTTCGTTTGGCGCTAACGCGGTCAGAGCAATCGCGGGCTTAGGTATTGCAGGGCATTACCGAAAGATCGCTGATTGCACACCCGCTCCATGGCAAGACATCTGGTTTGAGTGGCGCCTTGGCAGCAATGCCCACTATTTGGGTAACAGCGTTGCGGAGGGGGTCGGCCAGTCTTCGGTCCATCGCGCTGATTTTCTGGATGCGCTGGCCCGGCAGTTGCCATCGGGTATTGCTCAGTTTGGGAAGCGTGCGCAACAGGTGATTCAGAATGAGGAGGGGGTTCGCGTAACGTTTTCTGATGGTAGTAAGCATCACTGTGATTTGTTGATCGGCGCCGACGGCATCAAGTCATCGATTCGTGACCATGTACTGCAGGGCTTGCAGCAACCCTTGGTTTCACCCCGGTTCAGTGGTACTTGCGCCTACCGCGGCCTTATTGACAGCCAGCAGTTACGCCGCACCTACCGGGCGCGCGGGGTCGATGAACACCTACTGAATGTGCCGCAGATGTATCTCGGCCTGGATGGTCATATCCTTACCTTCCCTGTCAAACAGGGGAGGCTGATCAATGTGGTCGCATTCACCTCCAATCGTACCCATTCCGAACCAACCTGGCCGAGTGATGAGCCTTGGGTCAGGACTGCAAGTCAAACAGAAATGCTGCAGGCGTTTGCGGGCTGGGGCGATGCAGCACGCATCCTGTTGGAGGCTATTGCGAGCCCATCGTTATGGGCACTGCACGACCTCCCAGAGCTTCCAGGTTACACGCATGGGCGCGTGGCCGTGATCGGCGACGCGGCCCATGCAATGCTGCCGCATCAAGGTGCGGGCGCTGGTCAAGGCCTAGAAGACGCCTGGCTACTCGCGCGCCTACTTGCCTACCCACAAGTGGTCAACAAGAATCCTGAAGCTGTGCTGGAAGCGTATGACGCCGTACGCCGTCCACGCGCCTGCCGTGCCCAAAGAACGTCGTGGGAGGCGGGCGAGCTTTATGAGTTTCGTAACCCTGATGTATTAGATAACCAGCAAATGTTGGGCAAAGCGCTGAGCGAGCGATTCGACTGGCTATGGCAGCACGATATGCACGTCGATCTACTTGAGGCTATGAAAATCCTGGGGTTGCATGTCCAGGCAGCGTGATATCTGAAGGGAGCGGACCAATGTATAAGTCCACTCAATACCGGCTCAGCCCTGATGATTATTGGTGCTCACACGCAACAGTGTTTAGTGATTTGCTCGACTAGTCATCCAAGTGGGCAAGTCCCTAAAGTTTACTCAAATATCGACTCCATAGTCTTTTTTTAGATGTTGCGCCTGAAAATATTCAAATAACAACAAGGAACACGTCATGAGCGATCGTTTGAAAGGCAAGGTCTGCATTATTACGGGTACCGGTGGCTCAATGGGCCGAGCTGCTGCGCTTATGTTTGCTCGGCAGGGCGCCAAGGTTGTTGGCTGCGATGTGTATCCGGAATCTGCCGAAGAGACAGTGGAGATGGTCAGAGGAGAGGGCGGCGATATGGTCTCCCTCAGTCGTTGCGACCTGACCGACCCAGCCAGTTGTGCCAAGCTGGTTGATCTCGCTGTATCAACCTATGGCCGTGTGGACGTGCTGTTTAACAACGCTGCAATGGCCTATTTTGGATGGATTGATCAGATCTCCGATGACGACTGGCACCGCACCATCGATCAGGAAGTGAACCTGGTCTTTCACATGGTGCGGGCCGCATGGCCTGAACTGATCAAGTCGCCGGGTGCGTCGATCATCAATACGGCGTCTGTGTCAGCGTGGTCCACATACAAACTGCTGCCCGGGATTGCCCACTCGGCGGCGAAAGGCGCCGTGCTGTCCATGACTCGCCAGTTGGCGCTGGAGGGGCGAGTCCATGGACTGCGGGCCAACAGCATTTCCCCCGGCCTGATCGAGTCCAAGCAAACCATTCCGCTGCTCCAAGATCCCGTATGGGCCGAGACCATGGTAGGCAAGGTCATGCTGGGGCGCATGGGGAAACCGGAAGAAGTCGCTGCCACGGCGCTATTTCTGGCCTCGGATGAGAGCTCCTTCATCACCGGTACGGATATCCGCGTGGACGGCGGTACTACTGCCTGGTAGCGCTCAAGCATGATGGCTGCGGCATTCTCATTAAGCCGAGAGTGCCGCGCCCAACTGAAGTATTTCCCCCGAATCCGAGCAAGTTACCTGGCACCAGGAGGAACACTGCTGCCTGAAATGAAGCATCCACTACATGAATCTTCGTAATTAAAACAACAATCCATACGAGATCATCTTTATGCTGCGTGCCCCTGCGTTGCTGACCGGCAACCGTTTCCCTGTTTTTTGTGCAGCCGCCACCCTGCTGTTGAATGCCCCCGCACACGCGACTGAATATAACGGTACTGCTTACCCTTTAGGCCTGGACACGGTACTGGCTGGCCGAATGCCACCGCCAGGGCTGACGATCTTTCTCTACAGTTCTGCGTATAAGGCAACAGAGCTAAAAGACGCAAATGGTCATGAACAGTCGGGTATTGAGGACTTCAGCATCAGCTACGAGGCTCTTGCCGTCTGCCTTGATTACGTTTACAGCGACTACACCCTATTCGGTGCAACAATCGCCAGCCGAGCTGCGCAGCCTTACATCAGCGGCCAAGTGAGTTGGTACACGAACACGCCTCAGGGCCGCGTGCGCTATAGCGGCAAAAGCGCGGGACTTGCCAATCTTGCATTTACCCCATTGTTCATGGGCTGGAGTTCGCCACGCGTTCACCAGATGCTGGGTGTGGATGTCTACGCCCCCACAGGTTCGTATGACAAAGACCGCCTGTTCAACGCCGGGACGAATGTGTGGTCGTATTCGCCTTGGTATTCGATCACAGCCAACCCAATCGATGAACTCGAGATCAGTGCAAAGATGCTGTACATGATCAATGAGAACAACCGTGAGACCGATTATCGATCGGGACGGGAGGTCAACGTCGACTACCACTTGGGCTACAGCGTAAATGAGCACTGGCAAGTGGGCTTGAGCGGCTATCTGTACAAACAGGTCAGCGATGACGAGCACCAGGGTGAGTCGGTGGGAGAGAACGGCAACCGTGGGCAGGTCGCTGCATTTGGCCCGGTGGTGAAATACCAGACGCCAGAATTTGGAGTCGTCCTGAAGTGGCAACATGAAGCGCTGGTGGAAAACAGGGCACAGGGGGAGCGCATCTGGTTGCAGGCCGTTTTATTGTTCTGAGGCGCCACACGCCTGGGTCAATCAAGGGGGAGCACCCAGTCCCCATTCGTTTATTTCCACAACAATCTCAGAGAGTGAACTGATATGACCAAGGCCGCCGATGTCGTTGTGCAATGCCTGGAAAACGAAGGTGTCGAGTATGTGTTCGGCATTCCCGGTGAAGAAAACCTGGACCTGTTGGAATCCCTGCGCAAGTCGAAGATCAAGCTGGTACTGACCCGTCACGAGCAGTCCGCCGGCTTCATGGCTGCCACTTATGGCCGCCTCACCGGCAAAACCGGCGTTAGTCTGTCGACCCTTGGCCCTGGCGCGACCAACTTGGTGACCGCCAGTGCCTACGCGTACTTGGGTGGCATGCCGATGATGATGATCACCGGCCAAAAACCGATCAAGAAGTCCAAGCAAGGCCGTTTCCAGATCATCGACGTGTGCGGCATGATGGACCCCATCACCAAGTACACCCACCAGTTCGCCTCCGCCGACAACATCCCGGCGCGTATGCGCGAAGCGTTCCGCCTGGCTGAAGAAGAAAAACCGGGCGCCGTGCACCTGGAGTTGCCTGAGGACATCGCGGCGGAACAGACCGACAGTTTGCCGATTCCCCCGAGCCTCCACCGTCGCCCCCTGGCGGAACACAAGGCCGTCGAAGCCGCTGTAGAAAAACTGCAGAAGGCTCGCAGCCCGATCCTGGTGATCGGTGCCGGTGCCAACCGCAAGATGACCGCCAAGGTCCTCAAGCAGCTGATCGACAAGACCGGCATCCCGTTC
>NZ_SSOE01000032.1:0-2247 GCF_029871175.1 Pseudomonas sp. BN607
GTCGGCAAGTTCGAAAACCTGACCCTGGACAAAACCCAGGTCAGCACCACTGTCACTGACGAGCCGGGCACCCCAGGTACCCCGAGCAACCCAGGTGGTGGCAACGAAGGCGACCTGGTCAAGGTCACCATCACGGCCGACCAGACCTCGGTRGCCGAGAACGTCAAACCGACGTTCACCGTGCACATCAACCAGCCGCTGGATCACGACCTGGTCGTGACCTTGAGCAACGATGCCAAGGTCACCATCAAGGCCGGCGACACCAGCGCGCCGTACGAACATGCAGCGCAGGGCGACGACGTTTACCAAGATGCCGGCGAAATCAGCCTCGGCATCAAGTCGGCAGTTGATGTTGACGGGCGTCCGTTCGAGAACCTGGAGCTCGGCGGTGCCGCCTCGGTCGATGTTACCGATACGGTCAGCGAAGTCGTGGCGACATTGACTGCGACTGAGTCTGTCAGCGAAGGTGGCCAGATCACCTACACCGTGACGCTGACCAACAAAGACGGCTTGCCGATCAACAATCACTCGGCACTGACCTTTACCCTGAGCGATGGCAAGACCAGCATCACCGTGCCGGCCAATGGCACCACGGGCTCGGTTACCGTTATTGCCCCGGACAACGTCTATACCGGCGAGAATGCACCGGTCGAGCAAAGCCTGAAGTACGTCAGCGGCGCTGATGCCTGGAAATTCGAGCAGCTGACCCTGGATGAAACCAAGGTCAGCACCGAAGTCACTGACGAGCCAGGCTCGGGTGTCCCGGGCGACCAGAACCAGGGCGATATCGTCAAGGTCACCATTACCGCCGATCAAGTCTCGGTCGCCGAAAACGTCAAACCGAGCTTCACAGTGCACATCAATACGGCACTGGATCATGACCTGGTCGTGACGCTGAGCAACGATGCACAGGTCACCATCAAAGCTGGTCAGACTTCGAGTGACCCTTATGTCCATGCGGCACAGGGCGAAGACGTCTACCTGGACAGCGGCGAAATAACCCTCGGCATCAAGTCGGCGGCTGATATCGATGGTCGCACCTTCGAGAACCTGCAGCTGGGCCACGACGCTTCGGTCAAGGTTACTGACACGGTCAACGAAGTTGTGGCCAAACTGACTGCAACCGAGTCTGTCAGCGAAGGTGGCCAGATCACCTATACCGTGACCCTGACCAATAAAGACGGCTTGCCGATCAACAATCACTCGGCACTGACCTTTACCCTTAGCGACGGCAAGACGACCATCACCGTCCCAGCCAACAGCACTACTGGCTCGATCACCGTTACCGCTCCGGATGATGTCTATACTGGTGCGAACGCTGCGATCGAGCAGAGTCTGCAATACGTCAGCGGCGCTGATGCCTGGAAGTTTGAGCAGCTGACGCTGGACGAAACCAAGGTCAGCACCGAGGTCACCGACGAGCCTGGCTCGGGTACTCCGGGCGCCGGTAACGAGGGTGATCTGGTCAAGGTTACAATCGTGGCCGACCAGAAGTCGGTCTACGAAAACAAAGAACCGACCTTCACCGTCAAGATCAACACCGTGCTGGACCACGACCTGGTCGTGACCCTGAGCAACGATGCCAAGGTCACCATCAAGGCCGGTGAAACCAGCGCGCCGTACACTCATGCATCACAAGGTGAAGACGTCTACAAAGATGCCGGCACAATCACCTTGGGCATCAAGTCGGCCGTGGATGTCGACGGTCGCGACTTCGAGAACCTGCAACTGGGTGGGGATGCTTCGGTCAAGGTCAAGGACACCACCAACGAAGTTGTGGCAAAACTGACCGCAACCGAGTCCGCCAGTGAAGGTGGCCAGATCACCTACACCGTGACCCTGACCAACAAAGACGGCTTGCCGATCAACAACCACAGCGCCCTGACCTTCACGCTGAGCGACGGTAAAACTGTCATCACCGTGCCGGCCAACGGCACTACTGGCAGCATTACTGTCACTGCTCCGGACAACGTCTACGTCGGCAGCAACCCAGTGGTGGTCAACTCGATCGCCTCGGTGAGCGGCGACGACGTCGGCAAGTTCGAAAAACTGACTCTGGATAAAACTGAAGTCAGCACCACTGTCACTGACGAGCCGGGTACTCCAAGTACCCCGAGCAACCCAGGTGGCGGCAACGAAGGCGACCTGGTCAAGGTCACCATCACGGCCGACCAGACTTCGGTGGCCGAGAACGTCAAACCAACCTTCACCGTGCACATCAACCAGCCACTGGATCACGACTTGGTC
>NZ_SSOE01000033.1:0-17700 GCF_029871175.1 Pseudomonas sp. BN607
ATCGGCCACGTTGACCACGGTAAGACCACTCTGACCGCAGCTCTGACTCGCGTTTGCTCCGAAGTTTTCGGTTCGGCAATCGTTGAGTTCGACAAGATCGACTCGGCTCCGGAAGAAAAAGCGCGCGGTATCACCATCAACACCGCTCACGTTGAGTACAACTCGACCATTCGTCACTACGCTCACGTTGACTGCCCAGGTCACGCTGACTACGTGAAGAACATGATCACCGGTGCTGCCCAGATGGACGGCGCGATCCTGGTTTGCTCGGCCGCCGATGGTCCGATGCCGCAAACCCGTGAGCACATCCTGCTGTCCCGTCAGGTAGGCGTTCCGTACATCGTGGTCTTCCTGAACAAGGCTGACCTGGTAGACGACGCTGAGCTGCTGGAACTGGTCGAGATGGAAGTTCGCGACCTGCTGTCCACCTATGACTTCCCAGGCGACGACACCCCGATCATCATCGGTTCGGCTCGTATGGCGCTGGAAGGCAAAGACGACAACGAAATGGGCACTACCGCTGTCAAGAAGCTGGTAGAGACTCTGGACAGCTACATTCCTGAGCCAGTTCGTGCCATCGACCAGCCGTTCCTGATGCCGATCGAAGACGTGTTCTCGATTTCGGGTCGTGGTACCGTTGTTACCGGTCGTATCGAGCGTGGTATCGTCCGCGTTCAGGATCCGCTGGAAATCGTTGGTCTACGTGACACTACCACCACCACCTGCACCGGTGTTGAGATGTTCCGCAAGCTGCTGGACGAAGGTCGTGCTGGCGAGAACTGCGGCGTTCTGCTGCGTGGTACCAAGCGTGACGACGTTGAGCGTGGCCAGGTTCTGGTCAAGCCAGGTTCGGTCAAGCCGCACACCAAGTTCACCGCAGAAGTCTACGTCCTGTCGAAGGAAGAAGGCGGCCGTCACACTCCGTTCTTCAAAGGCTACCGTCCACAGTTCTACTTCCGTACCACTGACGTGACCGGTAACTGCGAACTGCCGGAAGGCGTTGAAATGGTAATGCCAGGTGACAACATTCAGATGACTGTTACCCTGATCAAGACCATCGCAATGGAAGACGGTCTGCGCTTCGCTATCCGTGAAGGCGGTCGTACCGTCGGCGCTGGCGTCGTAGCAAAAATTATTGAATAAGTAGTTGATTTACTTGATCAGGCCGGTATAATGGCCGGCCTGATACAGCGTTACAGGTCAGTAGCTCAATTGGCAGAGCGACGGTCTCCAAAACCGTAGGTTGGGGGTTCGATTCCCTCCTGACCTGCCATTTCACCTCGGTGTGATGGCTTTCTTCTTACAGGATCCTCCTCGATGACCCCCAAAACTGAAGCCCAAGAATCGCGTTTTGATCTGTTCAAGTGGCTGGCTGTAGTGGCTTTGGTGGTTGTTGGTGTTGTGGGTAATCAATACTACTCCGCCTCCCCGATCCTGTATCGCGTTCTCGCACTTCTCGTCCTGGCTGCTGTCGCGGGCTTTGTAGCTCTGCAGACTGCGAAGGGCAAGTCGTTCTTTGCGTTGGCGAAGGAAGCTCGTACCGAGATTCGTAAAGTCGTGTGGCCGACCCGCCAGGAAACCACCCAGACCACGCTGATTGTTGTGGCTGTTGTGCTGGTTATGGCACTGCTGTTGTGGGGTCTTGATTCCCTGCTCGGCTGGGCGGTCTCCTTGATCGTTGGCTAAAGGTGTCCCGTGGCTAAGCGTTGGTATGTTGTGCATGCTTACTCGGGTTACGAGAAGCATGTAATGCGCTCCCTGATCGAGCGCGTCAAGCTGGCTGGCATGGAAGACGGTTTCGGCGAGATCTTGGTCCCGACCGAAGAAGTCGTCGAAATGCGCAATGGCCAGAAGCGCAAGAGTGAGCGTAAATTCTTCCCTGGCTATGTATTGGTCCAGATGGAGATGAACGAAGGGACTTGGCACTTGGTCAAGGATACCCCTCGTGTGATGGGCTTTATTGGTGGTACCGCAGACAAGCCTGCGCCGATCACTGATAAAGAAGCTGAGGCTATCCTGCGTCGCGTAGCAGACGGTAGCGATAAGCCGAAGCCGAAGACGCTGTTCGAGCCAGGTGAAGTGGTTCGAGTCATTGATGGTCCGTTCGCAGACTTCAATGGTAGTGTCGAAGAGGTTAACTACGAGAAAAGCCGTCTGCAGGTTGCAGTGCTTATTTTCGGTCGCTCTACTCCGGTGGAGCTCGAGTTCAGCCAGGTCGAAAAGGTCTAGGCGGACAACGCATCCCATACCCCGCAGCCCTGTGTGCTGCGGGGTTTTGTCGTCACTGGGATAAAACGCAAGTCATCCGGGGAGCCATCAGGCGTTCGTACCCGATTTTGGAGTAGCTCATGGCTAAGAAGATTCAGGCTTACATCAAGCTGCAAGTAAAGGCCGGCCAGGCCAACCCAAGCCCACCCGTTGGTCCAGCACTGGGTCAACATGGTGTGAACATCATGGAATTCTGCAAGGCCTTCAACGCCCGTACTCAGGGTCAAGAAGCCGGCCTGCCGACTCCTGTGATCATCACTGTCTACAGCGACCGTAGCTTCACCTTCGAGACCAAGAGCACCCCTGCCTCGGTTCTGCTGAAGAAAGCTGCTGGCCTGACCAGTGGTTCGGCTCGCCCGAACACCGTTAAAGTCGGTACCGTTACCCGTGCTCAGCTGGAAGACATCGCGAAAGCCAAACAGGCTGACCTGACTGCCGCTGACCTGGACGCTGCTGTACGCACCATCGCTGGCTCTGCCCGCAGCATGGGCCTGAACGTGGAGGGTGTGTAATGGCTAAGCTGACCAAACGCCAAAAGGCAATCGCCGAGAAAATCGAAGCAGGCAAGGCCTACAACTTCGAAGAAGCGGCAACCCTGCTGGCCTCGCTGCCTGCTGCCAAGTTCGTCGAGTCCTACGACATCGCCGTAAACCTCGGTGTTGACCCGCGTAAATCCGACCAGGTCGTACGTAGCGCTACTGTGCTGCCGCACGGCACTGGCAAGACCGTTCGCGTTGCCGTCTTCACCCAGGGTCCAGCTGCTGAAGCTGCTTTGGCTGCCGGCGCTGACCGTGTAGGTATGGACGATCTGGCTGCCGAAATGAAAGGCGGCGACCTGAACTATGACGTCGTCATCGCATCGCCTGATGCCATGCGCGTTGTGGGTCAGCTGGGTCAGGTTCTGGGTCCTCGCGGCCTGATGCCTAACCCGAAAGTTGGTACCGTGACTCCAGACGTAGCCACTGCCGTGAAAAACGCCAAGGCTGGTCAGGTTCGCTACCGTACCGACAAGAACGGTATCATCCACACCTCCGTTGGCAAAATCGGCTTTGAAGCTGACAAGCTGAAGGAAAACGTTGAAGCCCTGATCGCTGACCTGAAGCGTATCAAGCCTGCTTCTTCGAAAGGTATCTACGTTAAGCGCGTTACCCTGAGCACCACCATGGGCCCAGGTCTGGTCATCGATCAGAGCTCGCTGAACGTGTAAGAACATGGTGGCGCGACCTGTCGCGCCACCAGCAAAAATTGGGGTCCCTGCCTGGCGGGGGCTATCCAAGACCGTAGGCGGCGCAAGCCTTAAAACACCAGCCCACGCAGATGGTGCTCCCGATTCGTTACCGAATCAGACACCAAAACGACATCCGGCTTCGGCCAGATGAAACGGTAAAAACCAGGAGTAAACCCGTGGCAATTAAACTCGAAGACAAGAAGGCCATCGTCGCTGAAGTCAACGAGGCTGCCAAAGTCGCTCTGTCCGCTGTTGTGGCTGATGCCCGTGGCGTGACTGTAAGCGCAATGACCGGACTCCGTAAAGAGGCCCGCGAAGCTGGCGTTTACGTACGTGTAGTGCGTAACACCCTGCTCAAGCGCGCTGTTGAAGGCACCGAATTCTCGATCCTCAACGACGCGTTCAAAGGCCCGACCCTGATTGCTTTCTCCAACGAACACCCGGGCGCTGCTGCTCGTCTGTTCAAAGAGTTCGCCAAGGGTCAGGACAAGTTCGAGATCAAGGCAGCTGCGTTTGACGGCAATTTCATTGCAGCGAACCAGATCGACGTGTTGGCTACCCTGCCGACCCGCGACGAAGCTATTGCACGACTGATGAGCGTTATCCAAGGCGCCACCAGCAAGCTGGCTCGTACTCTGGCAGCCATTCGCGACCAGAAAGAAGCTACCGCCGCCTAAGGCGTGCGAACTCTTTCAAAATCATACGTTTAATTTGATGGCTGCGTAGGCTGTCACCCCAATACAGGATTGAGTCATGTCTCTGACTAACGAACAAATCATCGAAGCAATCGGCCAGAAAACCGTTCTGGAAGTTGTTGAGCTGATCAAAGCAATGGAAGAAACCTTCGGCGTTACCGCTGCTGTTGCCGCTGCTGGCCCAGCTGCTGCTGCTGCCGTTGTTGAAGAGCAGACCGAGTTCAACGTTGTTCTGGTTGAAGCCGGCGACAAGAAAGTGAACGTGATCAAGGCCGTTCGCGAGCTGACCGGTCTGGGCCTGAAAGAAGCCAAAGAGAAAGTCGATGGCGCTCCTCAGGTTGTAGCTGAAGGCGTTTCGAAAGAAGCCGCTGAAGACGCTAAGAAGAAGCTGGAAGAAGCAGGCGCTAAAGTCGAGCTGAAGTAATCTCGACTTTGCGATGCCAGCCTGAGCGTTGAGCAAAAGGCTGATGGCTGGTGGCTTATGCCACCGGCCTTTTTCCGTTATTGGTGGCTGGTCGTACCGGCCCCGATAACACGCTGCAAGACACCCATGTGGGTGCGCAAACCAAGGGGTTTGCACGATTTTCTGGCTGCTCCCGCCGGGAGAAGCCAAACAAGCAGGTGACCAAGCTGGGGAACGCTGATGGCTTACTCATACACTGAGAAAAAACGTATCCGCAAGGACTTTAGCAAGTTGCCGGACGTCATGGATGTGCCATACCTTCTGGCCATCCAGCTGGATTCGTATCGCGAATTCCTGCAAGCGGGAGCATCCAAGGATCAGTTCCGCGACGTCGGCCTGCACGCGGCCTTCAAATCGGTATTCCCGATCATCAGCTACTCCGGCAATGCTGCCCTGGAGTACGTAGGCTATCGCCTGGGCGAACCCGCCTTCGATGTGAAGGAATGTGTCCTGCGTGGCGTGACCTTCGCGGTCCCACTGCGGGTCAAGGTGCGCCTGATCATCTTCGACAAGGAATCGTCGAACAAAGCGATCAAGGACATCAAAGAGCAAGAAGTCTACATGGGTGAAATCCCCCTGATGACTGAGAACGGTACCTTCGTTATCAATGGTACCGAGCGTGTGATCGTTTCCCAGCTGCACCGTTCGCCTGGTGTGTTCTTCGACCACGACCGTGGCAAGACTCACAGCTCCGGCAAGCTGCTGTACTCCGCTCGCATCATCCCTTACCGCGGTTCCTGGCTGGACTTCGAGTTCGACCCGAAGGACTGCGTGTTCGTGCGTATCGACCGTCGCCGCAAACTGCCGGCCTCGGTGCTGCTGCGCGCCCTGGGTTACAGCACAGAAGAAGTGCTGAATACCTTCTACACCACCAACGTCTTCCACATTTCCGGCGAAAAGCTCAGCCTGGAACTGGTGCCGCAGCGTCTGCGTGGTGAAGTCGCGGTCATGGACATCCATGACGAAACCGGCAAAGTCATCGTTGAGCAAGGCCGCCGTATCACTGCGCGCCACATCAACCAGCTGGAGAAGGCTGGCGTCAAGCAGCTGGACGTTCCTATGGAATACGTCCTTGGCCGCACCACTGCCAAGGCTATTGTGCATCCGGCTACCGGCGAGATTCTCGCCGAGTGCAACACCGAGATGACTACCGAACTGCTGATCAAGGTCGCCAAGGCACAGGTTGTCCGCATCGAGACCCTGTACACCAACGACATCGATTGCGGTCCGTTCATCTCCGACACGCTGAAGATCGACACCACCAGCAACCAGCTGGAAGCCTTGGTCGAGATCTATCGCATGATGCGTCCAGGCGAGCCGCCAACCAAGGATGCTGCCGAGACCCTGTTCAACAACCTGTTCTTCAGCGCCGAGCGTTACGACCTGTCCGCCGTTGGCCGCATGAAGTTCAACCGTCGTATCGGTCGTACCGAGATCGAAGGTTCGGGCGTTCTGAGCAAGGAAGACATCGTCGAGGTTCTGAAGACCCTGGTCGATATCCGTAACGGCAAAGGCATCGTCGACGACATCGACCACCTCGGTAACCGTCGCGTTCGTTGCGTCGGCGAGATGGCCGAGAACCAGTTCCGTGTTGGCCTGGTGCGTGTTGAGCGCGCGGTCAAGGAACGTCTGTCGATGGCGGAAAGCGAAGGCCTGATGCCGCAAGACCTGATCAACGCCAAGCCGGTAGCGGCCGCGGTGAAGGAGTTCTTCGGTTCCAGCCAGCTGTCCCAGTTCATGGACCAAAACAACCCGCTCTCCGAGATTACCCACAAGCGCCGCGTCTCTGCACTCGGCCCTGGCGGTCTGACCCGTGAGCGTGCTGGCTTCGAAGTCCGTGACGTACACCCGACCCACTACGGTCGCGTGTGCCCGATCGAGACCCCTGAAGGTCCGAACATCGGTCTGATCAACTCCCTGGCAGCCTATGCCCGCACCAACCAGTACGGCTTCCTGGAAAGCCCGTACCGCGTGGTGAAGGAAGGCGTTGTCAGCGACGATATCGTGTTCCTGTCGGCTATCGAAGAAGCGGATCACGTCATCGCCCAGGCTTCGGCCGCGATGAACGAGAAGAAGCAGCTGATCGATGAGCTGGTAGCTGTTCGTCACTTGAACGAATTCACCGTCAAGGCGCCGGAAGACGTCACCCTGATGGACGTTTCGCCGAAGCAGGTTGTTTCTGTTGCTGCTTCGCTGATTCCGTTCCTCGAGCACGACGACGCCAACCGTGCGTTGATGGGTTCGAACATGCAGCGTCAGGCTGTACCAACCCTGCGTGCCGACAAGCCGCTGGTAGGTACCGGCATGGAGCGCAACGTTGCCCGTGACTCCGGTGTCTGCGTGGTAGCTCGCCGCGGTGGTGTGATCGACTCGGTCGACGCCAGCCGTATCGTCGTTCGCGTCAATGACGACGAAGTCGAGACCGGTGAAGCAGGTGTAGATATCTACAACCTGACCAAGTACACCCGTTCGAACCAGAACACCTGCATCAACCAGCGTCCGCTGGTGAGCAAAGGTGACAAGGTTCAGCGCAGCGACATCATGGCTGACGGTCCGTCCACCGACATGGGTGAGCTGGCTCTGGGTCAGAACATGCGCATCGCGTTCATGGCGTGGAACGGCTTCAACTTTGAAGACTCCATCTGCCTGTCTGAGCGTGTGGTTCAGGAAGACCGCTTCACCACCATCCACATCCAGGAACTTACCTGTGTGGCGCGTGACACCAAGCTCGGCCCAGAGGAAATCACTGCGGACATCCCGAACGTGGGTGAGGCTGCACTGAACAAGCTGGACGAAGCCGGTATCGTCTATGTAGGTGCTGAAGTAGGCGCTGGCGACATCCTGGTGGGTAAAGTGACGCCTAAAGGCGAAACCCAGCTCACTCCGGAAGAAAAACTGCTGCGCGCGATCTTCGGCGAGAAGGCCAGCGACGTTAAGGACACCTCCCTGCGTGTGCCAACCGGCACCAAGGGTACCGTCATCGACGTACAGGTCTTCACCCGTGACGGCGTTGAGCGCGACAGCCGCGCACTGGCCATCGAGAAGATGCAGCTGGACGAGATCCGCAAGGACCTCAACGAAGAGTTCCGCATCGTCGAAGGTGCAACCTTCGAGCGTCTGCGTTCTGCCCTGAACGGCCAAGTGGTCGACGGTGGTGCGGGCCTGAAGAAAGGCACCGTGATCACTGACGAAGTGCTGGACGGTCTGGAGCACGGCCAGTGGTTCAAACTGCGCATGGCTGAAGATGCACTGAACGAGCAGCTGGAAAAGGCTCAGCAGTACATCGTCGACCGTCGCCGTCTGCTGGACGACAAGTTCGAAGACAAGAAGCGCAAGCTGCAGCAGGGCGATGACCTGGCGCCGGGCGTACTGAAGATCGTCAAGGTATACCTGGCAATCCGCCGTCGCATCCAGCCGGGTGACAAGATGGCCGGCCGTCACGGTAACAAGGGTGTTGTCTCGGTCATCATGCCGGTTGAAGACATGCCGCACGATGCCAACGGTACTCCGGTCGACGTCGTCTTGAACCCGCTGGGCGTACCTTCGCGTATGAACGTTGGTCAGATCCTCGAAACCCACCTGGGCCTGGCGGCCAAGGGCCTGGGCGAGAAGATCGACCGCATGCTCGAAGAGCAGCGTAAAGCTGCTGAGCTTCGCGTGTTCCTGACCGAGGTCTACAACGAGATCGGCGGTCGTCAGGAAAACCTCGAAGAGTTCACCGACGCAGAGATCTTGGCTCTGGCCCACAACCTGAAGAAAGGCGTGCCGATGGCTACTCCGGTCTTCGATGGTGCCAAAGAGCGCGAGATCAAGGCCATGCTGAAACTGGCAGACCTGCCAGAAAGCGGCCAGATGGTGCTGTTCGATGGCCGTACCGGCAACAAGTTCGAGCGTCCTGTGACCGTTGGTTACATGTACATGCTCAAGCTGAACCACTTGGTGGACGACAAGATGCACGCGCGTTCCACTGGTTCCTACAGCCTGGTTACCCAGCAGCCGCTGGGTGGTAAGGCGCAGTTCGGTGGTCAGCGTTTCGGGGAGATGGAAGTGTGGGCGCTGGAAGCATACGGCGCGGCATACACCCTGCAAGAAATGCTCACAGTGAAGTCGGACGACGTGAACGGCCGTACCAAGATGTACAAGAACATCGTGGATGGCGATCACCGTATGGAGCCGGGCATGCCCGAGTCCTTCAACGTGTTGATCAAAGAGATTCGTTCGCTCGGTATCGATATCGATCTGGAAACCGAATAACACGTGACGCGAAGGGGAGTGGGGCAGGTTATGCCCGCTCCCTGCTCCGCCAGGAGGAAAGGCCTTGAAAGACCTACTGAATTTGCTGAAAAACCAGGGTCAAGTCGAAGAGTTCGACGCCATCCGCATCGGTCTGGCGTCGCCTGAAATGATCCGTTCGTGGTCGTTCGGTGAAGTTAAGAAGCCGGAAACCATCAACTACCGTACGTTCAAGCCTGAGCGTGACGGCCTGTTCTGCGCCAAGATCTTTGGCCCAGTCAAGGACTACGAGTGCCTGTGCGGCAAGTACAAGCGCCTCAAGCACCGCGGCGTAATCTGCGAGAAGTGCGGCGTTGAAGTTGCCCTGGCCAAGGTTCGTCGTGAGCGCATGGCGCACATCGAACTGGCCTCGCCGGTTGCCCACATCTGGTTCCTGAAGTCGCTGCCGTCCCGTATCGGCCTGCTGATGGACATGACCCTGCGTGATATCGAGCGCGTGCTCTATTTCGAGAGCTATGTCGTTATCGACCCGGGCATGACTACCCTGGAAAAGGGCCAGCTGCTGAACGACGAGCAGTACTTCGAAGCGCTGGAAGAGTTCGGTGACGACTTTGACGCCCGCATGGGTGCCGAGGCTGTCCGCGAGCTGCTGCACGCTATCGACCTGGAGCACGAGATCGGCCGCCTGCGCGAAGAAATTCCGCAGACCAACTCGGAAACCAAGATCAAGAAGCTGTCCAAGCGCCTGAAGCTGATGGAAGCTTTCCAGGGCTCGGGCAACCTGCCAGAGTGGATGGTCCTGACCGTCCTGCCAGTACTGCCGCCGGACCTGCGTCCGCTGGTGCCGCTGGATGGTGGCCGCTTCGCGACCTCCGACCTGAACGACCTGTATCGTCGGGTGATCAACCGTAACAACCGTCTGAAGCGCCTGCTGGATCTGTCGGCGCCGGACATCATCGTGCGCAACGAAAAGCGCATGCTGCAGGAAGCGGTTGACGCCCTGCTGGACAACGGCCGTCGCGGTCGCGCCATCACTGGCTCGAACAAGCGTCCGCTGAAGTCCTTGGCCGACATGATCAAAGGTAAGCAAGGTCGCTTCCGTCAGAACTTGCTCGGTAAGCGTGTGGACTACTCCGGCCGTTCGGTAATTACCGTAGGTCCGACCCTGCGTCTGCACCAGTGCGGTCTGCCGAAGAAGATGGCCCTCGAGCTGTTCAAGCCGTTCATTTTCGGCAAGCTGGAAATGCGTGGTCTGGCGACCACCATCAAGGCTGCCAAGAAGATGGTCGAGCGTGAGCTGCCAGAGGTGTGGGACGTTCTCGCCGAAGTGATTCGCGAACACCCCGTGCTGCTCAACCGTGCACCGACCTTGCACCGTCTGGGTATCCAGGCCTTTGAACCGGTACTGATCGAAGGTAAGGCTATCCAGCTGCACCCGCTGGTCTGCGCCGCGTACAACGCCGACTTCGACGGTGACCAGATGGCGGTCCACGTGCCTCTGACCCTGGAAGCCCAGCTCGAAGCACGTGCGCTGATGATGTCGACCAACAACATCCTGTCGCCAGCCAACGGTGAGCCAATCATCGTTCCGTCGCAGGACGTTGTACTGGGTCTGTACTACATGACCCGTGAAGCCATCAACGCCAAGGGCGAGGGTCGCGTGTTCGCCGACCTGCAGGAAGTCGACCGCGTATTCCGCGCCGGCGAAGCTGCCCTGCACGCAAAAATCAAGGTTCGTATCAACGAAACCGTGAAAGAGCGTGATGGTTCGGTGGTCAAGAATACCCGCATCGTCGACACCACTGTCGGCCGTGCGTTGCTGTTCCAGGTTGTACCGGCAGGCCTGCCGTACGACGTGGTCAACCAGCCAATGAAGAAAAAGGCGATCTCCAAGCTGATCAACCAGTGCTATCGCGTGGTTGGTCTGAAAGAGACCGTTATCTTCGCTGACCAGCTGATGTACACCGGTTTCGCTTACTCGACCATTTCCGGCGTTTCCATCGGTGTTAACGACTTCGTTATCCCGGACGAGAAAGCTCGCATCATCGGTAACGCTACCGACGAAGTGAAGGAGATCGAGAGCCAGTACGCCTCCGGCCTGGTAACCCAGGGCGAGAAGTACAACAAGGTCATCGACTTGTGGTCGAAGGCGAACGACGAAGTGTCCAAGGCGATGATGGCCAACCTCTCGAAAGAGAAGGTCATCGACCGCGAAGGCAAGGAAGTCGAGCAAGAGTCCTTCAACTCGATGTACATGATGGCTGACTCGGGTGCGCGGGGTTCCGCAGCCCAGATCCGTCAGCTGGCCGGTATGCGTGGTCTGATGGCCAAGCCGGACGGCTCCATCATCGAGACGCCTATCACTGCGAACTTCCGTGAGGGTCTGAGCGTACTCCAGTACTTCATCTCGACTCACGGTGCTCGTAAGGGTCTGGCGGATACCGCACTGAAGACCGCTAACTCCGGTTACCTCACTCGTCGTCTGGTAGACGTTGCCCAGGATCTGGTAGTAACCGAGATCGACTGCGGCACCGACCAGGGCCTGCTGATGACGCCGCACATTGAAGGCGGTGATGTTGTAGAGCCGCTGGGTGAGCGTGTACTGGGCCGTGTCATTGCCCGTGACGTGTTCAAGCCAGGCACCGAGGACGTCATCGTTCCGGCCGGTACCCTGGTTGATGAGCAGTGGGTCGAGTTCATCGAGCTGAACAGCATCGATGAAGTTGTCGTGCGTTCGCCGATCAACTGCGAAACCCGCTACGGCATCTGCGCCAAGTGCTACGGTCGCGACCTGGCTCGTGGTCACCAGGTGAACATCGGTGAAGCTGTCGGCGTTATCGCTGCTCAGTCGATCGGTGAGCCGGGTACCCAGCTGACCATGCGTACGTTCCACATCGGTGGTGCTGCAAGCCGTACTTCGGCTGCGGACAGCGTCCAGGTCAAGAACGGCGGTATGGTGCGCCTGCACAACCTCAAGCAGGTTGAGCGTGCCGACGGTAACCTGGTTGCCGTGTCGCGTTCCGGTGAGTTGGCCATCGCCGACGAATTCGGTCGTGAGCGTGAGCGCTACAAGCTGCCTTACGGTGCGGTGATTTCGGTCAAGGAAGGTGAAAAGGTCGAAGCTGGCGCCATCGTCGCCAAGTGGGACCCGCACACCCACCCGATCGTTACCGAACTGAAAGGTACCGTGACCTTCGTGGGCATGGAAGAAAACATCACCATCAAGCGTCAGACCGATGAGCTCACCGGCTTGACCAACATTGAAGTACTGGACGTCAAGGATCGCCCTGCCGCAGGCAAGGAAATCCGTCCGGCCATCAAGATGGTCGATGCTGCTGGCAAGGATCTGTACCTGCCAGGTACCGACGTACCTGCCCAGTACTTCCTGCCGGCCAACGCCCTCGTTGGTGTTGCCGACGGTGCGCAGATCGGTGTTGGTGATGTTATTGCGCGTATCCCGCAAGAAACGTCGAAGACCCGTGACATCACCGGTGGTCTGCCGCGCGTTGCCGACTTGTTCGAAGCGCGTCGTCCGAAAGAAGCCTCGATTCTGGCTGAAGTCAGCGGCACCATCGCATTTGGTAAAGAGACCAAGGGCAAGCGTCGCCTGGTCATCACTCCGACCGACGGTAGCGATCCGTACGAAGAGCTGATTCCGAAGTGGCGCCACCTGAACGTCTTCGAAGGTGAACAGGTAAACCGCGGTGAAGTAATCTCCGACGGTCCGAGCGATCCGCACGATATCCTGCGTCTGCTGGGTGTTAGTGCGCTGGCGAAGTACATCGTCAACGAGATTCAGGACGTTTACCGTCTGCAAGGCGTGAAGATCAACGACAAGCATATCGAGACCATCCTGCGTCAGATGCTGCGCAAGGTCGAGATCTCCGAGTCGGGCGATTCCAGCTTCATCAAGGGCGACCAGATGGAACTGACCCAGGTACTGGTAGAGAACGAGCGTCTCGCCGGCGAGGACAAGTTCATCTCCAAGTTCACCCGCGTGCTGCTGGGTATCACCAAGGCGTCGCTGTCGACCGAGTCGTTCATCTCCGCGGCTTCCTTCCAGGAAACCACCCGCGTACTGACCGAGGCGGCGGTAACCGGCAAGCGCGACTACCTGCGCGGCCTGAAAGAGAACGTGGTCGTGGGTCGTCTGATCCCGGCTGGTACCGGTCTGGCTTACCACAGCGAGCGCAAGCGTCGCCGTGATGCCGACAAACCGCTGCGTGTGAGCGCCAGTGAGGTGGAAGCCGCACTGACCGAAGCACTGAATTCCAGCGGTAACTAAGTACAGGGCAGGGCCCCGGCAAGCCTCGAACGGGCATCGGCGACATGAAATGTTGCCGATGATCGGGCGGGGAGGGCCGGGGCCTCGTCTTGACTGGGTGCAAGATCCTCTTTAGACTTTTGTACCCTTAAATTTGGTGAGGCTCCGTCTCGCCAATTTTTGGCTTTCTTGCAAGACAATAGAGTCGCAAGACAATCAGTGGAGCTAGTAGATGGCAACTATCAACCAGCTGGTACGTCAGCCGCGTAAGCGTTCGGTCGAGAAGTCCGACGTTCCTGCGCTGCAGAACTGCCCGCAACGTCGTGGCGTGTGCACCCGTGTGTACACCACCACGCCGAAAAAACCTAACTCGGCACTGCGTAAAGTATGCCGTGTGCGTCTGACCAACGGTTTCGAGGTTTCCTCGTACATCGGTGGTGAAGGCCACAACCTGCAAGAGCACAGCGTCGTCCTGATTCGTGGCGGCCGTGTAAAAGACTTGCCAGGTGTTCGTTACCACACCGTTCGCGGCTCTCTGGATACTTCGGGCGTTAAAGGCCGTAACCAGGGTCGTTCGAAATACGGTACCAAGCGTCCGAAGTAATCGGCCGTTTGCAGACATCCATTTTTTTGAGTCGATAAGAGTAAGGTCGGGCAGGGGTCGAAGACCCACGTCCCGGGCTAACCTGAAGACCGTTTGAGGGCTTATCATGCCAAGACGTCGTGTAGCAGCAAAACGTGAGATCCTTGACGATCCGAAGTACGGATCCCAGATCCTCGCCAAGTTCATGAACCACGTGATGGAAAGCGGCAAGAAGGCCGTAGCCGAGCGCATCGTTTACGGTGCTCTGGATACCGTCAAAGCACGCAAGAACAGCGACCCCCTGGAAATCTTCGAGAAAGCTCTCGACGCCATCGCTCCGCTGGTCGAAGTAAAGTCCCGCCGTGTCGGCGGTGCCACTTACCAGGTTCCGGTTGAAGTTCGTCCATCCCGTCGTAACGCTCTGGCAATGCGCTGGCTCGTAGACTACGCCCGCAAGCGCGGCGAGAAGTCGATGGCTCTGCGCCTGGCCGGCGAGCTGCTGGATGCTGCCGAAGGCAAGGGTGCTGCAGTCAAGAAGCGTGAAGACGTTCACCGTATGGCTGAAGCCAACAAAGCGTTCTCGCACTACCGCTTCTAATTCAAGCATCAATCATTTTGCGAGGGCTTTATGGCTCGTACTACAGCAATTAACCGCTACCGTAACATCGGTATCTGTGCCCACGTTGACGCGGGCAAGACTACCACTACCGAGCGGATCCTGTTCTACACAGGTCTGAGCCACAAGATGGGCGAGGTGCATGACGGCGCCGCGACCACCGACTGGATGGTGCAGGAGCAGGAGCGCGGTATCACCATTACCTCCGCTGCCGTTACCACCTTCTGGAAAGGTTCGGTTGGTCAGTATGACAACTACCGTGTAAACGTCATCGATACCCCCGGCCACGTTGACTTCACCATTGAAGTAGAGCGTTCGCTGCGCGTACTCGACGGCGCGGTCGTTGTGTTCTGCGGTACCTCCGGCGTTGAGCCTCAGTCCGAAACCGTATGGCGTCAAGCCAACAAGTACGGCGTTCCACGTGTTGTTTACGTGAACAAGATGGACCGTGCCGGTGCAAACTTCCTGCGCGTCGTAGGTCAGATCAAGAACCGTCTGGGTCACACCCCAGTGCCGGTTCAGCTGGCCATCGGTTCGGAAGATAACTTCCAGGGTCAGGTCGACCTGATCAAGATGAAGGCTATCTACTGGAACGAAGACGACAAAGGCACCACCTACCGCGAGGAAGAGATTCCTGCGGACATGCTCGAGCTGGCCGAAGAATGGCGCGCGAACATGGTGGAAGCTGCTGCCGAAGCCAACGAAGAACTGATGAACAAGTACCTTGAAGAAGGTGAGCTGACCGTCGAAGAGATCAAGGCAGGCCTGCGTGCGCGCACCCTGGCCAGTGAGATCGTTCCGGCTGTCTGCGGTTCGTCGTTCAAGAACAAGGGCGTTCCCCTGGTTCTCGACGCTGTCATCGACTACCTGCCTGCTCCGACCGAGATTCCTGCCATTCAGGGTATCAACCCGGATGACAAGGAGCTGGACAAAGAAGATCCGGCTGTTCGTAAGGACGAGCGTCACGCAGACGACAACGAGCCGTTCTCGGCTCTGGCGTTCAAGATCGCGACCGACCCGTTCGTAGGTACTCTGACCTTCGTTCGCGTCTACTCGGGTGTTCTGAAGTCCGGTGACTCGGTAATCAACTCGGTCAAGGGCAAGAAAGAGCGCGTTGGTCGTATGGTGCAGATGCACGCCAACCAGCGTGAAGAGATCAAGGAAGTGCTCGCTGGCGACATCGCAGCGCTGATCGGCATGAAAGATGTGACCACCGGCGAAACCCTGTGCGACATCGATAAGCCAATCATCCTTGAGCGTATGGACTTCCCTGAGCCGGTGATTTCGCTCTCCGTTGAGCCGAAAACCAAGGCTGACCAGGAGAAGATGGGAATCGCTCTGGGCAAGCTGGCCCAGGAAGACCCGTCGTTCCGCGTCAAGACCGACGAAGAAACCGGCCAGACCATCATCTCCGGTATGGGTGAGCTGCACCTGGACATCCTCGTTGACCGCATGAAGCGCGAGTTCAACGTCGAAGCCAACATCGGCAAGCCGCAGGTTTCGTACCGCGAGAAAATCACCAAGTCCGGCGTTGAGATCGAAGGCAAATTCGTTCGTCAGTCGGGTGGTCGTGGTCAGTTCGGTCACTGCTGGATCCGTTTCTCGGAGCCAGATCAGGACGACAAGGGCAACATCACCGAAGGTCTGGTGTTCTCCAACGAAGTCGTTGGTGGCGTGATTCCTAAGGAATTCATCGCTCCGATCCAGAAGGGTATCGAAGAACAGATGAAAAACGGCGTTGTTGCCGGTTATCCTCTGATCGGCCTGAAGGCCACGGTATTCGACGGTTCGTACCACGACGTCGACTCCAACGAAATGGCGTTCAAAATCGCCGCTTCGATGGCAACCAAGCAGCTGGCCCAGAAGGGCGGCGGCGTGGTTCTCGAGCCGATCATGAAGGTCGAAGTTGTAACCCCGGAAGACTACCTGGGTGACGTGATGGGTGACCTGAACCGTCGTCGTGGTCTGGTCCAAGGTATGGATGAGTCGGTCTCTGGCCGCGTCGTCCGCGCCGAAGTACCGCTCGGAGAGATGTTCGGTTACGCAACCGACGTTCGTTCCATGTCTCAGGGTCGCGCAAGCTACTCCATGGAATTCTCCAAATACGCCGAGGCTCCGTCGAACATCGTCGAAGCGCTCATTAAAAAACAAGGCTAATCCCCTTTAGGCAAGAGGTTCACTGTCGTGGCTAAAGAAAAATTTGATCGTTCCCTTCCCCACGTTAACGTCGGCACCATCGGCCACGTTGACCACGGTAAGACCACTCTGACCGCAGCTCTGACTCGCGTTTGCTCCGAAGTTTTCGGTTCGGCAATCGTTGAGTTCGACAAGATCGACTCGGCTCCGGAAGAAAAAGCGCGCGGTATCACCATCAACACCGCTCACGTTGAGTACAACTCGACCATTCGTCACTACGCTCACGTTGACTGCCCAGGTCACGCTGACTACGTGAAGAACATGATCACCGGTGCTGCCCAGATGGACGGCGCGATCCTGGTTTGCTCGGCCGCCGATGGTCCGATGCCGCAAACCCGTGAGCACATCCTGCTGTCCCGTCAGGTAGGCGTTCCGTACATCGTGGTCTTCCTGAACAAGGCTGACCTGGTAGACGACGCTGAGCTGCTGGAACTGGTCGAGATGGAAGTTCGCGACCTGCTGTCCACCTATGACTTCCCAGGCGACGACACCCCGATCATCATCGGTTCGGCTCGTATGGCGCTGGAAGGCAAAGACGACAACGAAATGGGCACTACCGCTGTCAAGAAGCTGGTAGAGACTCTGGACAGCTACATTCCTGAGCCAGTTCGTGCCATCGACCAGCCGTTCCTGATGCCGATCGAAGACGTGTTCTCGATTTCGGGTCGTGGTACCGTTGTTACCGGTCGTATCGAGCGTGGTATCGTCCGCGTTCAGGATCCGCTGGAAATCGTTGGTCTACGTGACACTACCACCACCACCTGCACCGGTGTTGAGATGTTCCGCAAGCTGCTGGACGAAGGTCGTGCTGGCGAGAACTGCGGCGTTCTGCTGCGTGGTACCAAGCGTGACGACGTTGAGCGTGGCCAGGTTCTGGTCAAGCCAGGTTCGGTCAAGCCGCACACCAAGTTCACCGCAGAAGTCTACGTCCTGTCGAAGGAAGAAGGCGGCCGTCACACTCCGTTCTTCAAAGGCTACCGTCCACAGTTCTACTTCCGTACCACTGACGTGACCGGTAACTGCGAACTGCCGGAAGGCGTTGAAATGGTAATGCCAGGTGACAACATTCAGATGACTGTTACCCTGATCAAGACCATCGCAATGGAAGACGGTCTGCGCTTCGCTATCCGTGAAGGCGGTCGTACCGTCGGCGC